>NC_022584.1:1660472-1992567 GCF_000479335.1 Streptococcus ilei
ATTGAGGTAAATGGTAGACGCTTGTTTACGAAATTGCTTTAATTTAAAACAATTTCGTAAGCAGGCGTTTTTTGATATAATGGAAGAGTTATGACAGTAAAAGAAAAATCACAAACACTGGCCCAGCAACTATTGGCGAAGCGTTACCTGGCTTCCCTGAAAGAAAATCCAGATCAGTACATTGGAGTTGAACTAGAATTTCCGATCGTAAATACCTTGGGAAATAAAACGGATGTATTGGTTGCAAAGGCTCTTTTTAAGTATCTGCAAGAGGTTGAAGAATTTATAGCGATTAAACTAGATGAAGACGGCAATCCAGTCCAGTTGCAACATGAAATAAATAAAGATCAAATTGTATTCGAGTTATCCTACAATACCATTGAATTTGCGTTTGAAAAAGCTAAAACAATTCAAGAAGTTGAAAGACGTTTTAATCACTATTTAAGCATTATTCAACCATTTTTAAGAGAGAAACAGCATCAAATTGAAGGACGTGGCCTTCATCCTTATTGGAGAATAAACGATAATCAACCTGTAAAAATTGATCGTTATAAAATGCTGATCCAATTCTTACAACTAGCTGAACAAGCTACCAACCGTCAATTTCATAACTATCCAGACTATGGAACCTTTATTTGTGGAAATCAAGTGCAACTGGATGTTTCAAGAAATAATTATTTAAAAGTGATTAACGCGATGAATAAGGTGGAACCTGCAAAAGCATATCTGTTTGCTAATTCCATTTTCGATGGAGAAAACTGGGATACGACGATATCAAGAGATATTTTCTGGGAAGAGTCTATGCATGGTTATTACCAGGAAAATGTTGGTGTGAACCCTAAAGCGTTTATAAATGAACAGGACTTTCTGGATTATTTAGCGAAGACAGCCATGTTTTATGTTTATCGTGAGGAAGAAATACTATATTTCGAACCTATTAGAGTAGAGGATTACCTAGCGAGAGAAAAAATAGTAGCTTATCGATTAAATGGAACGAGACAAAATATAAAACCACAAGAAGAAGACCTAAAGAATCATAGAAGCTACCATTTTCAAGATTTAACAACAAGAGGAACCATCGAATACAGAAGTGTTTGTACTCAACCCTTACATAAAACATTTGCACCAATTGCCTTTCATGTAGGATTGCATTATAATATCAAAGAATTGGAAGAGTATTTAGCTCAAAATAATTATTTTGATTTTAGCAAAGAAAATCCAAAAGAATTAAGAAGACAATACTCTAAAAAACATTTAACTAAAAATGAATTGGAGAAAATTAAACACTATTCATTGGATCTACTAACAATCTCTAAAAGAGGATTGATTGACCGTGGAAAGCAAGAAGAACTTTATCTCGAAGAAATAATGAATGAGGTTAGGGAAGTGCTAATTTAACAGCATTTCCTTTTTAAAATCAAAAAAAATAACAAAAAAAATAAAAAAATAGAAAAAAGATATTGACAAGATTTATTGGTCGTGATATACTAATATAGTTGTCGCGCGAGGGGCTTGGACTTCGATCTTGAGAACTTGACCCTAGCAGGCTTCCCTGAAAATGTCACAGTAGTTGCCAAAGGAACTCCAATCTTCCCTCGCCTGGATATGGATGAAGAAATTGCCTACATCCAATCTCAAATGACTGCTGGTAAAACAGAAGAAAAAGAATGGATTCCAGAAGAAGTGGAACTCAAGTCTGAAAAAGATGAGATTAAATTTGAAGACTTTGACAAGGTCGAAATCCGTGTGGCAGAGGTCAAAGAAGTTGAACGCGTCGAAGGATCTGACAAATTGCTTCGCTTCCGCCTAGATGCAGGAGATGGCGAAGACCGTCAAATCCTCTCTGGTATCGCAAAATTCTATCCAAATGAACAAGAATTGGTCGGCAAGAAACTCCAAATCGTGGCCAACCTCAAACCACGTAAGATGATGAAGAAATATGTCAGCCAAGGCATGATTCTTTCTGCAGAACACGGGGATCAATTAACAGTCTTAACCGTTGATCCATCTGTGCTAAATGGCAGCATCATTGGCTAAACTGATGATTGTATACTAAAAGCACTCCCGCGGGAGTGCTTTTGTTGTATCGCTATAGTTTTCATCAGTGAGAAAAGAGTCTGAAACAGTTTCGTTTCAGACTCTCGGAAGATTTGAGACAGTAGGCTCAAATTTTAGGTATGGAATCCCAGAGGGATTCGCTACCGTCCGTCCTCACCTAAGGAAAGTCTCCAATTACTTTTCTTAAGATATTTCCTATTCATCTGGCCGGTATTCCAGGATATCTCCGGGCTGGCAGTCCAGTTCTTTGCAGATAGCTTCAAGGGTGGTGAAGCGGATAGCTTTGGCCTTGCCTGTCTTAAGGATGGAGAGGTTGGCGGTAGTGATGCCGATTTTGTCAGCTAGCTCATTGGATTTCATCTTTCGCTTGGCCAGCATGACATCTAGATTGACGATAATCATGGTCCCCTCCTTAAATGGTCAGCTCATTTTCTTCAGCGATCGCAATTCCTCTCTCTAAAATCTTGCCAAGGACCCAGACAATTGGGACAGCGAGGAGGAGTCCCGTATTAAAGGTCAATTGGAAGGTAAAGGGAAGGAGATAAACGTCGCCACTGGTTTCAAGTGTACCAGACATAAAGGACAAGACCAATAAGATCTTCCAAGCTCGGTTGCAAAGATCAATGTTGGAGTGAGAAAAGATCTTTTCTTGGTAGAGATTTTGGAGGAAGCTACGAATGGTGATGAGAAGAAGAATATAAATAGCACTTGAGGCTAGTGGGAAGAGCAACTGCCATAGGGGTTGCAGATGTTTTGGGAAAAGCTGGATGCCATTCACCTCAAAGGACAAGCGCCCAGATTGAACGAGATCCTTAAACACACCCATCCGTGAAAGCAGGTGGATGACCAGTGCTGCCACAGTCATAAAGCCACAGAAGTAAATGAAAGCCGTTAAGACTTCAATAACATTTTTTAAGGTTTTTGAGTTTTTCATCGCAAGCCTCCTTAAAGTTTATTTATTATTTACTTATAGTATACTCTTTATAAAAAATAAGTCAATAAAAAAGTATCGAAAAACGATAAAAAATTTATGAAATTCGGTCAAAGTTTGCTTTAAATAGAATTTAAGGTATACTAATAGGTAACTACCATTTCAAGGAGGTATTGAAATGATCAAAAAGTTAGATAAGAAATATCTTTGGATGATCATCGCTTTTGTGAGTGCAGTGGTTCTAATTGGAGGAGTCTATCTCTACTCTAGCTCCAATATCCAACCGGATCATCAAAAAGAGTTCAACCAGACCTCGAAGACCTCGTCCTCATCTAAGGAAAAAGCCATCGATTTGTCTGGTGAATATGTCTCTAGCGCGCGTGATAAGGCCAAGATACAGAAAGATGGGAAATCTTGGAAAATTGATTATCAAACAGATGATGGTGCTGTTTCAGCAACGTTCTCAACGGATTTCAAAGTAGAAGGTGCCAATAAAGTTTCTACTAGTCAGATGAAAAAGTCTGATGGAAATACTGATTTCACCGTCACTGTGCGTATCTTTAAATACCAATCAGATAAGGATCCCCTCATTACGGTAACTATGTCAGATAAAGACCCCGATCATGAGATGGTCTTTGCCAATCGGAAGGATTTCTTCAAGTCGACGAATCCAGATGATGCGGTATTGGATGGGGATTTGACAACCTTCTCAGGAAGTTAGATTTTTTCTGTCTAACTTTTGGGGTGCAGTTCACTGACCATCTAAGCTTTTTTCAAATCTATATTAGACTTCTTTGCCTGCTAACCGTCGAATGGTCTCGGCATAAATTTCCATTGCACGATACAAATCATCCAGTTTGGCTCGTTCATTCGCCTGGTGCTCTGTTTGGAGAGCATCAGGGAAGAGGGCCCCATAAGCCACACAATTTTCCATGGTTCGAGCAAAAGTAGCTCCTCCTGAGGACATAGCTGGAGTCTGATCCCCCGTTTCTTCTTGGTAGACCGCCATCAGAGTACTCACCAACGGACTATCTAATGGAACGTACAGGGGAGCTACATAATCAAACTCTTCATACTGAAGTTGATAGCTAGCTGCCACTTCAGTTAATCGCTCTACTAAAGCATCCTTATCTGCTAGGACAGGGATCCGAATATCAATCCCGATTTCAGATTGCTCTTCATCAATAGAGAGGGTCGCAATATTGAAGGAAAGAGCACCACTTGGTTCATCTTTGATTTCACCAAAGAGAGCTGCTCCTATCGCATCTTCCCCAACAGCATCTGCTATAAAGAGAAGGGCTGGATGAGGCTGGATCAAGGAAAGACTTTCCGCTAAGCCGACAATAGCATTGACACCCTCAGCCGCATCCTTGGAGTGTTTAGACAGTCCAAGAACGGTTACTGCTCCAGTTTCTTCTGTATAGTTCACACCACTTTGCTCGATCACTGGTAAAAGTTCCTCTAAGCGTTCCCCTTTATAAGTTGCCTTATCTGGTACCACGTTAAGGGCACGACCAGCTTGTAAAGGACGATCCTCCCAGCCTGGTCCATGGAGCTTCACTTGAAGCAAGCCTTTTTCAGCATAGGTTAATGGGAAGGACGAATCTGGAGCAAAGCCAAGATCTGCTTTTTCTTCTAGCTGATTGTAGCGGTTCATACAGCGCCAGAGAGTTTCCTCGTCCGTACCAAATATAAAGCGAATCCGTTTGGTAAATACAAGTCCTTGGTCAAGCAGACTCTTAACTGCGTAAAGGGCCGCAAGGGATGGCCCCTTGTCATCTTGTACTCCACGTCCGATCAACCATCCATCTTTCAGAGTCGCCTCAAAAGGTGGCGTCTGCCAATCTTCTAAATCACCGGCTGGAACAACATCCAAGTGACAAAGAACGGCCAGGAGTTCTTCCCCCTGACCGATCTCTGCATATCCATAGTATCCTTCAGGATCTAGATAGGTTTGAAAGCCCATTTCTTGAGCAATTTCTAACGTTTTCTCAAGGACATCTTGGATAGCTTGTCCAAACGGTGTTCCATTTTCGCCTTCGTTTAAAACCGAAGGATAAGAAATGATGGTTTGAAGAGAGGTTAAAAACTGCTCTTTTACATCGTCCTTTATTCTATTTTTCATGAAACACCTACTTTATTCTATTGTAAGAATGGAACCACAGTTCCTAGTAGAAGAAGGGCAGTTTGACTGGGGCGGTCGCCTCCTAAAAGGTAACGGAGGCGCCCAAAGGTTCCCTCAGAATGGTTGGAAATCATTCGCAGAGTGTAAAGGTATAAGGGAGCTTGACTGCGAGAGCTACAACTCGAGCAGGGACGAAAGTCGGGCTTAGTGATCCGGTGGTTCCGTATGGAAGGGCCATCGCTCAACGGATAAAAGCTACCCTGGGGATAACAGGCTTATCTCCCCCAAGAGTTCACATCGACGGGGAGGTTTGGCACCTCGATGTCGGCTCGTCGCATCCTGGGGCTGTAGTCGGTCCCAAGGGTTGGGCTGTTCGCCCATTAAAGCGGCACGCGAGCTGGGTTCAGAACGTCGTGAGACAGTTCGGTCCCTATCCGTCGCGGGCGTAGGAAATTTGAGAGGATCTGCTCCTAGTACGAGAGGACCAGAGTGGACTTACCGCTGGTGTACCAGTTGTCTCGCCAGAGGCATCGCTGGGTAGCTATGTAGGGAAGGGATAAACGCTGAAAGCATCTAAGTGTGAAACCCACCTCAAGATGAGATTTCCCATAACTATATGTTAGTAAGAGCCCTGAGAGAAGATCAGGTAGATAGGTTAGGAGTGGAAGTTGTGTGAGCAATGGAGCGGACTAATACTAATAGCTCGAGGACTTATCCAAAAAGTAACTGAGGATATTTACAGCCGTTTAGATTTTTGTTAGAATATAGGTATTCAATTTTGAATGTTCATCATTCAGAGTTAAGTGACGATAGCCTAGGAGATACACCTGTACCCATGCCGAACACAGAAGTTAAGCCCTAGAACGCCGGAAGTAGTTGGGGGTTGCCCCCTGTGAGATATGGTAGTCGCTTAGCAAGATTGAGTCTAGAGAGATCTAGGCTCATTTGGGAGTTTAGCTCAGCTGGGAGAGCATCTGCCTTACAAGCAGAGGGTCAGCGGTTCGATCCCGTTAACTCCCATTTTTCAAGCGGGTGTAGTTTAGTGGTAAAACTACAGCCTTCCAAGCTGTTGTCGCGAGTTCGATTCTCGTCACCCGCTTTGAACATTCGTTCAATACCAAGTTTTTTACTTGGGCGCGTAGCTCAGGTGGTTAGAGCGCACGCCTGATAAGCGTGAGGTCGGTGGTTCGAGTCCACTCGTGCCCATTTTTAATATTATGGTCCGTTGGTCAAGGGGTTAAGACACCGCCTTTTCACGGCGGTAACACGGGTTCGAATCCCGTACGGACTATATTATATTGGAGGATTACCCAAGTCCGGCTGAAGGGAACGGTCTTGAAAACCGTCAGGCGTGTAAAAGCGTGCGTGGGTTCGAATCCCACATCCTCCTTAATATTAACGCGGGATGGAGCAGCTCGGTAGCTCGTCGGGCTCATAACCCGAAGGTCGTAGGTTCAAATCCTGCTCCCGCAATATTTGGCTCGGTAGCTCAGTTGGTAGAGCAATGGATTGAAGCTCCATGTGTCGGCGGTTCGATTCCGTCTCGCGCCATAACTTAATATTTTTTGGAAGGGTAGCGAAGAGGCTAAACGCGGCGGACTGTAAATCCGCTCCTTCGGGTTCGGGGGTTCGAATCCCTCCCCTTCCATCCTTTACGGGCATAGTTTAAAGGTAGAACTAAGGTCTCCAAAACCTTCAGTGTGGGTTCAATTCCTACTGCCCGTGTATAAGAATATGGCGGGTGTGGTGAAGTGGTTAACACACCAGATTGTGGCTCTGGCATGCGTGGGTTCGATCCCCATCACTCGCCTATTTTATATTATTGGGGTATAGCCAAGCGGTAAGGCAAGGGACTTTGACTCCCTCATGCGTTGGTTCGAATCCAGCTACCCCAGTTATACTTTGCCGGCGTGGCGGAATTGGCAGACGCGCTGGACTCAAAATCCAGTGTCCGCAAGGACGTGCCGGTTCGACCCCGGCCGCCGGTATAGTTTAAAAGACAAGGTTTTCGGACCTTGTCTTTTTTTCTTTGTTGTTTGTCGAGTTACCAATTTTTTCCATTTTAAAATAAATCATCAAGTTTATTAGCCAATGTTTTCTGTTTGCTAGGGTACAAATGGGAATAAGTATCAATTGTTGTCGTAATAGATGCGTGTCCTAATCTTTCTTTAACAACAAGATAATCTTCCCCTTGATTTATAAGTAATGATGCATGAGAGTGTCTTAAATCATGAATTCTTATTCTCTTTAAATCTTTATCCCTTTCTAGTATTTGCTTAAACTTCTTATCAATCATATTTTTTGTAATAGTTATTGGTGTACTCTGTATTATTTGTAGTCCGTCAATATTTTTGGTAAATTCCTTAAGTTTTTCTTTTTGTTTTTCTTTCCAATCTTTTAGCATTTCCGTTAATTTCTGATTGATTGTAATATTTCTAGTTCCTGATCGTGTTTTTGTTGTATTAATGTAGCTTGTATTATTTACAAAGTATACCGTTTTGGTAACGAAAATTGTATTTGTTAAAAGATTTATATCATTCCAGTTCAATGCGAGTATTTCTCCCATTCTCATCCCAGTAAAGAAAGCAATTACGAAAAACAGGTCATAGCTTGTTTCATCATCTTGAATAAGTTCTCTAAATCTCGTGAATTCTTCTATACTCCAAAATTTGATATTAGGCTTCCTAATTGGTAATTTTCTCAGATTCTCAACAGGATTTTTATCAATAAGGGATTTTCTTATACCAGTGTCAAAAATTTTTTTAAGTAGAATTAGAACTTTATTAATTGTATTATAACTTAAAGTTTCATTTTCATTTTGTTTTTTAGGTTTTGTTTTTAGGTATTCACGAAATTCGAATATATGGTCATACGTTAATTTATTTAAATTTGTATTTTTAAAATATGGTTTAATATGACGCTCATAATTGTTTCTTTGTGTGCTTGTATAGCTTATTTTTCTGCCATTTTTCAAATCGTCTTCTTCAAGCAACTGGAATAACATATCTGTTGTTACTACAAAGTCAAATTGTTTTTCTTTTAATTCTACAACTCGAATATGTTGTTCTAGTTCTAGTGCTTCCTTTTTAGATTTTAATCCTTTTCGAATGATACGTATTCTTTTTTGTGTGACTGGGTGGAAACCATTAGAAACATCAACAGTCCATTTACCATTTTTAGTTTTACGAATAGTCATTCATTATGCTTCTTTCTGGAGTTCAATTCCTAGTAGTTCTTCAGCGACACTGGCTGGAATTGTACCAATCCGTTTGTTATCGTAGATATTAAAACCACGATTCACTAATAGTAATTTGCCAGTATGGATAATCTTTCTTGCAGTTCCTGGAGCAAATCCAAGTTCGATAAGGTCATCTTTTGTTACTGTTTTAATCATGTGATCTCCTTTTCTAATTAGATTAAGTAAGGGGAGGATTAACTCCCCTTGTCTAATACTTATTTTTGTTTTACATCTACTAAATGGATAGCATCCGCCTTGTAATACATCGTTGAACTAATCATAGTGGCTTGTAAATTGTCAAATGTAACTGGTACTTCATCCATCGCTTGGATATAGTCATTATCGACTAAAGCTTCTGGATTGTCTACTGAGACTTGGGTTGATTTCTTTTTGAATTGTCCATCCTTGATTGTTACATTGTATTTCCAACCAATGATTTTATTGGTATTAAAACGTCTTTCGCTACCATCTCGGTTTTTGATAATTTCTCCGTTTGCATCTGCTCGGACTTCCGTTTCAAATTTTGGAATAACTTCATCCAATTCAAATTTTGTTCCAATGTTATTAAAATTCCAGTCATTTTGTGAAAGCATTTTTGCCATAATTAATTTCTCCTTTTGATATTTTCTTTGATTGTAGGGATTAAATCTTCTCTTTTAAAGAGAATTGCCCTTTCTATTAATCCACTTGCTAAATCTGGTGGATATTCCATATTGTTGAGTGCGAGATAGTTAGATTTCTCATACTCATGCAGTAAGTTATTGTCGTATAGAAATTTATACGCTTTTAGAATAGCTCCAGAACCTTTATAGGTAAACCATTCTAATTTTTGTTCTAGTTCTGTTTTTGGTTTTGAAATAATGATAGAGACAGGTTTTGAGTGACCTAAAAACTTTTCCCAAGTTCTCAAAGGTTTTGAGAAGTGACTATCACTATAGAACCTCACTTTTTCTTTGAGATATCCCTTGGTAAAGTTGAGAAGATCTATTTCTGAATGCAACCATTCTTGAATGAAGTAGTGAGCTTTTTCTTTCCTAAGTTCTAACTCCGTTCTTATCCAATTTTCTATATAACGCTTGCTGATACCGAGCTTCTCAGCTCGTTCTAAGCGTTTATCGTAAATTCTAAGTCTTTCATCATCATTGGGTTTTCTCAAATATAAGGTTTGGCCGATTGTTTCATCTCCGTAGGTATTGTAGTAAGTGCTTTTTCCATATATAAAGCGTTTTTTCTGACAAATCTTTAGAAGCTGATTAGGAGTGAAATAGGGTGTTTCATTAAAATCATCTATTGCAATATCAATTCGTCTTACTGAAAACTGATTGTAATTGTAGTAGAGGTTGTTCAGAAACTGTCTTTCGGACAGACTATTTGGATCTAATACCATATCTCTAAAGAACTCGAGTGCCTGTCCTGACATGACAAGCATGTGGGACGACTCTTTCGCTCCATAGTAGATACGGATATTCCCATGATGAAGCTGGCTATCATAGTTATAGTATTTAAGGCTCCCTTTATTCTCAATAAATAGGTCATAATCAAGAAATAGAATGTCTTCGATTATTTCTCTTGGCGAAAATTCAGTCTTATCAAACTGAATTTGAATCCAGTCAAATACAGAACGTAAATGTTCATTTTTTGCCATAGATTTTGATTCAACTTTTTGCCTAATTTTGCCACTCTTAAAATCTCCGAAACCCTTGGGAATACTGAATTCTTTCGATGGTACACCTAACTTGCAGAGGGTGGTGTTACTACACACCCTTTCGGTCAAAAATGGTCCGTCCGCATCTACGCTCGTTTTCGGCTTTCTGCCTCATGGCTCAGCCGAAAATTCGCTATTAGCCGAACCTATTTTTTGACCTCTTCTGAACAAACCCTAGTAAGCCGGTTTGCATCGACTCTTCAATATCTTGGATTTTCTTTTTTAGATTGGCATTCTCATTTTTTATCAGTCGTATTTCTCGCTTAAATTCCTGTTTTAAGGCGCTCAGTTCATCATAGAGCTCATCTATTACTTGGTTTAGGAGTTCTTGTTCATTGTCTGCTAGACTCCCAAATACGGCTTGTATAGCCTCTTTTAGACCTATTTCAAGTTTTAGGTTAGCTAACTTTTGAAATTGTCTAAGGTCTTCGTCTGTAAAGTCATAGGCAACTGTATAACTTAATTGATGAGTTCTTGGATTTCTACTGATAGGAATTTTAATTTTCTTAAATTCCTTGCCACTTATCTCTTTAATCAGTTGGATCCAATTTTTAAGAGTAGAGGTAGAGTTTAGGCCAGAAATTTGATTGACTAACTCTTTATTGGTCATCTTTTTGTGAAACCTCCGAAATTTTTTTGTGCAACTGAGGAGTTTTCTGTGGTATAATTGTTACATAATATGTTTTGATCTTGGAACGAACGGCACATTTGTTTCAAGATTTTTTTATTTTGTCGAATCTTACCTCCTTTATTAAAATTTTTAAAATCGACTACTAATTACATACGCTTTTACCCCCTTTTATGCTATAATATTCTCAATGGAATATTTAATCTCAAAATAAATATTCCTTATGGAATAATTCTATTTTATACCGTTTAGAATATTTTGTCAAGAAAAAATATACGAATAAGAATATCTATAGGAGAATTATGTATACAGAGGATTATAAATTTTCAGAGAGGTTAAAAACTCTCAGAAAATCAAAAAAGTTAACTCAAGTACAAATATCGGAATTAATTGGAGTTCAACAAGGGACATATTCTCGGTGGGAGAATGGAACGTTAGAACCAGGATTAGAATTCGTTGTGAAATTAGCAAATATCTTTGGTACTACTACAGATTATTTGCTGGGACAAAAACCTTATTCAATTATCAGTAGTTTACCTCTAGAACAATTAGATCTTACCAATATTGCAAACTTTTCAAAGGATGAGTTTGATATTTTGAAACATTCAATAGCAGTTTCGGTGGCAAGAAATAAAATAAAGGCAACAGAACTAAAAGATAGAGTTATAGAAAAAAATCAGTTGTCAGAAAAAGATGCAGAACTTTTGAATAAGATTTTTGAAGAAGTTAAAACTTATTGGGAAAAATAGAAGGACGCTAGTCTTCAAAATTTCCTCCCAAAATGTGTCTAAAATATTAACGGAATTCCATATAAAGAGGTTTATGATTATTTTAATGCAGATTGATGGTTTGTTTTTTAGATTTTAAATTCACCATAGGTGCTAGTATTATTTATCATAATGCTTGACACCGCTTTTAAGTGGGAGTACAATAATATTGAGGGCAGGATGGCTTATCTCTTTTATTTAGGAGGTGTCCAATATGCAAATCTATTTTATTTATTCTATTTTCTTTCTATTATCACTTGTAGTTCTAGCTTATCTTATTAAGTTACTCATTGCTCATTTAAAAAGAAACTAAGTAACATTTTGCCCAAATAGTAGTTATTTGGGCTACTTGGGTAAGGAACTGAAAAAACGATTGGAAGCCAAGGGAATAGACTTTTTGACGCTGATTCGTAAAAATATGAAAGGAGCAGCTGAGCACAACAATCCTGCTATCCTGGCAATCCGAAGGACCATCGAAACTCGGATCTCTGTCCTAAATGCATTGTTTAACATTGAACATCCGCTTGCTCGCTCTTTAGCAGGTTTGCAATTAGAGATCGAACGGGCTATTTTGGTCTATAATTTAGGATTTTTTATCAACTAGCAACACGGGTATTATATATGATAGATTTTGATTTTAAAGAAGGATTTATGAATTTGAAAGGTATAATCTTCGATATGGATGGAGTTATAGTTGATACAGAGTACCAAGATTTTCTAATACAGAAAGATTTTATCAAACACCTTAATCCAAAATCTAGTTACGAAGATTCTGAGCTATTGGTATTAGTTGGTAAATCATATTTTAATCTTTATAGGCTTTTACAGCAATTTATTGGGAAACAATATGATATAAAAACTATAGAAAAAGAATATGCTTCTTTTAGTGATGAGAGATATGAAAAAATTGATTATTCTTTACTTTTTAGAAAAGAAATTCTAAAAATTATTGACTATGCATTGAAAAACGGAATCAAATTAGCTGTAGCATCATCATCAAAATATGAGCATATTAATGAAGTTTTAGAAAGGTGTGACATAAAAAAATATTTTGATGTCATCGTTAGCGGAGAGAATTTTGTAGAAAGTAAGCCAAATCCGTCTATCTATTTAACAACGCTACATAAGTTAGAATTGCAAGCAGAACAATGTATTGCAATTGAAGATTCATACTCTGGAATTGAATCTTCAACTAGCGCCGGAATTGCAACTATTGGTTATTATGATAGCCGATTACCATTTTTTAATGACAAAGCGCAATGGAAAGTTGAAAATATGAAAGAAGTTTTACAAATAATAGAATCACAGAGTCTTTGAGTTGAAAGGCGATGAGGTTCTTGAGGACGTTAGAAAGAAATAAACTTGTTTCATAACGAAATTTAAGGTAACAGCGAACCGCTGAGTGTGTAGCTTTGTTGGTAAAAACGTAAATATTTTTGAGTGAAAGGTATTATGAAGTCACTGGAAACAGTGGCTTTTTGATATTAGTAGGGATGTATTATAGTAACCAATCAAGTTGAGATAGTTGCTTTGATACTAATACATTTTATTTTAATAATGAAGTTTATTACTATAGACACTTGATAGATATGTAAACTAACTACGATACCTCTAATTTTTAACGGACTATAGTTTAATTTGTTTTTTCTGTACTTGATAAGCGAAATCGAATCCCAAGGAAGTCCTTGAACTACCAAACTCCGTATCAAGTTTTTCTGAGTCAGGTGAAATTGTCTAGCTTAATTTGACAAATGAGATAACTAAGAAATAAGATTATCGACTCACTATTTATGGAAGTAGTTATTTAAGAGAGAAAGATGAGTTACAAAAAAGTTACCAAAATTTGAAAAAAGAGTCTATTTTGCAAGATTTAAAAGTCTAAAAAACCTACTAAATCAAGGTTATAAGATTTAAAAAATGTATTCATAGAACTCAAAATCCAGTGTCCGCAAGGACGTGCCGGTTCGACCCCGGCCGCCGGTATAGTATTAAAGACAAGGTTTTCGGACCTTGTCTTTTTCTTTTATTCGTTGAATTTTTACTGGTGAGTTACTAATAAATTCCTTAAATTTATTCTCATTGTTTTCTGAAAATACTTTGACTACTTTCCTTTACTGTGTTATAATTAACCGGTAAAGTATTTACCGGTTAACAGAAAGGAAATACATATGAAAGTTGCTAATCAGATTGAACATTTTTTAAATTCTATTTTACTTATTTCTGAGAATCAGCATGAAGTTTTGATTGGTTCCTGTACGAGTGGTTTTTCTTTAACCAACACGCAAGAGCATATTCTAATGTTACTTTCAAAAGATAATTATTCAAATTCTGAGCTTGCTAAATTGCTAAATGTCAGTCAAGCTGCTGTGACCAAAGCAGTTAAGCAATTACTTTCTTTTGGCATGTTGGAAGCTTTGAAAGACGAGAAAGATGCTCGTATTGTTTTGTATCGGTTAACAGATTTAGGGCGTCCGGTTGCTGAAGAACATTCTCATCATCATGATCATACTTTGGCTGTGTATAATCAAGTTTTGAGTGAATTTTCTCAAGAAGAACAGATGGTTATTTCTAAATTTTTATCGCGCTTATTGGAGGATCTTCGTTAATGCGTTATATTACTGTTAAAGATCTTTCATTTTATTATGATAGAGAGCCTGTTCTAGAAGGTGTGAATTATTACTTGGATAGTGGGGAGTTTGTGACCCTGACGGGTGAGAATGGTGCTGCTAAATCTACTTTGATTAAGGCAAGTCTTGGAATTTTAAAACCCAAAGTAGGAACTGTTGAAATCGCTAAGGAAAATGTAGCGGGTAAAAAATTACGAATCGCTTATCTTCCGCAACAAATTGCAAGTTTCAATGCTGGCTTTCCAAGTTCTGTTTATGAGTTTGTGAAATCGGGACGTTATCCTCGTAAGGGCTGGTTTCGTCGGTTAAATCATCATGATGAGGAGCACATTTTAGCTAGTTTATCTTCTGTTGGGATGTTAGAGCATCGTGATAAACCGTTAGGGGCTCTATCCGGTGGTCAGAAGCAACGGGCTGTTATTGCACGAATGTTTGCGTCTGATCCAGATATTTTTGTGTTGGATGAACCGACTACTGGGATGGATGCTGGTAGTAAGGATGAGTTTTACGAATTGATGCATCACAGTGCCCACCACCATGGGAAGGCTGTTTTAATGATTACGCATGATCCCGAAGAGGTGAGCCATTACGCGGATCGCAATATTCACCTGGTGAGAAAACAAAATTCTCCATGGCGTTGCTTTAATGTCCATGAGAAAGATGGAGGTGAGGAGCATGCTTAGTTTATTTCAATATGACTTTATGCAACGGGCTTTGTTGGCGATGGTTGCCATGAGTCTCTTCTCCCCTATCTTAGGTGTATTTTTGATTTTGCGTCGTCAGAGCTTGATGAGTGATACACTGAGTCACGTTTCTCTATCGGGGGTCGCTTTTGGCCTCTTCCTTGGTTTCTCTCCAACTATTTCGACAGTCATTGTGGTAATCATAGCGGCTGTATTTCTAGAGTATTTACGAACAGTCTATAAAGATTTTATGGAAATCGGGACAGCGATTCTCATGTCGACTGGCTTGGCCTTAGCCCTAGTGATCATGAAGGGTGGTGGTAAAAGTTCCATGAGTTTGGACCAGTACCTATTTGGTTCCACCTTGACTATTACTGATGAGCAAGTGCTAGCTTTGTTTGTCATTGCGGCGATTGTTTTATGTTTGACGGTTCTCTTTATTCGTCCTATGTATATCCTTACGTTTGACGAGGATACAGCTTATGTAGATGGTTTACCCGTACGTCTCATGTCTATCCTATTTAATATTGTGACAGGAGTGGCTATCGCCTTGATGATCCCGGCTGCAGGCTCCTTGTTGGTATCTACTATTATGGTCTTGCCAGCTAGTATTGCTTTAAAGCTAGGAAAAACTTTCCGTTCAGTCATGCTGTTGGCAGTAGTCATTGGTTTTGTGGGGATGGTCAGTGGTCTCATTCTTTCTTATTACCCGGATACACCGGTTAGTGCGACCATCACTCTCTTATTTGTATCCTTCTTTTTGCTCTCAAATCTTTTTGTTAAATTTAGAAAATAGGTGATCTTATGAAAAAACTTGCATGGCTCGTGTTAGCCTTCTGTAGTCTTCTTTTAGTAGCTTGTAGTGGCGGTCAAAATCAGTCAGGGAAATTGAAAGTCATGACTACTTTCTATCCTGTCTATGAATTTACTAAGCAAGTCATCGGAGACGAGGGAGATGTGGAGCTCTTGATTGGGTCTGGTTCGGAACCCCATGATTTTGAATTGTCTGCCAAAGGTCGCGCAAAAATTCAAGAGTCAGATGTCTTTGTCTATGAGAACGAGAACATGGAAACTTGGGTGCCTCAGTTGTTGAAATCAATGGATGGCAAGAAAACCAAGGTTGTCAAAGCGACTGAAAATATGCTTCTTTTACCAGGTGGTGAAGAAGAGCATGACCATGAGGGAGGGGAAGAACACCATCATGACTACGATCCCCATGTCTGGCTGTCTCCACAGAGAGCCATTAAAATGGTGGAAACGATTCGTGATCAACTGGTGAAACAGTACCCAGATAAAAAAGATAGCTTTACAGCTAATGCGGACGCTTATATTGCTAAGTTGAAAAAATTGGATGACAGCTATACGAAGAGCCTATCTGCAGCGAAACAGAAAAACTTTGTAACGCAGCACGCGGCTTTCCGTTATTTGGCCTTGGACTATGGCTTGAATCAAGTCTCTATTTCAGGTTTATCACCGGATAGTGAGCCGTCTGCGAGTCGTTTGAGTGAATTGACAGAGTACATCAAGAAGAACGATATCAAGGTTATCTACTTTGAAGAAAATGCTTCTAAATCCTTATCGAAAACCTTGTCTGCTGAAACCGGTGTAGATCTAGCTGTTTTGAATCCACTAGAGAGCTTGACAGATGAGCAGATGAAAGATGGTGAAGACTACATCTCTATCATGGGAGCCAACCTCAAGTCTTTAGAGTTAACAACGACTCAAGCCGGAAAAGAAATCGCTCCAGAAGAGGAAGAAGACACCAAAACAGTAGCCAATGGCTACTTTGAAGACAGTGCTATTAAGGACCGAACTCTTTCAGACTATGCGGGAGACTGGCAGTCTGTGTATCCTTATCTAAAAGATGGAACCTTGGATCAAGTCTTTGACTACAAAGCTAAATTAACCAAGTCCAAAACAGCTGAAGAGTATAAAGACTACTACACCACAGGTTATAAAACAGATGTCGACCGGATTGTCATTACAGACAAAACCATGACCTTCTATAAGAATGGGGAAGAGAAGAAGTTCGAATACCGCTATGCTGGGAAGCATACACTAACCTATACAAAAGGGAATCGTGGAGTGCGTTATCTCTTTGAAGCAACTGATCCAAATGCGGGTGAATTCAAGTATGTTCAATTCAGTGACCACCAAATTGCTCCTAATAAGGCAGCTCACTTCCACATTTTCTTCGGTGGGGAAAGTCAAGAGGCTCTTTATAAGGAATTAGAAAATTGGCCTACTTACTACCCAAGTGACTTGACAGGATTTGAAATTGCACAGGAAATGTTAGCCCATTAATCAAATAGAGAAGAGAGTGGGACAGAAATCAGTCATTCGTTAGAATTCGATTTCGTCGTCCCACCTCCGCACAGTTGAGTAGGGCTGTAAAAGCTGATGAAATCAGCGTAGTAGAGCCCACTCAACCACTGCGTCTTGCTCAACAATCCAAAGACAATTGAGAGGCTAGGACTTTTGTCCCAGCCTCATTTTTTGATAGTAAAAGAAACTTGTCAATTTGCTAGAAAAAGGATAAAATTAGGTTTATAGAATAGTTTGAATTAGGGAGATTCATGATGAAAAAGTATCGTTTGTTATTGTTGCTTTCTGCTCTACTGTTTTTCCTTGGAGCCTGCGGTGAGAAAAAGCAGGAGACAGGGGCTGAAAGTAAAGAAAGTACGGTTCGTCAATCGAAGGATAGCTCAGCTACTAGTGAAACAAAGAAAGCTGAAAGTTCGAGCGAGAAGAAAGAGAAAACAAAGATGGATATTGAAGCAATCGCTCAAGGGGATTATAGTAGCGTAGCTGGTGTCTGGCAAGATGATAAGGGAAATAAATTGGTCTTTGATCAAAATGGTTTGGTCTCTAACGAATATGAATCTTACGGTCTCTCCTTGACGGATTATGGGACTGTTTCGGGAGGAGTTTACGGAGGAATCACAGGTGGATTTTTAATGGAATTCATCCCTGCCGGGCTTACGATTGATGATCAAACGGACGAAAATGGAGAAGTCGTCTTCCATGATGACTCTGATGCAAGTAAAGACCGTCTCTGGACTGGAACTGGGATGTACAGTTTTACAGAACAAGGGTCTTTCCTCTATAAGGTTGGGGATTAGGGAATATTAGTGCCATAGAAAAAGAATGAAGAGTGTCCAACTCTTCATTCTTTTTCGTTTTCTAGATCTTAGGGAGCCAAGAGAGGTGGAAATCCAGCTTCTCTGCTTTCAAGAGGTCTTGGTGACTCACTCTGTCGATTCTTTTCCCATCAAGTGAAACATCTTGAAGGAAGTGTGCCTGAGCTGTGTGGGCTGTACGATGGATATGGATCCATTTTTTCTCTTGAGGGAGATAGAGGCGTAGGTGTTTGAAGAGAGGAATCCCCAGGTCATAAACTGGTTTTCCGGGGCAAGTCGGATAGAGTCCCAAAACTGACCAGATATACCAAGAAGATAGACTGCCATTATCCTCATCTCCTGGATAGGCCTGGAAGCTTGACTGGAAGGCTTCTTTGCGAATGGCTTGAATCAGTAAGCTAGTGTATTCTGGGTGTTGGCTATAGCGAAAGAGATAGGGGATGTGGAAACTCGGTTGGTTCGAAATGGCAATTTGCCCAAAAGGAGCTTGGGCCATCTCACTCATTTCGTGAATTTCGTAGCCATAGCCCGTCACTTCATAATGTGGTGCTTGGGTTGCCAGTCGGGTTAAGTAGTGGGTAAAGCCTTCTTCTCCTCCAAAGAGTTGCTTGAGTCCCTCTATGTCGTGAAGGGCGCCTAAGGTTGCCTGAATGGCAGAGCACTCTGCATAGTCGCGTCCCCAACTGATCGGAGAGAAGTCTGGTCTGAAATGACCCTTCTTATCTTTGGCTCGGATATAACCTGTTTCTGGATCAAAGAGGGTTCGGTAGGAAAGGCTAGATTGGGCATATTCTTTGGCAAGATCTTCCTTGCCAAGTATCTGAGCAGTTTGGGCGATACAAAAGTCGCTATAGGAGAAGTCGATGGTATGACTCACGCTTTCGTGATAGTCGGTGGATAGATAACCTAATTTTTTGTACTCTTTCGCTCCTCGTCGACCGTAATGACCATTTGGATCTTCCTTCCTAGCTGTATCCAGCATGGCTTCAAAAAGTTCCGTGTGAAGGTCGGGAGCCAGGCCTTTCTGAATGGCATCTGCAATGACCCCATCAACGAGTGTCCCAGGCATCATGCCTCTTTCGTCTGGCGCTAGCCATTTAGGGAGGAAGCCTGTATCCCGGTAATGGTTAAGGAAGCCTTCGAGAAATCCCTGATAGAGCTCAGGATAGACCAGGCTATAAAGAGGAAAGGTGGTCCGAAAGAGGTCCCAGAAGCCCAGACTAGTGAAGTATTTTCCTTCTTGAATGCGGTTGTGGGCGAAGTCACGATGAACTGCTTTCCCTTCAGGGGTCACTTCATAACAAGTCTGAGGAAAGAGCAGACTACGATAGAGACAGTGATCGAAAAAGGTTCGATCCTCTCCGCCCGTATCTAAAATTTCAAATCGGTCCATTAGCTCTTGCCACTTGCGACCGGCTTTTTCTTTCATATCTTCAAAGCTAGCTTTAGGGAGGTGAGATTTGGCCAAGTCAGGGCTAATAAAGGAAGTGCCTAATCGAGCTTCTAGTATGGGGCTGTCAAACTCTAGGATCAAATCCTGCCCTAGCCAGTGAGTTCGAGTGATAGCTTGGTCAAATTCGAAATGAAGATAGAACGGAAAGTCATGTTGGTCTGTATGATTTTGATCTAGGATGTGGAAGTGAAGATTTGTTTCTCCGAATTCTAGCTCAGTTAGTCCATTGGGACAGTGCAAGGCAAGTGCTAGTTCAGATGGCCCCCTAAAGCGAAGGAAGGCTCCATAGAGGCTGGGCGTCACCTCTGTGTGGATTTGATAGCGCTCTGAGGTGAGGGCTAAATAATGGGGCTGAAAGATAGCTTCTTGGATCCGGTAACTGCTCTGTCTAAAATAGAGGTCTTCTTGAGTTGGTATGTCTGTTAGTGGGGTGAGGAGACACCAAGAAAAATCCCCAATCCAAGGGCTCGGCTGATGGGTCAAGCGAATGCCTTGAAAGATTGGAAGGTTGGGGTTGAAAAACCAAGCACCCTGTTCATGTGTCGTCTGTGGGAGAAAATAATTCATCCCAAAAGGAACTCCTGTGTAAGGGAGGGTGTTGCCGTTGGAATAAGCTGGGTGATTGTCTGTTCCTAAGCGGGTATCAATGCAAGTCAAATCGGTCTTCATAAAGGACCTCCTGTATTAAAGTAGAGCTTCTAAGCCCTTTTCTTTCTTTATTTTAGCAGAAGCTACTAGAATCTGAAAGCAATTTTTAAAACTAGAAAAGTTTGTAGAAAAAGGGCTATAATTTGCGTATGTATTTCCCCTTTGAAATCTTTTATACTGAATAGGAAAGAATCGATACGTGTGAGGAAAACAAATGACCTATTCAAAAGAAATCGTAAGAGAATGGTTGGACCAAGTAGCAGAACGTGTCAAGGATTACCCTGAGTGGGTGGATGTCTTTGAGCGTTGCTACACAGATACTTTAGACAATACAGTTGAAATTTTGGAAGATGGCTCGACTTTTGTCCTGACTGGAGATATCCCAGCTATGTGGCTTCGTGACTCGACAGCCCAGCTGAGACCCTACCTTCATGTGGCAAAAAGAGACCCGCTCTTGCGCCAGACCATTGCCGGTTTGGTCAAACGTCAGATGACCTTGATCCTCAAGGATCCCTATGCGAACTCTTTTAATATTGAGGAAAACTGGAAGGGGCACCACGAAACAGACCATACAGACCTCAATGGATGGATCTGGGAACGCAAATATGAAGTAGATTCGCTTTGCTACCCCTTGCAATTGGCTTATCTCCTTTGGAAAGAAACTGGTGAGACTAGCCAGTTTGATGAAACGTTTGTCTCAGCGACCAAGGATATCCTTCATCTCTGGACGGTGGAACAAGACCACAACAACTCCCCTTATCGCTTTGTTCGGGATACCGATCGTAAGGAAGACACTTTGGTAAATGATGGTTTTGGTCCTGACTTTGCCGTGACAGGAATGACCTGGTCGGCCTTTCGTCCGAGTGATGACTGCTGTCAGTATAGCTACTTAATCCCGTCCAATATGTTTGCAGTTGTTGTCTTGGGATATGTCCAGGAAATCTTTGCAGAATTGAATCTAGCTGATAGTGAGAGCATGATTGCTGATGCCAAACGTCTCCAAGCTGAGATTCAAGAAGGAATCGAAAACTACGCCTACACCACCAACAGCAAGGGTGAAAAGATTTACGCCTTTGAAGTGGACGGTTTGGGAAATGCTAGCATTATGGACGATCCTAACGTACCAAGTTTGTTAGCTGCTCCATATCTTGGTTACTGTGATGTCAATGACGAAGTGTATCAAGCAACTCGTCGCACCATTCTCAGCCCAGAAAATCCATACTTCTACCAAGGAGAATACGCTAGCGGTCTCGGAAGTTCTCATACCTTCTATCGTTATATCTGGCCGATTGCCCTATCTATCCAAGGCTTGACAGCTACAGATAAAGCTGAGAAGAAATTCTTGCTTGATCAGTTGGTTGCTTGCGATGGTGGAACAGGAGTGATGCACGAAAGCTTCCACGTAGATGATCCGACTCTCTACTCGCGCGAATGGTTCTCTTGGGCCAACATGATGTTCTGCGAATTAGTCTTGGATTACTTGGATATTCATTAATGAGCTGTCGCTCAACAGATTCTTCTAAAGAATCACCAATCTATTTTTAAATTTAAGTTAGAATGAGGTTTTACTCATGGAAAATGTTGTTGTACATATCATCTCTCACAGCCACTGGGATCGTGAGTGGTATCTACCTTTTGAAAGTCACCGGATGCAATTGGTGGAACTTTTTGACAATCTTTTTGATCTTTTTGAAAATGATCCTGAATTCAAGAGCTTCCACTTAGATGGCCAAACGATTGTCCTTGATGACTATTTAGAAATTCGCCCTGAAAACCGTGACAAGGTGCAGCGTTATATCGACGAAGGCAAACTCAAGATTGGACCCTTCTATATCTTGCAGGATGATTACTTGATTTCCAGTGAAGCGAACGTCCGCAATACCTTGATTGGACAAGCGGAATGTGCTAAATGGGGCAAATCTACGCAGATCGGTTACTTCCCAGATACCTTTGGGAATATGGGACAAGCTCCTCAAATCCTTCAAAAATCAGGCATTCACGTAGCAGCCTTTGGTCGCGGTGTCAAACCAATCGGATTTGACAATCAAGTCCTTGAAGATGAACAGTTTACCTCTCAATTTTCTGAGATGTACTGGCAAGGGGCTGATGGTAGCCGTGTACTCGGCATTCTTTTTGCTAACTGGTACAGTAACGGGAATGAAATTCCAGTGGATAAAGACGAAGCCTTGACTTTCTGGAAACAAAAATTGGCGGATGTCCGTGACTATGCATCGACCAACCAATGGTTGATGATGAACGGCTGTGACCACCAACCCGTTCAACGAAACTTGAGTGAAGCCATTCGCGTCGCCAATGAACTCTTCCCTGACGTGACCTTTATTCACAGTTCCTTTGATGACTACGTGCAAGCAGTAGAAAGTGCCCTTCCTGAACAATTATCAACCGTCACAGGTGAGTTGACCAGTCAGGAAACGGATGGTTGGTATACTCTTGCTAACACCTCTTCATCTCGTATTTACCTCAAGCAAGCCTTCCAAGAAAATAGTAACTTGCTCGAGCAGGTCGTGGAACCATTGACCATTCTCACAGGAGGTCATAATCATAAGGATCAATTGACCTATGCTTGGAAAGTGCTTTTGCAAAATGCGCCACACGATAGTATCTGTGGCTGTAGTATAGACGAGGTCCACCGTGAAATGGAAACTCGTTTTGCCAAGGTCAATCAAGTCGGAAATTTTGTTAAGAGCAACCTTCTTAATGAATGGAAGGGCAAACTGGCTACCCAAAATGCACAAAGCGAACACCTCTTCACCGTTGTTAACACAGCTTTACATGACAAGGTAGATACTGTGAGTGTTGTGGTGGATGTTGCTACTTGTGATTTCAAAGAGTTACATCCAACTGAAGGCTACAAGAAGATGGCAGCCATGTCCTTGCCAGAGTACCATGTTGAAGATTTGGATGGTCATGTCATTGAAGCCAAGATTGAAGACTTGGGAGCAAGTTTTGGCTACACTTTACCCAAGGATAAGTTCCGCCAACCTTATATTGCTCGTCAAGTGCGCGTGACAATCCCAGTTCATCTGGCTCCACTTTCTTGGGCAAGCTTCCAATTGATTGAAGGGCAAGTAGAATACCGAGATGGTATTTATCAAAATGGAGTGATTGATACACCGTTTATAACTGTGAGTGTAGATGAAGGCATCACCGTCTATGACAAGACTACAAACGAAGCTTACCAAGACTTTATCCGCTTTGAGGATCGTGGAGATATTGGTAACGAATATATTTACTTCCAACCAAAAGGAACCGAACCAATCTATGCTCAATTGAAAGGATACGATGTCTTAGCAAACAACGCTCGTTATGCTAAGGTATTGCTCAAACATGACTTGACGATTCCAGTCAGTGCAGATGAAAAATTGGATGCTGAACAAAGAGGCATTATCGAGTTTATGAAACGAGATGCTGGTCGTTCAGAAGAGTTGACAACCATTCCTCTTGAAACGGAGATGACCATCTTTGTGGATAACCCACAGATTCGCTTTAAGACTCGTTTTACCAATACTGCCAAGGATCACCGCATCCGTCTTTTGGTCAAAACTCATAACACTCGTCCAAGCAATGATTCTGAAAGCATTTATGAAGTTGTGACAAGACCAAATAAACCAGCGGCTTCTTGGGAAAATCCTGAAAATCCACAACACCAACAAGCCTTTGTCAGCTTGTATGATGATGTCAAAGGAGTGACCGTATCCAATAAAGGATTGCACGAGTATGAAATCCTCGGAGACGACACCATGGCTGTAACTCTTCTTCGTGCTTCAGGGGAACTCGGTGACTGGGGCTATTTCCCAACGCCGGAAGCTCAGTGCTTACGTGATATCGAAGTTGAGTTTGCAGTAGAATGCCACCAAGCAGGCGAACGCTTCTCAGCTTTCCGTCGTGCCAAAGCCTTCCAGGTGCCATTTACAGCTCTTCAAGTTGCAAAACAAGAGGGTAGTGTTGCCGCAACGGGTAGCCTCTTTAACCATGCGGCACTGAACTTACCACAAGTCTGCCCAACGGCATTTAAGGTGGCTGAGAATGAAGAAGGTTATGTCCTTCGTTACTACAATATGAGTCAAGAAAATGTTCGCGTTTCTGAAAAACAACAAACCATTCTTGATTTGCTGGAACGCCCATACCCAGTTCATTCAGGACTATTGGCACCACAGGAAATTCGTACAGAATTCATTCAAAAAGAAGAAATTTAATTTCAATTTAATTTCAAATAGTAAACAGAAAAAGAAAGGAGGAGCGAAGAAGTAAGAACCAACTGCTGACTCGCTCCTTTTTGCAGGTGAAAGTAATGACCATTGCAACGATTGATATCGGAGGGACTGGCATTAAGTTTGCTAGTCTGACTCCTGATGGAAAGATTTTAGATAAGACCAGCACCCCAACTCCAGACACTCTAGAAGATTTGTTGGCTTGGTTGGACCAACGCTTGTCAGAACAGGACTATCGTGGGATTGCGATGAGTGTGCCAGGTGCGGTCAATCAAAAAACAGGAGTGATTGAGGGGATTAGTGCCATTCCATATATCCATGGTTTTTCATGGTACCAGGTCCTTGCTCATCACCAGCTACCTGTCCATCTAGAAAATGATGCCAACTGTGTTGGACTTAGTGAACTGCTGGCTCATCCTGAGACTGAAAATGCAGCCTGCGTCGTGATTGGTACAGGAATCGGTGGGGCTATGATGATCAATGGGAAACTACACCGTGGTCGCCATGGCTTGGGTGGAGAGTTTGGTTACATGACGACTCTTGCACCAACTGAGAAACTCAATAACTGGTCGCAACTTGCGTCAACTGGAAGTATGGTTCGCTATGTGAATGAAAAATCTGGTCAATCCGATTGGGACGGTCGTAAGATTTACCAAGAGGCTGCAGCAGGCAATGTCCTTTGTCAAGAAGCCATTGAGCGTATGAATCGTAATCTTGCTCAAGGACTACTCAATATTCAGTATCTGATCGACCCAGATGTCATTAGCCTAGGTGGTTCTATCAGTCAGAACCCAGATTTTATCAAAGGGGTCCAAAAAGCAGTAGATGCTTTTGTCGAAAGATATGAAGAGTATACAATTGCACCAGTCATCCAAGCCTGCACCTATCAGGCAGATGCCAATCTCTACGGTGCCCTTGTCAACTGGTTACAGGAGGAAAACCAATGGTAAGTTTTACAGGACTTAGTCCCAAACAAGCGCAAGCTATTGAAGTATTAAAAAATCACATTTCCCTACCAGACGTAGAAGTGGCAGTTGCTCAGTCTGATCAAGCCTCTATCTCTATCAAGGGTGAGGGTGGTCACTATCAACTGACCTATCGTAAACCACACCAACTCTACCGCGCCTTATCCGTTCTAGAAACAGCTTTAGCAGAAGGTGACAAGGTGGAGATTGAAGAGCAGGCAGCTTATGAAGACTTGGCCTATATGGCGGATTGTTCCCGTAATGCTGTAATGAATGTCGCCTCTGCCAAACAAATGGTTGAGGTCTTGGCTCTCATGGGCTACTCAACCTTTGAACTCTACATGGAAGATACCTATCAAATCGAGGAACAACCTTACTTTGGCTATTTCCGTGGAGCTTATTCAGCTGAAGAGTTACAGGAAATCGAAGCTTACGCTCAGCAGTTTGATATGACTTTTGTTCCTTGTATTCAGACCTTGGCCCACTTGTCAGCCTTTGTCAAATGGGGTGTCAAAGAAGTCCAGCAACTTCGTGATGTTGAGGACATTCTCCTCATTGGCGAAGAAAAGGTTTATGACCTGATTGACGGCATGTTTGCGACCTTGTCTAAACTGCAAACTCGCAAGGTCAATATCGGAATGGACGAAGCCCACCTGGTTGGTTTGGGACGCTACCTCATCCTAAACGGCGTTGTGGATCGTAGTCTCCTTATGTGCCAACACTTGGAGCGCGTGCTGGATATCGCAGACAAGTATGGTTTCCACTGCCAGATGTGGAGCGATATGTTCTTCAAGCTCATGTCAGCAGATGGCCAGTATGACCGTGATGTAGAAATTCCAGAAGAAACTCGCATTTATCTCGACCGTCTAAAAGACCGTGTGACTTTGGTTTACTGGGATTATTACCAAGATAGCGAGGAAAAATACAACCGCAACTTCCGTAACCATCACAAGATTAGCAAGGATATCGCCTTTGCAGGTGGTGCTTGGAAGTGGATTGGTTTCACGCCTCATAACCATTTCAGTCGTCTCATCGCAGTCGAAGCTAATAAAGCCTGCCGTGCCAATCAAATCAAAGAAGTCATTGTGACTGGTTGGGGAGATAATGGTGGTGAAACAGCCCAGTTCTCTATTTTACCGAGCTTGCAAATCTGGGCAGAGCTAAGCTACAGAAATGACTTAGAACGTTTGTCAGCTCACTTCAAGACCAATACAGGCCTATCCGTCGAGGACTTTATGCAGCTTGACCTGGCCAATCTTTTGCCAGACCTACCAGGAAATCTGAGTGGGATTAATCCTAACCGCTATATCTTTTATCAAGATGTTCTTTGCCCAATTCTTGATCAGCACATGACACCAGAGCAGGATAAGCCTCACTTTGCTCAGGCAGCTGAGATTCTGTCTGCTATTAAAGAAAAAGCAGGCATCTATGCTTATCTTTTCGAAACTCAGGCTCAGTTGAATGCTATTTTAAGTAACAAAGTGGATGTAGGACGACGCATTCGCCAAGCCTATCAAGCAGATGATAAAGACGGCTTGAAACAAATTGCCAGAGAAGAATTACCAAAACTTAGAAGTGAGATTGAAAACTTCCATGCTCTCTTTAGCCAGCAATGGCTGAAAGAAAACAAGGTCTTTGGTTTGGATACGGTCGATATTCGTATGGGTGGACTCTTGCAACGGATTAAGCGAGCAGAAAGTCGTATTGAAGACTATCTAACTGGTTCTATCTCACGTATTGATGAGTTGGAAGTAGAGATCTTGCCATTTAATGATTTCTACGCAGACAAGGACTTTGCAGCCACGACAGCCAACCAATGGCATACGATTGCAACAGCTTCGACCATTTATACAACCTAATCTAAAAAGGTGTCTTTAAAAAGATGATGTTGAAGGAGAAGAAGAATGTCCGATGAGTGGAGACATTTCTTCTCCTTTTTTCTCCATTTTTAAGGCTATGTCATAAATTTGTAGAATTTTTTCTATAATTAGGAGTTTGAAAAAGTTTTCATAGAGTTTTATAATTGATAATGTAAACGTTACCAAAGGGAGAAAACGACAAAGGGGGGAGTCAGATGAAAAAGTTTTTGAAGACCTTGAGAGAAAATCTTATTTTCTTCTTGATGGTTTTACCAGGTGCAGTGTGGTTGATTTTATTCTTCTACATACCTGTTTTGGGAAACGTTGTTGCATTTAAAGACTATCATATCACTGGAGAGGGATTTATTGATAGCGTAATGAAAAGTAAGTGGGTTGGGTTTGATAACTTCAAATTCCTCTTTAGCTCCAACGATGCTTATATCATTACGAGAAATACTGTTCTATACAACTTAGCCTTTATTTTCTTGGGCTTGATTGTTTCTGTTGGGATTGCCATTATCTTTAGTGAGATGCGGTCTAAACGATTGGTCAAAGTATTTCAAACATCAATGCTGTTCCCTTATTTCTTGTCATGGGTTATCATTAGCTTCTTTACAGATGCCTTCTTAAACGTCGATAAAGGCTTGATTAACCATGTCTTGACATCTCTTGGGATGAAAGGAATTAACTTCTATACAGAGGTTGCCATTTGGCCGGCTCTTCTCCTTTTCTTAGGAATCTGGAAGGGCTTTGGTTATAGTAGTGTCATGTACTACGCAACCATCATGGGAATAGATCCAACCTTTTACGAAGCAGCAACAGTGGACGGGGCATCCAAGTGGCAACGGATTCGCCACATCACCATTCCTCAGTTGTCTTCCTTAATTACGGTTTTGACCATCCTTGCAATCGGAAATATCTTCCGTGCTGACTTTGGATTGTTCTACCAAATTCCACATAACTCAGGTGCCCTTTATAGTGTGACAAACGTAATTGATGTCTATGTCTACAATGGACTTGCTAAATCAGGAGATATTGCGATGGCCGCAGCGGCTGGTCTTTACCAATCAGTTGTCGGATTGATTCTCGTTTTACTTTCTAATATTGTAGCACGTCGGATTGATAAGAATGCAGCGCTCTTCTAGAAAGGAGGATACCATGGCAAAATCAAAAATTAAAAAAGAAAAAGTTGATAATGTTGGGATCCACTCCTTTAGTAAGAAAGCAGACCTCTTCTTTAGTAGCATTGTTGGCTTGGTTGCTCTATCCTGTATCTTGCCCTTCATCTTTGTTGTCATGATTTCCTTGACCGACGAACAAAGTTTGGCGATTCACGGCTTCCAATTTTGGCCTGCTAAGTTTGGTGCAGATGGCTATCTTTTCCTTGTTCAATTTAAGGATAAGATTCTTCAAGCCCTCTTTATTACCTTGTTTGTGACGATTGTAGGGACAGCATGTAATGTCTTCATTACAACGACCTACGCCTACGCAATCTCTCGTAGAACCTTTAAGTACAGAAACTTCTTTACTGTCTTTGCCCTCTTGAGCATGCTCTTTAGTGCAGGGATGGTACCAGGATATATCGTTACTACTCAGTTGCTTCATTTAGGAGATACCGTTGGAGCCCTCATCATTCCAATGTTATTGAGTCCCTTCAATATTATTTTGATGCGGACCTTCTTCAAACGGACGATCCCAGAAGCAATTCTTGAGTCTGCTCGGATAGATGGAGCAAGTGAGACGAGGATCTTCTTCCAGATCTGTTTGCCACTTTCTCTACCAGGGATTGCGACAATCAGTCTCTTCACAGCCCTTGGCTTCTGGAATGACTGGTTCAACGCCCTTCTCTATATCAAGAGTGAAAACCTCTATCCTCTTCAATACTTGCTGATGCAAATCCAAAATAACATGGATTACATTTCTAAATCAGTCGGTGCATCTAGCCAAATCGCTGGTGCGGTCCAATCCCTTCCTAAGGAAACTGGACGGATGGCCATGGTGGTGGTAGCAACAGTTCCAATCGCTATCCTCTATCCATTCTTCCAACGTTACTTTGTAAAAGGATTGACCATCGGTGGTGTTAAAGAGTAAGCAACTCTTGTTCATCCACTCTTCATAATGTTAATAAAGAAAAATAAAAAAGGAGTTTTTCTCATGAAAAATTGGAAAAAATATGCTTTAGCTTCTGCTAGCGTTCTCGCACTTGGAGCAACTCTTGCTGCTTGTGGCAACTTGACAGGTGATAACCAAAAATCATCTAAGAGTGAAGATGGTAAAACAGTTATCAAAATGTACCAAATCGGTGACAAACCTGATAACTTGGATACTTTGTTAGAAAATGCTAACAAGATCATCGAAGAAAAAGCTGGTGTTAAATTAGACATCCAATACCTTGGTTGGGGTGACTATGACAAGAAGATGAACGTTATCATTTCATCTGGTGAAAACTACGATATTGCCTTTGCAAACAACTATGTCATCAACGCTCAAAAAGGTGCTTATGCTGACTTGACAGACTTGTATAAGAAAGAAGGAAAAGAGCTTTATGAAGCACTTGACCCAGCTTATATCAAAGGGAATACTGTAAACGGCAAGATTTATGCTGTTCCAGTTGCAGCTAACGTTGCATCTTCACAAAACTTTGCCTTCAACGGACCACTTCTTGAAAAATATGGTATCGATATTTCAGATGTGAAAGACTACGCTTCACTTGAACCAGTCTTGAAAGCCATCAAAGAAAAAGATCCAAACGTTGTTCCATTCGCAATGAACAAGAGCTACGGTGGACCTTCTGATGACTTCGATTACATTGCAGTAGATGGTCTTCCATTCGTTGTCGATTTGCAAGGTGACACAACTAAGATTGTTGACCGTTACACTATTCCACGTTATGTTGAAAACTTGAAGACTCTTCATAAATACTATGAAGCTGGTTACATTCCAAAAGACGTAGCTACAAGTGACACTGGATATGACCTTTCTCAAGATACTTGGTTGGTACGTGAAGAAACAGTAGGACCTGCTGACTACGGTAACAGCTTGCTTACTCGTGTAGCAAACCGTAAGATTGAAATCAAACCATTCACTCAACTTTACAAGAAAAATAACACTACTCAAGTTGCAAACTTTGTTATCTCAAACAACTCTAAGAACAAAGAAAAAGCAATGGAAGTATTGAACCTCTTGAATACAAACCCAGAACTCTTGAACGGTCTTGTTTACGGACCAGAAGGCAAGAACTGGGAAAAAGTTGAAGGTAAAGAAAACCGTGTGAAAGTCTTGGATGGCTACAACGGAAACACTCACATGTCTGGATGGAACACTGGTAACAACTGGATCCTTTACATCAACGAAAACGTAACGGATGAGCAAATTGCACAATCTAAGAAAGACTTGGAAACTGCAAAAGAATCTCCAGCACTTGGATTCATCTTCAACACTGAAAACGTGAAATCAGAAATCACTGCCCTTACAAACACTTTGAACCAATTCACAAGTGCCATCAATACAGGTACAGTAGATCCTGAAGTTGAAATTCCTAAGATGCTTGAAAAATTGAAATCAGAAGGTGCCTACCAAAAAGTATTGGATGAAATCCAAAAACAATACGATGAGTACCTTGCTGCTAAGAAATAAGCTAGCATTACTTGCTTAAGTCTATTAAAAGACTTTGAGGTCTTCGCACTTCAAAGTCTTTTCTGTTGATGATTTCGAAATCGAAACCATCAGAGGAAATGTGCTATAATATAGGGTATAATCATCAGTTGTACTAGGGAAACTATACTAACTTGATTGAAGTTCCCCTCTACAGCAAATGAATATGGAGACAAATTATGGGAAGAATGATTGAATTTATTTTTACAAGAGTCTACTTAGCCATGCTGGCAACAGGAATTTTTTGGGCGCTAACTCTTTGTGGAGGAATCTTATTTGGATTTGGGCCAGCTAGCGCAACGATTATGAGTCTATATGCCGAACATGGATCTGATTACAAGCAATATGCTTGGTCTGAAGCTTGGTCGCTCTATAAAGAAAACTTCCGTCCTGCCAACCAGGTTTTCTATACATTTTTTTTAATCGAAGCTATTCTTGTTTATGGCATGTATCTGATGATTCAATTGCCCCACTTGTCCCTATTTCAGATTTTTATCTTATTGGTTAATTTGATTTTTTTATTGGTGGCTCCCTTGACTTTTGCAGTCTACCTCAAGCTTCAAGTCCATTTTGAGTTGTCCTATCTCAACAGCTTGAAGCTGAGCTTTATTGGTGCTTTTCTTGATATCCGTGCAGTGACAAAGTTTCTCTTGGGTACCTTTCTTCTAGGAGTTGTTACCCATTTCGTTCCGGCTTTATTTTTCTTTGTTTTACTGGGCTTGTGGCATTTCTTTGTCAATGATATTTTTCAACCCGTCTATGAAACAATTCGCTCTAAAGTGGTTTCTTAATTATGAAAAAAATATGGTTAGCAACACTTTTGAAGTTCTATGCCTATATCATGGTGGGGATCATCACGACTTTAGGTGTGACGGTATCGTTGGTCTATTGGCATAATCAACGAGCAGAGACAGATCGAATCGCTCAGTTGATTTCCTCTCGCTTGACTGCTGAGGTGGAGGATATTTATAAGAGATCTTCTCAATGGGGGAAGAGTCTGGTTGAAAATCCAGCCAAACTTGAAGGTGTTTACAAGTATTTTTCAATGACACCTTCTGAATATGAAAGTTGGCGCCTGGACAATTATTTTTCCAACTATATTCAAGTCTCCCTACACCGCAATGTTGAGACTCTTTACTTGGAACACGACGCCCTGGATGAAATTGATTTGGTGTTAAATGACTACACAACGGTCTTTGTCTCCAGTAAAAGTAAAAAAGGAGGGCAACAAGTTCCAGCGGATCAATACGTGGCTAGTTCACAAGCGATTCCGGTTTCCTTGACGGATGTTACGACTGGCGAAGATATTGGACTGGCTTATATTAAAATCAATCCAGCGCTTTTGGATTCTGTTGTCGACAATATTCAAGACACGATTCCAGTTGCCGTCCAGATTTATAATCCCTTGGGGAAGGTTTTTTACCACAGGGGAGACATCAATCCAGAAGATCATAGTCAGTGGATTGTGCGGGATACTGCTTACGGTTATCAAATCTGGGTTGGGATTCCGACCTCTTACACGGTTCGAACAGCCTTATTTAGTTTTACCTGGATGATTTCGGTCGCCTTAATCCTGGTCTTAGTCTTGTATCTCTTGCTTCAACGAATTTTCCGTAATTACCAAAGACAAGTGTTGGATTTGGTAGATACCATGGAAGCCATCAGCCAGGGGGACTCTGAGCGACGGATCAATGTGGATACCAAAGAGCAGGAACTCCTCCTAGTTGCAGAAATGACCAATACCATGTTGGACAATATGGACAAGTCTATTCGGGATATCTATCAGCTACAACTGAGCCAAAAAGATGCCAATATGAAGGCCTTACAAGCGCAGATTAATCCGCATTTCATGTATAATACCATGGAGTTTATTCGCATGTATGCAGTCATGCAGGATCAAGAAGAATTAGCCGATATTATTTACGAATTTAGCAGTCTCCTTCGAAACAATATTTCAGAGGAGAAAGAGACGACCATCGAAAATGAGTTGGAATTTTGTAGAAAATACAGCTATCTCTGTATGGTGCGCTATCCAAAATCAATTGCCTATGGCTTTAAAATTGAACCCGGTCTGGAAGAGATGGTTATTCCGAAGTTTACTCTTCAGCCGCTAGTGGAAAATTATTTTGTTCATGGAGTTGATCACAAACGCAAGGACAATGTCATTAGTATCAAAGTCCGTCGTGTTGGAGAAGCTGTGGAGATTCGTGTTCAAGACAACGGGAGAGGAATGGAACCGAACCAGTTGCAACGGATCCAACAAATATTGAGTCATAGGGATCCTCGAGAAGAAGTAGAAGAGAGTAAGGAACGACAATCAATTGGGATTGTCAATGTCCACGAGCGTTTCCTTCTCTACTTTGGGGATCGTTACCACATTCAAATTACATCAGAAAAAGGAAAAGGTGTTCTCTATACGATTACCATCGAGGACACTTAAGAGGAAGAAATCGTGTATAAAGTCTTATTGGTTGACGATGAATATATGATTACTGAGGGGTTGAAAAAACTGATTCCCTTTGAAAAATGGGACATGGAGGTTGTGTACACAGCAGAGGATGCGGATCAGGCCTTGGCTTATGTTGCGGATTATCCAGTAGATATTGTGATTACGGATGTCAATATGCCAGGAAAAACTGGTCTGGAAATGATTGATCAAATGCAGTCTATTCTTCCCCATGCAGCTTATATCATTATGTCGGGTTACCAAGATTTTGCTTATGTAAAAAAAGCCTTAAACCTCCGGGTAGCAGACTATCTGTTAAAGCCTGTCAATAAGGTGGAGTTGGGGAATATCCTAGAAAAATTATCTCAAACTCTGAAAAAACCAGATCAAGAGACGGCCAATCGGCTCCTTCATGAAGATTGGTCAGAAGAAGAGTTTGAGCAGGCCATCCGAGGAAGAAAGCAACTCTGGATTGGAGTGGATAAGGAAAGGAAAGGCTTTGCCAGTTCGTCTTATCAGGTCTTGGGACAAAATCTTCAACTCTATCTTTCAGATGAGGATGAGGGGGCTTTCCTACAGCGTCGTTTCCAAGCACCTTATAAGGAACATTTTCAACAATTTAAAGAGCTTGTTGAACGAAGTCTATTTTATGGGGATCTCCCTTTGGAAGAAGAAGATGGCGTCTTTAATTACTACGAACCCATCTACCGTGTCATCATCCAGGGGAATATCCAACAGATTTTAGAGGAGTTGAACTGGTTGGAAGAAACCGTGAAAAGCCATACTCCAAAAGTGGCGATAGCCAAGCAACTCTTTATTCAGTTCATTATGGATGTCTTTCATTTATTTGAACACTTGCATGGAGATGACCTGACAGAAGTTGTGAAAACTGTTCATGAGACAACGACTTTCGAGGATCTTGTTACCTGCGTTCGGAACCAATTGGAGAATTTCTTCTCTCAATATCGAATGAACAATAATGTGGCGACTGTCTTGGAAGTTATCGGACGTGACTATCGGAAGGAACTGTCGCTCAAGGATATCAGCAAAGATCTCTATATCAATCCCGTTTATTTAGGACAATTGATTAAACGTGAGACCAATTCTACCTTTGCTGAGCTCTTGAATAAACAACGGATCAAAGCGGCCCAACAGTTACTTTTATCCACAACTGAAAGTATTGAAGATATTTGCTATGAAGTCGGCTACAGTAATGTCGGTTACTTTTACAAGGTTTTCCGCAAGTTGTGTGGCAAGTCGCCCAAAGCCTACCGTCAACAAATCGGCGTAGAGGAAAGTGACTAATCTATAAACATAAAAAAAGACCCTCCATTTGTCAATCAATGGAGGGTGTTTGTTAGTTGTTTCTTCCAACCAAAATAGTGGCAGAAATCGTGATGTGAGTCAAATCACTCCAGTCGATTTGAGATGCATCGACATGAAAGAGGAGAGGCGTCATGCTCAGAAGAGCCTCCCGCAATGCTGGTGTGAGTTCGAAAGTTTCCTGGCAATGGAGGCTTTGTTCAACCGTAAAATGATCAGAGAAATGTCGAATAATTTGCTCATTGGAATAATCGGCCTGATCGAGGTGCTCCTTAACCTTCTGACGAATTTCTTGCAGATGGCTTGGTGTTGGGATAACCTTAATAAGGCGACCGTCTGGGGCCAGGATCCGTTTAAATTCCTGATAGTTCGCTGGCGAAAAGATGTCTAGAAGAAGGTCCATACTCTGGTCTAAAAGAGGGAGGCGAGCTAGGTCCCCGACAAACCACTTGACCTTCCATTCATGGTCGCTCTTAGCAGCCAGCTGGATCGATTCCTTAGACAAATCAAAGGCGTAAAAGGAATGGTCTGGATACCGTTCTTGTAAGATGCGAGAATAGTACCCTTCCCCGCAACCAATATCTAAAATGTTAGATGGATGGTCCAGTGGAGACAAGCATTCTGATAGGGTAGTAAGGATATGGTCGTAGAAGCCGTTCTCTAAAACTAGTTGCCGGTTTTGGAAACTCTCCTTGTCATAGTCCTTAGAGGGCTTCACTTGTGGAGCCAAGTTCACATAGCCAAACTTAGCAAGATCAAAGGAGTGGCGGTTGGGACAAGTCAAGCTTTGTTGGACCAGGTCAAGGGCTTCCTGACAGATGGGACAGGCAAAAGCTGTTGCGGTCTGAAATCGTTGTAATTTTGGTTTGATCGTCATGATACTTCTAGTGTACCAAAAAACCTCTGAAAGTCATAGTTTCAGAGGTCTTCTTTTTAATAAGTCAAGACAAAGTATTTTTTCTTCCCACGGCGGATAACAGTGAGTTCGTTCTCTAACTTATCTGCATCACTTAAGACATAGTCAAGATCTTGGATGCGGTCACCGTTGACGTAGATAGCTCCGTTTTGTACATCTTCACGGGCTTGGCGTTTTGAGTTAACCACGCCAGATGACACGAGCAATTCGACGATGTTGTGGTTTTCGTCTGCTTGTACTTGGTAGTTTGGCACGCCACGAAGTCCTTGCTTAAGCTCTTTAACAGAAAGGTTTTTGATGTTTCCAGCAAAGAGTTGCTCCGTGATGTTGAGGGCTTCTTTGTAAGCTTCTTCACCGTGGACAAGGGTAACCACTTCACGCGCCAAGACTTTTTGAGCCAAGCGTTCGTGTGGCGCAGCTTCAAACTGTTTGCGGATCTCTTCAATCTCATCAAGAGACAAGAAGGTAAAGATTTTCAAGAAGCGAACAGCGTCAGCGTCCATGACATTCATCCAAAATTGGTACATTTCGTATGGAGAAGTCTTTTCAGGGTTGAGCCAAACCGCATTCCCTTCAGATTTACCAAATTTCTTACCAGTTGCGTCTGTAATGAGGGGTACAGTAATCACGTGACCAGTCTTGTCAGCCTTCCGACGCAACAATTCGGTACCAGCAGTCATATTTCCCCATTGGTCAGAACCACCGATTTGCAGAGTGACATTGTGCTCTTGGTTCAAGACAAAGAAGTCGTAGCCTTGCATGATTTGGTAGGCAAATTCAGTGTAAGAAATCCCTGTTTCAATCCGTTTCTTCACAGATTCCTTGCTCATCATGTAGTTGACAGTAAAGTATTTTCCGATGTCGCGAAGGAAGTCAATGAAGCTAATGCTGCCAAACCAGTCGTAGTTATTGACCATGACAGCCTTATTTTCCCCATTTTCAAAATCTAAGAAACGAGACAATTGCCCTTGGATAGAAGTGACCCAACCGTCTACAGTCTCCTTAGTTTGTAAACTGCGCTCGGCATCTTTGAAAGAAGGGTCTCCAATGAGTCCGGTCGCACCACCGACAAGCGCATAAGGTTTGTGGCCTGCCAATTGTAAGCGACGACTGGTCAAGATGGCAACAAGGTGCCCAAGGTGTAAACTATCAGCAGTTGGATCGTAGCCAGTATAATACGATACTTGTCCTTCTTCTAGGGCTTTACGCAAAGCATCTTCGTCAGTCGTTTGGAAAATCAAACCACGTTCTTTTAGCTCATCAAAAATGTGCATCGTTCTCTCCTTTTCTAAGCTACTGGCCGGATCGATGAAAACAGTCCAGTATCTGTATGGTTTCTCTCTATTTTACCATAATGACTTGAAATAGCAATGAATGGACGAAAAAAATCCAATTGGAAACAGTGTTCTCAACTTTAGGAATTGAAAAGAAAGTAGTCCATTTGGTATAATAGGAAGGACAAGGAGAAATAGAGTGAGTCAAATGAGAGAATTTTTTACAAAGTGCGGGAAGAAAATAAAAGGCTTCTTTGCCAAAATGACTGTTGAAGTCAATGAGAAAGAAGACAAGGAGGGCTGGTCACTAGGAGATTTCGTAGCGACAGTTCTCCGAACCATGAAGCTCCTTTGGGATGTGTTATTGGTGTTTGCTTTAGGTGGCCTCTTGTTTGGAGCAGGGATTGCGATTGGCTATGCGGCCAGTCTATTTAATGCGACAGAAACACCGGATCCAACACAGCTGGTTCAACAAGTACGAAATATTTCCAGTGTTTCAAAGATTTCCTACTCAGACGGGAGTGTCATTTCTGATATTGATAGTGACCTCATTCGGATTCCTGTTCAAAAGGATGCGATTTCGGATAATGTTAAAAAGGCCGTCATTGCCACAGAGGATGAAAATTTCAATAGCCATAACGGGGTTGTTCCAAAAGCAGTAATCCGGGCGACTTTAGGTTCAGTTGCCGGAGTAGGTTCCTCAAGTGGGGGTTCAACTTTGACCCAACAGTTGATCAAACAACAAGTTGTGGGAGATGCACCGACCTTCTCACGGAAAGCTGCGGAGATTATCGATGCCCTTGCTCTTGAGCGGGTAATGGATAAGGACGAAATTTTAACGACCTACCTCAATGTATCTCCATTTGGTCGAAACAACCGTGGACAAAATATTGCTGGAGTAGAAGCGGCAGCTCAAGGGATCTTTGGAGTTTCTGCCAAAGACTTGACCATTCCACAGGCGGCCTTTATTGCTGGTTTGCCACAGAGCCCAATTGTCTACTCACCTTATGCTTCTGATGGAAGTCTCAAAACTCCAGAAAATCAAGCTTTAGGCTTGGATCGGGCAAAGGATGTCTTGTACAATATGTATCGGACAGGGGCTATCACTAAGGAAGAGTACGACCAATATAGTCAATATGATTTAAGTAAGGATTTCCTTCCGTCAAATGGCATCGAGAAGACGCCACACGACTACTTGTATTTCCAAGCCGTCAGTGAAGCGGAAGAAGCCATGTATGAGTATTTAATCAAGAGAGACAACGTCTCTAGCCACGACCTAAAAAACAATTCGACCGTTAAATCTTATCAAGAGTTGGCGAAGAAAGAATTGAGAGAGGGTGGCTATACGGTCCAAACCACTATTAACAAAGCTATCTACAATGCCATGCAAGAAGCAGTTGCCAATTATGGAGGTATCTTGGACGATGGAACGGGTACGGTAGAGGTAGGGAATGTCCTTATGGACAACCGAACAGGGGCTATTCTTGGCTTTGTTGGGGGACGGAATTTTGACGGGAATCAAAATAACCATGCTTTTGACACGGAGCGTTCTCCAGGGTCTACCATTAAACCCTTGCTGGCCTATGGAATTGCCATTGACCAAGGCTTGATGGGAAGCAATAGTATCCTCTCCAATTACCCAACCAACTTCTCTAGTGGAGAGCCAATTATGCACGTGGATAACCGAGGGACTGGGATGATGGACCTCCGAGAGGCCCTCAACACCTCATGGAATATCCCAGCTTATTGGACCTATCGTACTCTTCGTGAAAAGGGTGTCGATGTCCCAGGCTATATGGAAAAAATGGGCTACGACATCGCTGAGTATGGGATTGAAAGTCTGCCAATGGGAGGCGGAATCGAAGTAAGCGTTGCTCAACATACAAATGGTTATCAAACCCTTGCCAATAATGGGAATTACCAAAAGCGCTACATGATTGAAAAAATCATGGATCGCAATGGGGAAGTGGTCTACCAACATGAGAGCAAGGCGACCCGCGTCTACTCAGCAGCAACTGCGACTATCATGCAGGACCTGTTAAGAGGTGTCATCAGCTCTGGTGCAACAACGACCTTTAAGAGCCGAATCAGCCAGGTCAATCCAACTCTTGCAAATGCCGATTGGATCGGGAAAACTGGAACCACCAATGAGAATGGAGATATGTGGCTCATGCTGTCTACTCCAAATCTTACCTTAGGTGGCTGGATTGGACATGACAACAATGCTTCCATGGCTCCGTTGACAGGCTACAATAATAACGCAAGTTACATGGCCTATTTAGCGAATGCCATCTACCAGGCGGATCCAGCTGCTTGGGGCGTGCAAGATCGCTTTACCTTAGATAGCAGTGTTATTTCATCGACTGTTCTCAAATCGACAGGACAACGACCTGGTCGTGTCAATGTCAATGGTCGTGATATCGATGTGTCGGGTGCGACGGTTACCAGCTATTGGGCTAAAAATGGCGCTCCACAAACGACCTACCGCTTCGCAATTGGTGGATCGGATAGTGATTATGCTAGTGCCTGGGCTGGAATTCTAGGCGGTTCAGCTAATACTTCCAATGGAAATCGCAATAGCAACCGGACAAGCAATTCGAACACGCCAAGTAGTTCGAACACGACAGCTAGTTCATCATCTAGTGGACAAAATAGATAAAAATAACGAGTTGCAATACCATAAAATCGTTTTCATGTCTAGAGAAAACCTTGTGTTTTTTATGAAAATACGATATAATAAGGACAAGTAATTTGTCGTGCGCTTTATTTGAAATATTGTCCAAATAGAAGCTTACAGCAGTTAAATCAAACTTTATAAAAGTCGATTTAGCTGCTCTTTTTGTGCCTATTTTTAGAAAAAACGGAGCTTGTCACACAAACTTAATCTTTCTAAAAATTCCAAAAAGGATGAATGATACGGAGGAGATTTCTTCTCACGTGATGTAGATCACACCCCCTTCATAACATCGTTTCGACTGGATCAGAACCATTCTGATATGGTCAGAAGCGATCTAGAAACCGGATTTTCAGAGAGGGTTTTCCCCTAGCTGGTATCCTAGTATAGAAAAGGAGTTAAAACTTTGGCAGGACATGACGTTCAATACGGGAAACATCGGACCCGTCGTAGTTTTTCAAGAATCAAAGAAGTTCTTGATTTACCAAATTTGATTGAAATCCAAACGGATTCATTTAAAGATTTTCTGGATCATGGTTTGAAAGAAGTTTTCGAAGATGTATTGCCAATTTCGAACTTCACAGACACAATGGAGTTGGAATTCGTCGGCTATGAAATCAGAGAACCAAAGTATACCTTGGAAGAAGCACGTATCCATGATGCGAGCTATTCTGCCCCAATCTTTGTAACCTTCCGCTTGGTCAACAAGGAAACAGGCGAAATCAAAACGCAAGAAGTCTTCTTTGGTGATTTCCCAATCATGACCGAGATGGGAACCTTTATCATCAATGGTGGAGAGCGGATCATCGTATCTCAGCTCGTGCGTTCACCAGGTGTCTACTTCAATGATAAGGTGGACAAGAACGGTAAGGTTGGCTATGGATCAACGGTTATTCCGAACCGTGGAGCTTGGCTAGAACTTGAAACAGACTCAAAAGATATTGCTTATACTCGTATCGACCGTACGCGTAAGATTCCATTTACGACCTTGGTTCGTGCCCTTGGTTTCTCTGGGGATGACGAGATTTTTGATATCTTTGGGGATAGCGAATTGGTTCGCAACACAGTTGAAAAAGATATCCACAAAAACCCAATGGATTCTCGCACAGATGAAGCCCTTAAAGAAATTTATGAGCGTCTTCGTCCAGGTGAGCCAAAAACAGCGGAAAGCTCTCGTAGCTTGTTGGTAGCCCGTTTCTTTGACCCACGTCGTTATGACTTGGCTCCAGTTGGTCGCTACAAGATCAATAAGAAACTCAATATCAAGAACCGTTTGTTGAACCAAACGATTGCAGAACCATTGGTAGATGCTGAAACAGGAGAAATCCTTGTAGAAGCTGGTACCGTGATGACACGCGATGTCATCGACAGCATCTCAGAACATTTGGACGGTGATTTGAACAAGATTGTCTACACTCCAAATGATTCAGCAGTATTGACAGAACCAGTCGTTCTTCAAAAATTCAAGATTGTGGCACCAACGGATCCAGACCGCGTTGTCACTATCATCGGCAATGCTAATCCAGATGATAAGGTTCGTACCATCACTCCAGCTGATATCCTTGCTGAGATGAGCTACTTCCTTAACTTGGCTGAAGGTATTGGCCGCGTGGATGATATCGACCACCTTGGAAACCGTCGTATTCGTGCCGTTGGTGAATTGCTTGCCAACCAAGTGCGTCTTGGACTTTCACGGATGGAACGTAACGTTCGTGAACGGATGTCTGTTCAAGATAACGAAGTATTAACACCTCAACAAATCATTAACATCCGTCCAGTAACTGCAGCAATCAAAGAATTCTTTGGTTCTTCCCAATTGTCCCAGTTCATGGACCAACACAACCCACTTTCTGAGTTGTCCCACAAACGTCGTTTGTCTGCCTTAGGGCCTGGTGGTTTGACACGTGACCGCGCTGGATATGAAGTCCGTGACGTGCACTACACTCACTATGGTCGTATGTGTCCAATCGAAACACCTGAAGGACCAAACATCGGTTTGATCAACAACTTGTCATCCTATGGACACTTGAACAAGTATGGTTTCATCCAAACGCCATACCGTAAAGTAGACCGTGAAAAAGGTGTGGTCACCAACGAAATCGTTTGGTTGACAGCTGATGAAGAAGATGAGTACATCGTAGCCCAGTCCAACTCTAAGTTGAACGAAAAAGGTGGTTTTGCTGAGCCGATCGTTATGGGACGTCACCGTGGTAACAACCAAGAGTTCCCATCTGATCAAGTCGACTACATGGACGTATCTCCAAAACAGGTAGTTGCCGTTGCGACAGCATGTATTCCTTTCTTGGAAAACGATGACTCCAACCGTGCCCTCATGGGTGCCAACATGCAACGTCAGGCTGTGCCATTGATCGATCCAAAAGCGCCTTACGTGGGTACTGGTATGGAATACCAAGCAGCCCATGACTCAGGAGCTGCAGTCATTGCGCAACATGATGGGAAGGTTACTTATGCCGATGCTGACAAGGTAGAAGTTCGTCGGGAAGATGGATCTCTTGATGTTTACCATATCCAAAAATTCCGTCGTTCAAACTCAGGTACGGCTTACAACCAACGTACCCTTGTAAAAGTTGGCGATGTCGTTGAAAAAGGCGACTTTATCGCAGACGGTCCATCGATGGAAAAAGGGGAAATGGCCCTTGGTCAAAACCCAATTGTTGCCTACATGACATGGGAAGGTTACAACTTCGAGGATGCCGTTATCATGAGCGAACGCTTGGTGAAAGAAGATGTCTATACATCTGTTCACTTGGAAGAATTCGAATCAGAAACGCGCGACACTAAGTTAGGCCCTGAAGAAATCACTCGTGAAATTCCAAACGTTGGGGAAGATGCTCTCAGAAACCTTGACGAAATGGGTATTATCCGTATCGGTGCGGAAGTAAAAGAAGGCGATATCTTAGTTGGTAAGGTAACACCGAAGGGTGAAAAAGATCTTTCTGCTGAAGAACGTCTCCTCCACGCTATCTTTGGAGATAAATCTCGTGAAGTGCGTGATACTTCTCTTCGTGTACCTCACGGTGGAGATGGTGTTGTTCGCGATGTCAAGATCTTTACGCGTGCAAACGGAGATGAATTGCAATCGGGTGTCAACATGTTGGTTCGTGTTTACATCGCACAAAAACGCAAGATCCGCGTCGGAGATAAGATGGCCGGTCGTCACGGAAACAAAGGGGTTGTATCCCGTATTGTTCCTGTGGAAGACATGCCTTACCTTCCAGATGGTACACCGGTTGATATCATGTTGAACCCACTTGGGGTGCCATCACGTATGAATATCGGTCAGGTTATGGAACTTCACCTTGGTATGGCGGCTCGTAACTTGGGTATCCACATCGCAACACCAGTCTTTGACGGAGCAAGCTCAGAAGACCTCTGGGATACCGTTCGTGAAGCTGGTATGGATAGCGATGCTAAGACCATTCTTTACGATGGCCGTACAGGTGAGCCATTTGACAACCGTGTTTCTGTCGGTGTCATGTACATGATCAAGCTTCACCACATGGTTGATGATAAACTCCACGCTCGTTCTGTCGGACCATACTCAATGGTTACCCAACAACCACTCGGAGGTAAAGCTCAGTTTGGTGGACAACGTTTCGGGGAAATGGAAGTTTGGGCCCTTGAGGCTTATGGTGCGTCTAATGTCCTTCAAGAAATCTTGACCTACAAGTCAGACGATGTCAACGGACGTTTGAAAGCTTATGAAGCGATTACCAAAGGAAAACCAATTCCAAAACCAGGTGTGCCAGAGTCCTTCCGAGTACTTGTGAAAGAATTGCAATCACTTGGATTGGATATGCGTGTCCTAGATGAAGATGACAAAGAAGTTGAACTTCGCGACCTTGACGAAGGGGAAGACGACGATGTTATCCACGTAGATGATCTAGAAAAAGCACGTGAAAAAGCAGCTAAGGAAGCTCGCGCAGCTTTCGAAGCTGAAGGGAAAGAAGATTAATAAAATATGTAGTTCAAGAGAGTAGAAAGCCTGAGAAGGTTGTCTATCTCGAAGCTTTAGGCTTGAAGGTGTGAAGGAAAGTCCTTCTCACCTTCACAAAAAGCAAAAGAACATACAATCGATAATGAACATAAAGAAAGGTAAGAAATAGTGGTTGATGTAAATCGTTTTAAAAGTATGCAAATCACCCTAGCTTCTCCAAGCAAGGTCCGTTCATGGTCTTATGGAGAGGTCAAGAAACCTGAAACAATCAACTACCGTACATTGAAACCAGAACGTGAAGGTCTCTTTGATGAAGTCATCTTTGGTCCTACAAAAGACTGGGAATGTGCGTGTGGAAAATACAAACGAATCCGTTACAAAGGGATTGTTTGTGACCGCTGTGGTGTGGAAGTAACACGTGCCAAGGTTCGTCGTGAACGAATGGGGCATATCGAGTTGAAAGCTCCTGTATCACACATCTGGTACTTCAAAGGAATCCCTTCTCGTATGGGATTGACCTTGGACATGAGTCCTCGTGCCCTTGAAGAAGTCATCTACTTCGCAGCTTACGTGGTTATCGATCCAAAAGATACACCGCTTGAGCACAAATCCATCATGACAGAACGCGAATACCGTGAACGCTTGCGTGAATACGGACCAGGTTCCTTTGTTGCCAAGATGGGGGCAGAAGCGATCCAAGACCTCTTGAAACAAGTGGATTTGGAAGCTGAAATTGCTGTCTTGAAAGAAGAATTGAAGACTGCAACTGGTCAAAAACGTGTGAAGGCTGTTCGCCGTTTGGATGTCTTAGATGCCTTCTACAAATCTGGAAACAAACCAGAATGGATGGTTCTCAACATCCTTCCTGTTATTCCACCAGATCTTCGTCCGATGGTCCAATTGGATGGTGGCCGTTTTGCTGCCTCTGACTTGAACGACCTTTACCGTCGTGTGATCAACCGGAACAACCGTTTGGCTCGTTTGCTTGAGTTGAATGCTCCTGGTATCATTGTGCAAAACGAAAAACGGATGCTTCAAGAAGCGGTTGACGCTTTGATTGACAATGGCCGTCGAGGTCGTCCGATCACAGGACCAGGTAGCCGTCCACTTAAATCATTGAGCCACATGCTCAAAGGGAAACAAGGACGCTTCCGTCAAAACTTGCTCGGGAAACGGGTAGACTTCTCAGGACGTTCCGTTATCGCCGTTGGTCCAACCCTTAAGATGTACCAATGTGGTGTGCCACGTGAAATGGCCATCGAGCTTTTCAAACCATTTGTCATGCGTGAAATCGTTGCGCGTGATATCGTGCAAAACGTCAAAGCCGCTAAACGCTTGGTGGAACGTGGCGATGAGCGTATCTGGGATATCCTAGAAGAAGTCATCAAAGAACACCCAGTTCTCTTGAACCGCGCACCGACCCTCCACCGCCTGGGGATCCAAGCCTTCGAGCCAGTCTTGATTGACGGGAAAGCTCTTCGCTTGCACCCACTTGTCTGTGAAGCCTACAACGCCGACTTTGACGGTGACCAAATGGCCATCCACGTACCGCTTTCAGAAGAAGCCCAAGCAGAAGCCCGTATCTTGATGCTGGCTGCTGAGCACATCTTGAACCCGAAAGATGGTAAACCAGTTGTTACCCCATCTCAGGATATGGTCTTGGGGAACTACTACCTTACTATGGAAGAAGCTGGTCGTGAAGGCGAAGGAATGGTCTTCAAAGACCGCGATGAAGCGGTCATGGCCCTTCGCAATGGTTATGTTCACTTGCATACACGTGTCGGAATTGCGACGGATAGCTTGAACAAACCATGGACAGAAGCTCAACAACACAAGATTCTCTTGACAACAGTTGGTAAGATTCTCTTTAACGATATCATGCCTGCAGAACTTCCATACCTCCAAGAGCCAAATAATGCCAACTTGACAGAAGGTGTTCCAGCTAAGTACTTCTTGGAGCCTGGTCAAGATGTCAAAGTGGCGATTGAACAATTGGAATTAAACGTTCCATTCAAGAAGAAAAATCTTGGAAATATCATCGCGGAAATCTTCAAACGCTTCCGTACAACAGAAACATCTGCTTTCTTGGACCGTTTGAAAGACTTAGGTTACCACCACTCAACCCTTGCTGGTTTGACAGTGGGGATTGCCGATATTCCAGTTGTTGAAGATAAGGCTGAAATCATTGAAGAATCTCACAAACGTGTAGAACAAATCACCAAACAGTTCCGTAAAGGGATGATTACAGATGATGAGCGTTACAATGCCGTTACAGCTGAATGGCGTGCAGCACGTGAGAAATTGGAAAAACGCTTGGTAGATAACCAAGATCCGAAGAATCCAATCGTTATGATGATGGACTCTGGAGCTCGTGGTAACATCTCAAACTTCTCACAGCTTGCCGGTATGCGTGGTTTGATGGCTGCTCCAAACGGACGGATTATGGAATTGCCGATCCTTTCAAACTTCCGCGAAGGTTTGTCAGTACTCGAAATGTTCTTCTCTACTCACGGTGCTCGTAAAGGGATGACCGATACGGCCCTCAAGACAGCCGACTCAGGTTACTTGACACGTCGTTTGGTTGATGTTGCCCAAGACGTCATTATCCGTGAGGATGACTGTGGAACTGACCGTGGACTCGTGATCCGTGCGATTACCGATGGCAAAGAAATGATTGAACCATTGGAAGAGCGTTTAACAGGTCGTTATACGAAGAAATCTGTCAAACATCCTGAAACAGGTGCAGTCATTGTTGGTCCAGATACTTTGATTTCAGAAGACCTAGCACGTGAAATTGTCAATGCTGGTGTCGAAGAAGTAACTATCCGCTCCGTATTTACATGTAACACTCGTCATGGGGTCTGCCGTCACTGTTATGGTATCAACTTGGCGACTGGTGATGCGGTTGAAGTTGGTGAAGCAGTCGGAACCATCGCTGCCCAATCTATCGGGGAACCTGGTACACAGCTTACAATGCGTACCTTCCACACGGGTGGGGTTGCCTCAAATACCGATATCACTCAGGGTCTTCCTCGTGTCCAAGAAATCTTTGAAGCCCGCAATCCTAAAGGGGAAGCGGTCATCACAGAAGTCAAAGGACAAGTTACAGCAATCGAAGAAGATGCTTCAACTCGTACTAAGAAAGTCTTCGTTAAAGGTGAAACTGGCGAAGGCGAATACGTGGTACCATTTACAGCCCGTATGCGTGTAGAGGTTGGCGATCAAATCTCTCGTGGTGCAGCATTGACAGAAGGTTCAATCCAACCAAAACGTCTCCTTGCTGTACGTGATGTCTTATCAGTTGAAACTTACCTCCTTGCGGAAGTACAAAAAGTATACCGTAGCCAAGGGGTAGAAATCGGTGACAAACACATCGAGGTAATGGTGCGTCAAATGATCCGTAAGGTTCGTGTTATGGATCCAGGAGATACAGACCTTCTCATGGGTACCCTCATGGATATTACAGACTTTACAGATGCTAACCGTGATGTGGTCATTTCTGGTGGGGTTCCTGCAACGGCTCGTCCAGTCCTTATGGGGATCACCAAGGCCTCTCTTGAAACCAATAGTTTCTTGTCAGCGGCTTCCTTCCAGGAAACAACTCGTGTCCTCACTGACGCAGCGATTCGCGGTAAGAAAGACCATCTCCTTGGACTCAAGGAAAATGTTATCATTGGTAAGATTATTCCTGCTGGTACAGGTATGGCTCGTTACCGTAACTTGGAACCACAAGCAGTCAATGAAGTCGAAATTATCGAAGAAGTTCCTGTTACAGAAGAAGCAACTGAAACTGTTGAACCAATTGTAGTGGAAGAAAATTAACCCTAAAAGAAGCTTTACTGATCTTCAGTAAGGCTTCTTTTTATGCCTAAAAATAACCATATAGGCACCGCTTTTTCCTATAATATCAGTTTAAAAATATGCGCAAAAATAAATATATATTTAAAATAATGAATACTTTAGTAATGAAAATGAAACTTCATAAACGTTTGAATGTTTAAAAAAAATAGTATAAAAACCAGCTATTTCAAGGGTTCTAAGGGTTCGAAAGATTCGAATGTTACATATAAATTACGGATTATTAAAATTCGATTAAATGTATTACGAAAGCATTGAGATAGTTTGACTTTTGAAGCTATTGAAGGTAGAATGGATGGGAAAAGCGTTGTCGATTTTGTTAAAAAATTCACAAGATTAAAAAGGTGAGATGATGAAAAAGATTAAAGTGATGGTTGTTTTTGGAACGCGCCCAGAAGCGATTAAAATGGCTCCCCTGGTTTTAGAGCTTCAAAAGCAAAGTGAGACCTTTGAAACGATTACAGTAGTGACTGCTCAGCATCGTCAAATGTTAGATCAAGTGCTAGAGACCTTCCGTATTCAACCGGATTACGATCTAGATATTATGGGGAAAAACCAATCTCTTCTAGATATTACGGCTAAAATCCTTGAAAAATTTGACCCAGTCGTGAAAGAAATGCAACCGGATATGATTTTGGTCCATGGGGACACAACGACGACTTTTGCAGCCAGTCTTGTTGCTTTTTATAATCAAGTCCGTATAGGTCATGTAGAGGCGGGGCTCAGAACTTTCGATAAGTATTCGCCTTTCCCTGAGGAAATGAACCGTCAAATGACGGATAACCTAGCAGATCTCTATTTTGCCCCAACCAGTGAAAGCAAGGCCAATCTTCTCATGGAACATCATCCAGAGTCGTCCATTTTCATTACGGGGAATACGGCGATTGATGCCCTGCGATTAACCGTGCAAGAGAATTATCACCACCAGGTGCTTGATCAGTTAGATCCACAGAAGAAACTGGTCCTAGTGACCATGCACCGTCGGGAAAACCAAGGCCAACCGATGCGAGCTGTCTTTGCTGCCTTGAGAGAAATGGTAGATGCTCATCCGGAGTTGGAGGTTGTTTATCCAGTCCACCTCAGTCCGGCTGTTCAAGAGGCGGCTAAGGACATCTTAGGAGATCACGACCGTATTCATTTGATTGCTCCTTTGGACGTCTTTGATTTTCATAACCTAGCATCGAGAAGTTACTTTATTATGTCTGATTCGGGAGGAGTTCAGGAGGAGGCCCCTTCCTTAGGCAAGCCTGTCTTAGTCCTTCGGGATACGACCGAACGTCCAGAAGGTGTCAAAGCTGGAACTTTAAAATTGGTCGGAACGGATCCTGAGCGCGTCAAGGAAGAAATGACGGCTCTGTTGACGGACCCAGATCTGTATCAAAAAATGGCTTCAGCTCGAAATCCATATGGAGATGGGAAGGCATCTGAGCGGATTGTTCAAGCTATTCAGCACTATTATGGCCTCGTTGACTCGGTATCTGAATTTATGGAGGGAGAGATTTAGGAATGAAAAAAAGGAATCATTTAGGAGACTGGATGCTTATTTTAGTCGGCTTTGTATTGGCCGTCCTGATATACTGTCTATTCTTTGCACGGGAAATTATTATTGAGGAAGCTCTCTTTCTTGTGTTAGCCTTGTTTGCCTCTCTTGTCTTATCCAATTTGCTGCTGACCTGGACGATTTTAATTTCAGTCGGTTTAGGAATTGTCTTTCTGGTAGCAGGAGTCGTGTATATCCCTGCAAACCAGGCACTGTTATTGCTTTTCTCTTTCCCTATTCTGATTGGAATACTATCAAAAATTCGCTACTATTTATTTAAAGAAGTTGCAAAGGTTCAAAACCAAGAAGAAGACGCTGAAGTTGCCTACCGTGGCTTGCTGGAACACATGGGTGTTCAACAGGAACAGAAATTACAAGCCCTCTTGATCCATTGGTCTCATGAGGAACTCTTCTATCAAATTCATCCTCGTGAGTACAATCGGACGCTGAACCAAATTCATTATCTGATTGGCCACCATTTGATACAAGATGAGAGACTTTATTATGTTTCAGATGGCAATTTTCTAGTACTTACGAATAGTCAGCAACGAAATTTGCAAGAATATTATCAGTTGTATTTAAAAAATCAATTGGAATCTTTGGTCTTTAAGGGAGAAGACGGTAATCAAGCGATTCAATTTCAAAAAGGATACTTGGTGGTGGATTCGACCAATCGGACGAAATTCCATAGCTACCAGGAAGCTATTAGTAACTTGAAATGTCAACTTGAAACGGATATTATTGTGGAATATTAGGAGGAACCGATGACTCTTACAAATCTATTTTTTGGGCTAGCCTTAGGGATTAGTCTATTCTTTGCGGTGTGCTTCTGTGCATTATTCATTGCCTACTTGGTCATCTACCATCGGGTAAACAAAAACTTTAAGGCGGTGGACCATGATCAGTCAAATTTTAATGATTTTCACCTTGATTTCTATCTGGTTATCTCTAGCCTGGGGCTTGGTAATCTTGATTTCAGCGGTTCAATTCTGGTTGAAACACAGTGATTTTCGAGTGGATACGAGCCCGCTTCTCTATTATCCTAAAGTAACCATTGTGGTACCTGCCCACAATGAAGATGTGGTCATTGCTCAAACTGCTAAGGCGATTTTGGATATGAATTACCCTCATGATCGTGTGGAGTTGCTTCTCTTTGCAGATAACTGCTCGGATCGTACCTATGAGGAGTGTTTGGCTGTCAAGGCCCTTCCGGAATACGCTGGACGTGACGTGACCATTATTGACCGTACCGGTACAGGTGGGAAAGCTGGAGTATTAAATGATGCCTTGAAGATGGCGACAGGAGATTATATCTGTGTCTATGATGCAGATGCTATGCCTGAGAAAAATGCTCTTTATTTCTTGGTTAAGGAAGTTCTTAAAGATCCAGAACGTCATGTGGCTTCATTTGGACGCAATAAGACGAGAAATGCTAACCAGAACTTCTTGACGCGCTGTATCAACCAAGAAATCGTCGTGACCCAACGGGTTCACCACGTCGGGATGTGGAATCTCTTCAAAATCGGACGGATTCCAGGGACCAACTTTATTATCCAAACAGAATTTGTCAAAAGTATCGGTGGTTGGAAGAATGGTGCCTTGACGGAAGATACGGATATTTCCTTCAAGATTATGCAAAGCGGAAAACTGATCGCCTTGGCTTACAACTCGGAAGCCTTCCAACAAGAGCCAGAGACCCTAAAAACCTACTACATGCAACGGAAACGTTGGGCAAAAGGGAACTACGAGGTTGTACTTTCCAACTTTAAACACTTATTCGGAAAAGGGAACTGGCGGGTAAAACTAGAGGTCTTCAACTATTCATGTATTTTCTTCTGGTTTAATGCAGCGATTGTCTTGTCAGACTTGATTTTCTTTGCCAATGTCCTTGCCATGTTTATCCATCTCTTTGCTCCGGGTGTACAGATTCCTTTTGCTTTTGACTCCGAAAATATCTACATTGCCCAATTGATGCTCTTTAACTGGGTGCTAATGATTGGTTTGTATTTGTTGCAAATCAACATTGCCATGGCTTCTCAGTTTGGTCAGGCGACGGTGAAACAGATTTGGTTGGCCCTAGCAGCCTACTTTAGCTATTCCCAACTCTTTATCATTGTTTCGATTGATTCGATTTCATCCATCATCATGGATAAATTGCTTCACCGTGAAGGAACCAAGTGGGTGAAAACGAAACGGTTTGCTGGTTAGGAGGACTTATGAGAACAAAAAAAATGAAATATTTATGGTTTGTGGTCATCCTGGCAGTCTTTTGTTTGACTCTCTTCTTGGCTCGGACAAGAAGCAAGGTGGAGATGCGGAACCGCCTCTATCGTCAATGGACGGAACACTACCTCGTGACGGATGGAAAACAGTCCTATGTTCGTACGACTAACAGTGACCAAGAAACGGTTGTCTTATCAGAAGCGCAAGGTTATGGCATGCTAATCACAGTAGAGGCTGCCAAGAAAGACCTAGCCAATCAAGAGGATTTTGACCGTCTGTATCGGTATTATCAAAACAATCGCTTAGACGATACCCAATTAATGGCTTGGAAACAAATCATCAAAAAAGGGGAGCTTTCATCTGAGCATCAAAATGCGACGGATGGTGATCTATATATAGCCTATGCCTTGATGGAGGCAGCAAAACAGTGGCCTGAAAAAGGTAAAGGCTATCAACAGCAAGCCAAGGCTATCTTGGACGATATTCTCAAGTACAACTACAATGAGACAACGGGTGTCTTGACCGTTGGGAATTGGGCCAATCAAGATTCCGAATTCTATCACTTGATGAGAACCTCTGATACCCTTCCATCCTTTTTCCAATCCTTCTATGAGTTGACTGGAAATGAACAATGGTTAAGTATTAAAGAGAAGATGTTGGCCCAGCTTGACGCTATCAGTTCACAAACTAAAACAGGCCTTCTGCCAGACTTTATGTGGGTAGATGAACAAGGAGCGCGTGTAGCGGATCCAGATACCATCGAATCCAAGTACGATGGTGCTTATTCTTACAATGCTTGTCGTCTGCCATACAACTTGGCTCAAAGCCAGGACAAGACCAGTCAAAAATTGGGCAAGAAGATGCTGGATTTCTTCATGAAGCAACGGAATATCTATGCAGGCTATGATCTGAAAGGCAATGCCCTTCATCAGTACCAAGCAGCTAGCTTCATTGCTCCGGTATCTTATGCGGCTGAAAATGGAGATGGCTATCTCAAATTGGTGCAGCAGAACAAGTTTATCTTTATGCAAGATCTATCAACAGAAAATTATTACGATGCAACCATGACAACCATGATTGCCCTTCAATTGTTCTAATGGATCATCATTTGAAAAACTGAGAACTTTAGGTTCTCAGTTTTTTCTTGTCAAAAAATAGCCTTTCTCTCCTCCATAAGGGGAGATTTTGAAAGAAAAGCATGAAAATGTTCGGAAAATTTACTTTATCTTTCTTTCATAAGCAGAATTCTTTTGTTATCAAAGGATTTTATATATAATATTGGATACAAAGGACGGAGAGAAACATGTATCAAGTGATTGAAATGTATGGGGATTTCGAACCCTGGTGGTTTTTAGAAGATTGGGAGAAGGACATTGTCGCTAGTCAAAGATTTGATGACTATTATGAAGCCCTAAAATATTACAAACGCCAATGGTTACTTTTAAGAGAGCAATCTCCATTATTTAAAAGTAGAAGTGATTTAATGACAATTTTTTGGGATCCTGAGGATCGCCGCTGGTGTGAAGAATGTGCGGAATATGTGCAGCAGTACCATTCGGTTGCCCTATTAGAGAATGACCAGCAGATTCCGAGAAGCAAGCGCCGTCCAGGCTACGAAAAGGAGAATGCTCACACGGCTCATCGCTCTTGTAAGCTAGACAACGAGACAAATCAGTTATAGTAAGAGAAATTCAATATGTAGTTGAGTTTCTTTTTTTTTTACTTTTTTTCCAAATCGAGTGCTAGTTGGCTATTTATTTGCGAATTATATAGTGAAAGGAGGAAATATGGTTCAAGAAATTGCACAATCCATTATTCGAATGGCCTCGAGTGCCGAAGCTCAGGATATTTATTTTGTTCCTCGAGCGTCAGACTATCAGCTCTTTCTAAGGGTTGGGGATGAGAGACGGTTTATTGAGACTTATTCGCAAGAACAAATGGTAGCGGTCATCAGCCATTTTAAATTTATGGCAGGGATGAACGTGGGGGAGAGGCGGAGGAGTCAGTTAGGCTCCTGTGACTATTCTCTAGGAGATAAGGTCTTGTCCTTACGCTTGTCCACAGTGGGGGACTATAGGGGATATGAAAGTTTGGTCATTCGCCTGCTCCACAATGAGGACCGGGAGCTCCGTTTCTGGTTCGATCAACTGCAAGAGCTAGAAGAGAAGGTGAGTAAGCGGGGGCTCTACTTATTTGCGGGTCCAGTCGGATCGGGGAAGACGACACTGATGCATGCCCTAGCCAAGAAAAAATTTTCGGGGCAACAAGTCATGTCGATTGAAGATCCGGTAGAAATTAAGCAAGAAGAAATGCTGCAATTGCAACTCAATGAAGCGATTGGCATGACCTACGATAGCTTGATTAAACTTTCTTTGCGCCATCGTCCGGATCTTCTCCTTATCGGAGAAATACGCGACACGGAGACAGCTCGTGCAGTTATTCGGGCTAGTCTGACAGGTGTGACAGTTTTTTCCACCATCCATGCCAAGAGCATTCCTGGGGTGTACGAACGCCTGTTGGAGTTGGGGGTGAGTGAGGAGGAGTTAAGGGTTGTTCTTCAAGGGATCTGTTACCAGCGTTTGATAAAGGGAGGAGGTGTCACTGACTTTGTCATCCAAGATTACCAAAACCATTCCAGTCAAAAGTGGAACCAGCAAATTGATACACTTTATGAAGCGGGACATATTGAGTTGGATCAGGCGCAGGCCGAAAAAATTATCGATTGCCAAGCAAGAGCATGTCATTGAGCTCTTTCACAATCTCTACAGTAGTGGCTTTCATCTATCAGAGGTCATCGACTTCCTACGTCGGAGCCATTTGGTAGAGGCAGATTTTGTTGAAAGAATGCAAGTTGGACTTGCCAACGGCAAGCCCTTGTCAGCCATTCTTTCTGATCTAGGCTTTTCCGATCAGGTAACGACTCAATTAGCACTGGCAGAGCAGCATGGAAATGTCACCTTAAGTTTAGAAAAAATCCGTAGCTACCTGGAAAATCTGACCCAGGTTCGAAAGAAACTAGTTGAGGTGGCCACCTATCCAGTACTATTGTTGGGATTTTTGATGTTCATTATGCTGGGTCTGAAAAACTATCTCTTGCCTCAGTTGGAGAGTCAAAATGGTGCGACACGATTGATCAGTGTCTTTCCCCAGTATGTTTTGTTAGGAAGTGTGTTACTAGCAATTGGAGTTTTGATTCTCCTCTTCCTAGGTCGTCGAGCCAAGCGTCTGGCCCTTGTTTCGTTTTTGGCTACCCTTCCTTTTCTTCGCCCCTTCTTACAGGATTATCTGACGGCTTTTTATGCTCGAGAATGGGGGAGTATGATTGCCCAAGGGTTGGAGCTGAATCAAATCTTTCCTATGATGCAGGGGCAACGTTCCCGTCTGTTTCGTGAGATTGGACAGGATTTGGAAGTAGCCTTGGCTCGGGGGACTTCTTTTTCTGACCATATTCAGACCTATCCTTTCTTTAAGCGAGAGTTGGCCCTCATGATTGAATATGGAGAGGCCAAGTCCAAGCTCGGTAGTGAGCTGGAGATCTACGCAGACAAGACCTGGGCAGGCTTTTTCCATCGTTTGAACAAGGCTATGAATGTCGTCCAACCACTGGTCTTTGTCTTTGTCGCCCTTATGATTGTTTTGCTCTATGCAGCCATGTTGCTGCCTATTTATGAAAATTTGGAGGTTCCTTTATGAAATCATTGCGTACACTCAAAGTAAAAGCTTTTACGCTGATTGAAATGCTAGTTGTTTTGCTGATTATTAGTGTTCTTCTCTTGCTCTTTGTTCCGAACTTGACCAAGCAGAAAGATTCGGTAACGGATACAGGAAATCGAGCAGTTGTCAAAGTTGTGGAGAGTCAGGCTGAGCTCTATGAACTCAATCATCAGAATGAAAAAGCCAGTCTTTCTAAGCTTGTCGCAGAAGGACAAATCACTCAAAAACAAGCAGAAGCCTACCGTGCTCACTATGTGAAGAATGCAGGTGATCACCGTGCGGTTGGAGATTAAGGCTTTTACCCTTCTAGAGAGCTTACTAACTCTAGGTATCGTCAGCCTTTTATGCTGGCTGCTAGCTGGATCAGTTCATCAGGGCTTTGGGCAGGTGGAAGAAACATTGTTTTTCTCAGAATTTGAACGGGTCTATCAAGAGACACAAAAGATGAGCATTGCAAGAGAGGAAAGAACCCTCCTTTCCATCGACCATGTGGGGGTTCACAGCCCCTATCAAGAACTGCCACTTCCAAAAGGGGTGAAACTGATTAAAGAGAAGCAACTAACGTTTGATCCAGCAGGAGGCAATTCAAGCTTGACCAAGATTCAATTTCAGACAGAGAAAGAGGTGGTGACCTATCAGTTGGCAATTGGGAATGGAAAAATTAAGAAATCGACAGCTCCCCGCTAGTCTCTTGTTAGAAGGGCTAATCGCCCTAGCGATGTTCGGCGTCCTAACGACCCTTGTTCTGGGAGAGCTGGGCCAGTCACGACAGCAACGCTTAGAAGAATTGAGGCAAGCAGAAGTCTTGCGAGTCGCAAAAATGGCCATCCAGACAAGGCAGGATCAATTAACCATCAATCAGGTCAGTGTTCAAGTGGAGAAATCGGCTAAGTCCTTAAAGGTCTACCAAGAAGGAAAGGTTGTGATTGCTGTTGAAAAGAAATAAAGTTCCAGCCTTTACTTTACTGGAAGCCTTGGTTGCCCTGCTCGTCATTAGCGGTGGTTTATTGGTGTTTCAAGGATTGACAAGCCTCTTGCGTCAAGAGCTCCAGTACCAAAGTCAAATCAAGCAAGAAGAGTGGTTGCTCTTTCAGGACCAACTGGACATTGAATTATCTCGTAGCCAATTTGAAGAGGTCAGAGACAATAAACTCTATCTTGTTCAGGATCAGAAACCCATAGCCATTGGATTGGCTAAAGGGGGAGATATCCGAAAGACAGATGCGACTGGCCGTGGCTATCAACCGATGATAGACGGAGTCGAATCCGCCTTGATTGAAAAAAGAGGGGATTTGGTGTCTATTCAACTTCGCTTTGCAGAAGGATTAGAAAGGGAGGTGGTCTACCGTGTGGTGGAAAAGGATAAAAAAGAAGCAGATTGAGGCCGGGATCCTTCTTTATGCCCTTTTTATGTCGGCGGTTTTTAGTCTCTTGCTTCAGTTTTACCTGAACAGACAAGTGGCAGAGAGACGGATCCTCCTTGCTAGTCAGCACCGGATCCAGGCTTATGCGCAAGCTCAATTGGCGATTGATACTTGGGATCGGGAAGAAAAAACCATAACCTTCTCAACTGGTCGAGTCGATTTGGAAGAAAAATCGGGCTTTGCCAACGTAACGAGTCACTTACAAGATGGGGGAAGCTATCATTTCACCTTTGCTCTACCTCCTCGTGAAAAGAAAAAAACCGACAAGAAGGAAAAGGAGAAGCAGGCTCCAGATTCGGCCACAGACCACCCGACCACGACTGAGGAAGAGAAGCCTCAGGCCTTCGAAAAGCATAGCGAAAACTCTTAAAATTTGATATGATTAAGAGATGGAGGAAAGCATGAATTTCGAAAAAATTGAGAAAGCCTACGGCTACCTATTAGAGAATACCCAAACTATCCAAAATGATTTGCAGACCAACTTTTATGATGCTCTAGTTGAGCAGAATGCCATCTATCTGGATGGGCAAACAGAGTTGACTCTAGTGAAGGAAAACAACCAGCGCCTGAAGGACTTGAACTTAAACAAGGAAGAGTGGCGTCGTTCCTTCCAGTATCTTTTGATGAAGGCTGCCCAAACAGAGCCCCTACAGGCCAATCACCAATTTACGCCAGATGGGATTGGATTTCTTCTGGTCTTCCTAGTGGATCAGTTGGCGAGTTCCGATCAAGTAGATGTGCTAGAAATGGGGAGTGGAACAGGGAACTTGGCCCAAACCTTGATGAACAACTGTCAGCGTTCCTTAGATTATTTGGGCTTGGAAATTGATGATCTCTTGATTGACCTTGCGGCTAGTATGGCAGAAGTGATGAAGGCGGATGTGAATTTTGCCCAAGGTGATGCCATTCGTCCACAGGTTTTGAAAGAGAGTGATGTGATTATCAGTGATTTACCTGTCGGTTATTATCCAGATGATGCCATTGCAAGTCGTTATCAGGTCGCTTCCCCTCAGGGCCACACCTATGCCCATCATTTATTAATCGAACAATCGTTAAAATACTTAAAGCCGGGTGGTATCGCTATTTTTCTAGCTCCGAATGATCTGTTGACGAGCGAGCAGAGCCCTCTCTTGAAAAAATGGATGAAGGATCATGCTCAGGTCTTGGCCATGGTTACCTTGCCAGAGAACCTCTTTCGATCAGCTAATCTAGCAAAAACCATCTTTGTTTTGCGCAAGCAAGAAGAAGCAGTGGTCCAACCATTTGTCTATCCCTTAACCGATTTGCAAAATCAGGAAGACGTCATGAAATTCCGTGAAAGTTTTCAAAACTGGAATAAAGAAAGTGAAATTTAAACAAAATTTTGCTATAATAGGGGTGAAAACGCTTAAAGAGGTAAAAAAATGACGAAAACAATTGCAATTAATGCAGGTAGTTCAAGTTTGAAATGGCAATTATACCAAATGCCAGAAGAAACAGTTTTGGCAAAAGGTCTCATCGAGAGAATTGGACTCAAAGATTCCATTTCCACAGTAAAATTTGATGGTCGAGCAGAAAAACAGGTTTTAGATATTGAGAACCACACACAAGCAGTTAAAATCCTTCTAGATGATTTGATTCGTTTTAATATTATTGCTTCCTACGATGAAATCACTGGAGTAGGACACCGCGTCGTTGCAGGTGGTGAGTACTTCAAAGAGTCTGCTCTTGTAGATGAAGAAGTCATTCAAAAGGTTGAGGAACTTTCTTTGTTGGCCCCATTGCACAACCCTGCAAACGCTGCTGGAATTCGCGCCTTTAAAGAGTTGTTGCCAGATATTACTAGCGTGGTTGTATTTGATACCTCTTTCCATACGACAATGCCTGAAAAAGCTTATCGTTATCCTCTTCCAACTAAATATTACACTGAAAACAAGGTTCGTAAGTATGGAGCTCACGGGACTAGCCATGAGTATGTAGCACACGAAGCGGCTAAGCTTCTTGGGAAACCAATCGAAGAGTTGAAATTAATCACCTGTCACATTGGGAATGGGGCTTCTATTACAGCGGTAGACAAAGGAATTTCAGTAGATACTTCTATGGGCTTCACACCACTTGGTGGAATCATGATGGGAACACGTACAGGGGATATTGACCCTGCCATTATTCCGTACTTAATGGAGAACACAGAAGATTTCAAAAATCCAGAAGATATCAGTCGTATCTTGAACCGTGAATCTGGTCTTCTAGGAGTGTCTGAACTTTCTAGTGATATGCGTGATATTCACGAAGCCATGCGCAATGGGAATGATAAGGCGCTTTTGGCAAACGATATTTTTGTTGATCGTATTAAGAAATACATCGGGCAATACTTTGCTGTCTTGAATGGAGCAGACGCCATCATCTTTACAGCTGGTATCGGAGAAAACTCTAAAACGATCCGTGGACAAGTCATTAACGGGATGACTTGGTTCGGCTGTGCTGTAGATCCAGAAAAGAATGTCTTTGGTGCAGAAGGAGATATTTCAACAGCGGATGCTAAAGTGAGAGTCTTGGTCATCCCAACGGACGAAGAATTAGTCATTGCCCGTGATGTTGAACGCTTTAAAAACAAGAGATAAGACTTTTATTCTAAAAAAACAAGAAAGAAGAGGCTGATTCGAAACGCCTCTTTTTTCTGTTGTGTGACTTCTGCTTGGGCTTGCCCCAGTAGCTCATCTATGCTATACTAGAAAAATAGTTTGATAATCGAGGTAAAATAATGGAAAATTGGATGGAGAAAAAATGGATTTCAAATGGTCTATGGTTACTAATTGGAATACCGCTATTGTTTGCAACTCAACTACCGATGGTCGCTTTGATCTTGGGGATTGAAAATGCTTGGTCAAATTGGACGATCAATAGCCTGGTCCTTGGGGTTACCATGCTTCTCGTCTATTTGCTTTGGTGGTTTATGAAATGGAGTCCACTTGATCCACTAGATTTTTCACGAATCAAAGGCAGAGATATTGGGCGAAATTTCCTTTATTTTCTCCTTTTGATGGCCAATAATGCTCTTGGGGTCAACCTCCTCCGACAGTTGGGAGAGACGACGACGGCTAATCAAGAGACCATCCAAGGGGTGGCTTCCTTGGCCCCTCAGCTGGCAATGGGGTTGCTCATTGTCGTAGTGGCGCCTTTAGGAGAAGAAATTATCTGTCGAGCTGTGATTCCCCGCTTGATCTTTAAGGGGCACGAAAAAATTGGTTATTTGGTTGGGGCTCTTGTATTTGCCTATTTACACACACCAAGTAATCTTGGTTCCTGGATCATCTATGGTGGCATGTCCCTCATCTTGACTTGGGTCGCCTACCGCTACAAACGAGTAGAATATTCTATTTTATTGCACTTTACCTTGAATGCTTTTGCCTTTCTGATAACTGTTCTGGTTTCTTTTCTTCCTGCTTAAAATATGGTAGAATGATAGGACCAATGGGTTTTATTCAGAAGCTTTGGTCAGCTACCAAAGAAGCATCTAGGCGCAGATAGAGACAAACTCAGAGGTTGGAATCATTCTAACCTCTTTTCTATGCTTGGTTGGCTTTTCTTAGAAAGATGAAGGAAGATATGTCAAAGAGTGAATGGAGACAACTAGGCAAGGATCGGACCCTTCTATGTGGCATCCTCAATGTCACCCCCGATTCCTTTTCAGATGGGGGGCGTTACCAAACGGTAGAAAGAGCTCTGGAACAGGCTCGCAAGCTAATTGCAGAAGGGGCAAGGATGCTGGATATTGGTGGAGAGTCCACACGTCCAGGGAGTCACTTCGTAGAGATCCAAGAAGAGATCCAGCGGGTCGTACCAGTGATTGAAGCGATTCGAGCAGAGAGTGATATCTTGATATCGGTTGATACTTGGAAGTCAGAGGTTGCTCGTGTAGCTCTAGAAGCTGGAGCAGACTTGGTCAATGATATTACAGGCCTGCTTGGGGATCCGCAAATGGCGAGGGTGATTGCAGAAGCTCGTGCTGGAGCCATTCTTATGTTTAATCCAGTCATGGCTCGTCCTCATCATCCAAGTTCTGTGATTTTTCCGTCCTTTGGTTTTGAGCCGGCCTTTTCATCGGAGGAGCTAGCGCAGTTTGAAGGTCTTCCTATCCAAGACTGTATGTGGGCCTTCTTTGACAAGAGTCTTGAGAGGGCAGAGGAAGCAGGATTGAGTCAGGATCAACTCTTCTTAGATCCTGGGATCGGTTTTGGCTTGACCAAGCGGGAAAACCTCCAACTCTTGCAGAACCTAAAAACCATTCATGCCAAGGGCTATCCGATCTTTTTAGGAGTCTCTCGTAAGCGCTTTGTGGTCAATATTCTAGAAGAAGAGGGATTTGAGACCGACCCTGAAACGAAAGAAGGATTTTACAATCGGGATTTGGCCTCAAGCCATTTAACGAGTATGGCTGCCAGCCAAGGGGTAGAAATCGTTCGCGTGCATGATATACCTCTTCATAAGATGGCAGTAGCTATTGGTAGTGCCATCTACCAAGCTGATCAAGCGCCGGACCTTCATTTAAAACAATATCGCTAAAGAAAAGAGAAGAGATATGACAGTAGATCTCAGTTGGTTAGCTAGGTATCGTTCTTCCGAGCCCCATTTCGGCTTGGAACGAATGGAAGCCCTGCTAGCCTTGAGGGGGAATCCTCACCTCGCCTGTCCTGTAATCCATCTAGCTGGGACCAATGGGAAAGGATCAACCCTAGCTCATTTGCGGTCTTTACTAGAAGCTAAAGAGTTGCGGGTTGGTGTTTTCACTTCCCCCTATCTAGTTTCCTTTAATGAGCAAATCAGTATTAATGGGCTTCCCATCTCAGATCAGGATTTAGAAACTTATCTGTCCCTCTATCAGGACTTACTTGCAAAAAACAGTTCTGATCAGACCTTACGTGGCTTGACCGAGTTCGAGTTGCTGACCGTCCTGGCTTTTGATTATTTTGCAGCAGAAAAGCCGGATGTGGTCATTTTGGAAGTGGGCATGGGTGGTCGTCTCGATAGTACCAATGTTTGTCAGCCTATTTTGACAGCCATCACGACGATTGGTCTCGATCATGTGGCACTCTTAGGACCTGATTTAGCCTCGATTGCACGGGAGAAGGCAGGGATCATCAAGGAAAAGATTCCGGTCTTGCTAGGCCGGATGGAACTAGAAGCCCAAGAAGTCATTGTGCAGCAGGCCCGCCACCTATCTGCACCAGTAGAGTTGCTAGGACAGGACTTTTTAGTTGGCTACCAAGAATCTTTGGCTGATGGAGAAGTTTTTCATTATCGGAGCCAGTATCGGGAAGAACTGCAACTGAAGACAGGGTTATTGGGACTTCATCAAGTAGACAATGCAGGTCTGGCATTAGCTCTCTGCGATACCTTCTGTCAAGAAAAGGGGCTCTCCCTCTTGAACCAAGAAGAAATCCTCCAAGCTTGGGAGGGTGTCCAGTGGCCGGGACGCTTAGAGGTCATTTCTAGCCAGCCTCTCATCATTCTAGATGGCGCCCATAATCCGCATGCAGTAGCCCCTCTTGTAACCACCATGAAAGAACGTTATGGACAACTGGACAAGCAAGTCTTGTTTACCTGTATCCAGACCAAGGCGATCGAGGAGATGCTGGATCTATGGAGTGGACTAGAAAAGAGTTCGTTGACCTTGACGACCTTTGAAGACCCACGGGCCTATTCCACAAAAGAAATGCAGGAAATAGCCCATCAAAAAGGCCTGCCTTATCATGAGTGGAAGCTATTTTTAACGAATTATATAGAAAAAGAATCGCAACAAACTGATCTCCTCTTAGTGACGGGATCCTTGTACTTTTTGGCTCAAGTGAGAGCCTTTCTAATCGAAGAAATCAGTAGGAGATGACATGAATACAAAGAAAATTCAAGAAGCCGTGAAGATGATTATTGACGCAGTCGGTGAAGACGGAAACCGTGAGGGCTTGCAAGAAACCCCAGAACGCATTGCCAAGATGTACCAAGAGATTTTTGCAGGGCTTAACCAAACTGCGGAAGTCCACCTATCAAAATCTTTTGAGATTGTGGACAACAATATGGTGGTGGAAAAGGATATCTTCTTCCACTCTATGTGTGAACACCATTTCTTGCCCTTCTATGGTAAGGTCCACGTTGCCTATATCCCCAATGGGCGCGTAGCAGGTCTATCTAAGTTGGCTCGGACGGTGGAAGTGTACGCCAAAAAACCTCAAATCCAGGAGCGCTTGACAGTGGAAATCGCGGATGCCTTGATGGAGTATCTGGGAGCACAGGGAGCTCTTGTTTGGGTGGAGGCAGAGCATATGTGTATGAACATGCGTGGAGTGCGGAAACCAGGAACGGCTACTGTGACGACAGCGGCGCGTGGCTTGTTAGAGACAGATAAAGACCTGAAAAACGAAGCTTATAAACTGATGGGACACTAACCCCTAGATGAACTGAGGTGACTATCGTGGATCAATTACGGATCAAAGATTTGGAAATTTATGCCTATCATGGTGTTTTTTCCGCTGAAAAGGAATTGGGGCAGCGTTTTGTCCTGGATGTTTGTGTCGATTATGAGATGACAAAATCGGCGCGGACGGGTGATTTGACGGCTTCGATCCATTATGGAATCTTAGCTGAGCAACTGACAGACTGGCTTCAAGCTGAGAAGATCGATTTGATTGAGACAGTGGCTTTTCAGCTAGTGGAGAAAATTTTTGCGACCTATGAATTTGTCAGAAAGGTTCGACTCGAGTTGAAAAAACCTTGGGCTCCAGTCCCTCTGCCTTTGGATACTTGTTCGGTCACGATTGAACGAGAAAAAAGACGGGCCTTTATTGGTTTGGGAACCAATATGGGCGATAAGGGACACCAGTTGGCAACAGCTGTATCCAAATTAGAAGAAAAGGGGCTCACTATTCTCCAAACCTCTTCTCAGATTGAGACAGCGCCTTGGGGAGGGGTCGAGCAAGATAGCTTCCTTAACCAAGTCGTAGAGGTCGAAAGCTGGTTTACGCCCCAAGATCTCATCGATACGCTACTCGGAATCGAACGAGAAATGGGCCGGGTCCGTGAGGTGAAATGGGGACCACGTGTCATCGATTTAGATCTCCTTTATATGGAGGATCTGATACTCTATAGTACAGATTTGATTCTCCCACATCCTTATGTGGCAGAACGAGCATTTGTCCTAGAATCCTTAAATGAAATTGCTCCTTACTTTGTGGATCCTGTCCAAAGAAAACAGATCCGACAACTGTGGGAGACTGTGAAAGAAACAAAAGATACATAAACTGTTTCTTGATATAAAACAACCTAAGTGATGTTGAAAAGAAGCAAATGCTCCATATTATTAGGTTTATTCAAACATGTACAGGAACTTTCAGCGGTGAAAAAAGTGCTAGAAACAATAGTGTTTCTAGCACTCGGGAGTTTTGGAACCTTAGATCCAAAACTAAGTCATGGAACTTCTTCGAAGTTCGCTGACGTCCGTACTCACCTAAGGAAAGTTTCTAATATTACTTTGTATTCAATCAGAGGTAGCTGATCCAAGGGTCAACTACCTTTTTTCACCTTGACAAGTTGTTTGAGCAGGACTATACTGAGCTTAACTAGACTAGGAGTGGAGGGGCTGATGAAATCTTATCTTGTAAGATGGTTGATCGCGATTGTCTTGGCTGTTCTTTTTCTTTGGGTGAGTTTGGAAACGGACTTACTTCCAAAAGAAGTGTATCCAATCCTCCTTGTCCTGATGCTGGTTGTGGGGCTCTATCTTTTTAAGGAAAAGTAATTCCCCATCCAACTAACATACGAAAAATCCCTTGGGTGCCAACTGTTTCGGGTACTCAAGGGATTTTTTGTATATGGAGCTAAGAGCAACGGTCTAGCCTTGGTTTTCTTTATTTGCGGTACAAGCGATCGTATTGGTAAACTGGATCCATGGTTACATGGATACCCAGTTTGCGAAGAACGTTCTTATCTTCGTCTGTCAACATCACTGTTGAATGAGCTTCGCTCCCTTTCAATCGACCTAATTCTTGCATGGCAAGATTAGCCTCTGGATGGTTCATGGCGGTAATGGCTAGGGCGATGAGGATTTCATTTGAATGGAGGCGAGGGTTGCGGCTGCCCAAGTGGTTGATCTTCAAGCCTTGGATTGGTTTCACATATTCTGGCTCAATCAACTTAGTTTCTTTATCAATATTGGCCAATTTCTTGATGGCGTTGATGAGAACAGCTGCCGTTGGACCAAATAAGTCAGAGGTCTTACCTGTCACGATTTCTCCATTTGGTAATTCGAGGGCCAAGGCAGGATCACCAGTCTCTTCTTCTTTTTGGCGGGCAAGGATGGTGACTTGGCGATCTTTTGGTGAAATACCTAAGTCGTTCATCAAGAGTTCAATTTTCTTAATAGCCCCACTGCCAACACGCTCCGCTTTCACATCCAGAATGGTTTGGTAGTAACGGCGGATAATTTCTTGCTTAGAGGCTTCAATCGCTGCGTCATTGTCCACGATGGCAAAGCCGACCATGTTCACTCCCATATCCGTTGGGGAAGCGTAAGGAGATCTTCCTAAGATGCGTTCCAACATCCGCTTCAAGACAGGGAAGATTTCGATATCTCGGTTGTAGTTGACCGTTGTTTCGCCATAGGTTTGGAGGTGGAAGGGGTCAATCATATTGACATCGTCAAGGTCTGCAGTAGCAGCTTCATAGGCCAAATTGACTGGGTGATGCAAAGGTAAGTTCCAAACTGGGAAGGTTTCAAATTTAGCATAACCAGACTTGATGCCATTCAATTGGTCATGGTACATGTTGGACATACAAGTAGCCAATTTACCAGAACCAGGACCAGGAGCTGTCACGACAACGAGATTGCGGCTAGTTTGAATGTAGTCGTTTTTCCCCATTCCCTCAGGAGAAATGATGTGGTCCATATCCGTTGGGTAGCCCTTAATTGGGTAGTGAAGATAAGAAGCAATGCCATTTTTTTCCAACTGTTTACGGAAAAGGTCTGCGGCTGGTTGACCAGCATACTGAGTGATGACGACAGAGCCAACATAGATGCCCAATTCGTTGAATTTATCGATCAAGCGAAAGACCTCTTGGTCATAAGAGATTCCTAGGTCGCCACGGGCTTTTGAATGCTCAATGTTATTGGCATTAATAGCAATCACAATCTCCACTTGGTCACGAAGTTCTTGGAGAAGCTTAATTTTGTTATCTGGTTCATAACCAGGAAGGACACGAGCAGCGTGGAAATCTTCCAACATTTTTCCCCCAAACTCTAGGTAGAGCTTGCCATCAAATTGGTTGATGCGCTCGAGGATGTGATCGCGTTGCAAATTCAAATACTTTTCGGAACTAAAAGCTTGTTTCTTCATTTAAACCTCCAATAAAGAAGCGAGGGTGATCTTTAGCGGTGCTCCGCCTTTCACATAAGGAAAGGGGAGTGCAAAAGAACACCCGTTGCAATATTCAATCTGTATTATATCAAAAAAACCCCAAGATGGGGATTTTAAACAATTATTTTGGAAAAATATTAATAATTCTTAATTAAATCAACGGTTGAACGATCCAATTTTTTGACCAAGGCTTGAAGGAAGGCTTGGGCTTGAAGGAAGTCATCCATAGCGTAAAGAGTCTGGTGGGAGTGGATGTAGCGCGCGCAGACTCCGATGGTAGTAGATGGCACTCCACCGCTTCGTAAGTGGGCTACTCCAGCATCTGTTCCGCCTTTTCCACAGTAGTATTGGTACTTGATGCCGGCTTCTTCAGCGGTGGTGAGGAGGAAGTCTTTCATATTTGGCAACATGAGATGACCTGGATCAAAGAAACGAAGGAGGGTTCCTTCTCCGATAGCTCCTTGGCCTCCGTAGACATCTGCTGCTGGAGAACAGTCAACAGCCAGGAAGATTTCTGGATCAAACTTGGTCACAGAAGTCCCTGCACCGCGCAGTCCGACTTCTTCTTGGACAGTCGCTCCGACATAGAGTTCGTTTGCTAGGGCTTGTCCAGAGAGGGCTTGTGCCAATTCGCTGACCATCAAGACCCCATAACGGTTGTCCCAAGCTTTGGAGATGATGTTTTTCTGATTGGCTGTTAAGATTGCAGTGCTTTCAGGGACCAAGGTGTCGCCTGGACGGATTCCAAAGCTCTCGGCTTCTTCTTTGTTGGCAAAGCCACCATCAAAGACAATATCCCCGATTGCTGGAAGGGCAGGACCGTTTGCGCCACGTGTCAAATGCGGAGGAACAGATCCAGAAATGACAGGGTAGGAATGGCCATCGCGGGTCAAAAGGGTGAAACGTTGGCTACTAACCACCATAGGGTTCCAACCACCGATTTCCACCACGCGGAAGGTGCCGTCTGCCTTGATCTCACTGATCATAAAGCCAACTTCATCCATATGGCCTGCGACCATGATGCGAGGAGCATCAGCCGCTTCTGAGTGGCGTACCCCAAAAATGCTTCCCAAGCCGTCTGTGACCACTTCATCCACATGTGGAGTGATCTGTTTGCGTAGATAATCGCGAACAGGCGCTTCGTGGCCAGAGATGGCAGGAAGTTCTGTTACTTCTTTGATTTTAGAAAATAAATCAGTCATAAGTTACCTTCTTTCTGATTGTTATTTTATCACTTTTTTAGTCGAGATGGTAGTGGCAGTTGACGGGAATGAAAGCAGATCGTCATGATGGGGAGATCTATTTTCCTTCGTTGTCCCAGCTTGTATTTTGTGTTACAATATGAGGTATGAAAGCTAAAAAAATCATTTTATCCAGCCTTGCAGTAGCTAGTGCAAGTGCTCTTGCCCTTGGGGCCTATAAAATTGCCAAAGATCAAAAACGTCTACGGACGCAAGAAGAGTTAGTCGCAGAAGTCCGTGAGCAAATGGAGAATATGGGGAAGATTGCGACCCTTTATGTGGAACTCTATGAATCAAGCGAAGAGCGTCTGGTAGGAGGGCTCATTTTTGAAGATGAGCGCCACTATCGCTTTGTCTATGAAGAGGGTCTCCTTCACTATGAAGAGGAAAAACTATGATCATTCCGCAGTCTTTAGAGGAGTTAGCTAGCTACGTCGAGCAAGAAGGAAAGAAGGTTTTCTTCTTTTCAGCGGATTGGTGTGGCGATTGTCGGTATATCCAGCCCTTTTTGCCAGAGATTGAAGCGGAAAACCCTGAATTTACCTTCATTTTGATCGACCGAGACCAGTATCTAGACCTGGCTAAACTTTGGAATATCTACGGCATTCCGAGTTTAGTGGTACTAGACGGGGATCGGGAACTGGGGCGTTTCGTCAATCGTGATCGCAAAACCAAGGCTCAGATTTCAGAATTTTTAGCAGGATTGAAGTAGGAGAAAGAGAAAGAATGATTGTAACCTATAATAAAGAACAAGTCGGCGATGTCTTAATGATTACCTTGAAAAACAGTGGGGATGCCAAGTTAGCAGTAGAGCGTAAAGGCAAAGTAGCCCGTGTCTACCGTGAAGACAAGCAAGAAACCGTAGCCTGGAATATTTTTGAGGCTTCGACTTTCTTTGACCTTGAAGGCAAGGGGCAAATTTTCTTGAGTGATGAGCAGGTTGCACGCCTCAATCAAGAATTGCAGGCTGAAGGATTTGCAGAGGTCTTGGTCAATGACAAGGAACCTAAGTTTGTCGTGGGGCAAATCGTGGAAATGGTGGCTCATCCAGATAGTGACCACCTCAACATCTGCCAAGTGGCTGTTGGACCAGACAAGACAGTTCAAATCGTAGCAGGTGCGCCAAATGCCCGTGAAGGTCTCAAGACGATTGTGGCTCTTCCAGGTGCTATGATGCCAGATGGCAGCTTGATTTTCCCAGGAGCCCTTCGTGGAGAAAAGAGCTTTGGCATGATGTGTAGTCCACGCGAATTGCACTTGCCAAATGCTCCACAAAAACGTGGGATTATCGAATTGCAAGATACAGAAGAGGTGGGAACTCCCTTTGACCCTGCCCGTCACTGGCAAGGATAAGAGAGTGGGACAGAAATCGATAATTCGTTAGAATTCGATTTCGTTGTCCCACCTCCGCACAGTTGAGTAGGGCTGTAAAAGCTGATGAATTCAGCGTAGTAGAGCCCACTCAACCACTGCGTCTCGCTCGATAATCCAAAGACAATTGAGAGGCTAGGACTTTTGTCCCAGTTTCTTTTTTATTTTTTCCTCAAATGGCTAAAAAACTACGAATTATATAAGTAGGAGGAAGAAATATGTACAATAAAGTAATTTTAATCGGGCGCCTTGTGGCTGACCCAGAGCTTCATAAGACCAGTACGGACAAGTCCGTTGCGCGTGCGACCCTGGCTGTCAATCGTCGTTATAAGGATCAAAATGGCGAGCGGGAGGCGGACTTTATCACCCTAGTGGTCTGGGGGAAATTAGCAGAGACCCTTGTCTCCTATGCCAATAAAGGGAGCTTGATCTCTGTGGACGGTGAGCTTCGAACCAGACGCTATGAGAAGAATGGAACGACCCAATATGTGACAGAAGTACTCTGTCAAGGCTTTCAGCTCTTAGAAAGTCGTGCTCAACGAGCGATGCGGGCTAATGGAGCAGGAGGAGATTTAGCGGATCTGATCCTCGAGGAGGAAGAGCTTCCCTTTTAACTGAAGAGAACGGTGCAGCTGGTCAGCTGTGTCGTTTTTTCTTTTTCGAAACTTCTCACGGAAGTTGCAGGGGTAAGTCATCATATGGATTTATGAGTAAAACGCATTCATTTCCTAAAGACCTTCAAGCTCTTGATAAAAAATGCTATAATACAAGGTATTAAATACGAACAAAAAATCTTTATATAGTAAAATAGTTCGTTCTTTTAAGAGGAGAAGAGATGGGGTTAGAAGAGGAAGCTGTTCAAAAGAAACACAATCGAGTGATGATCTATACGATATTTTGGAGCCTGGTTTTTGTGGTAGTGGTCATCTATTTGAATGCTAGCCAACTAAAACCGGTAAAAGGGCAGATGCGGATTGGTGTGACCTACATGACCATGAACAATGAATTCTACCAAACACTGAATGCAGAGATTGAACGAGTGGCTGACGAAAAAGGGGATTTGCTTCTAGTTCGTAATCCAGAATTGGACGAGGAAAAACAAAGTCAGCAAATAGATTATTTTCGTCAACAAAAGGTCAATGTGATTGTGATTAATCCTGTAAAAGGAGATAGCCCTAAAATCATTGCTTCCTTAAAGAGAGCCCAACAGGCAGGGATTAAAATCATTGCAGTGGACAGTCAGCTCAGCCATTTCACGGTGGATGCCAGTGTGGTGTCGGATAATTACCAAGCAGGGGTCTTGGTAGCACAGCGCTTGATGAAGCAGAAAAAAGAGGCGAAAATCCTCCTCTTAGAGCATAAGGGGACGATATCGGCAGAGCAACGGATTCAAGGGTTCTTAGATACGATTCAGTCGGAACCTGCCTATCAGATTGTTGGGAGAGAAGAGACTCGTGGGCAAACGGAATTGGCCCTGCCAGCTGTTTCCCAGGTCATTCAGGACGGTCTTGCATTTGATGCTGTCGTGGCCTTAAATGATCGGGCAGCCATCGGAGCTTTAGCAGCGATTAAGGAAAATCAATTAGCTATGCCGATTTCTATTTATGGAATCGATGGCTCTCCGGATATGAAGGTTTTGCTTTCGACGACGGATGATATTGAAGGGACAGTTGCTCAATCTCCTCTTAAAATGGGAAGACAGGTGATGCAAGTGATTGAGTGCATGAGGACAGGTAAATCCTACAAGGAGCAATATAAGATCCCAGTAGAGATGATTGATAAGGATAATGTTGACCGATACGATGTCAACGGGTGGCAGTAATGACCAAGCTCCGTGGTATTCGTTATAGTTTGATTTTATTAAAAATCATTAATTTCATCGCCATTTTATTTAGCAGTTCGCTCTACCTACATGCGACCAATTACATCATTGCCAAGGGGCAAGGGTATCAATTATTGGAGCAATTAAGAGCAATACCGAGTTCACCAGCTCAAAATTTTTGGATCTCCATTCTTCTCTTTGGAGGGATTCTTCTCATTACCTTTTATCGGATGCGTCAAGGGACACAGGAGTGGTCAGTTTTTGACAAATGGAATATTCTAGAAATACTGCTGATGCTAGGTGTCATGATGGCCCTCAGCTTCTCCTACAATGGGATCATCCTCTTGGTATTTGCTGATATCTTTTACGGTTCCAAAGAGTTTAGTAGTTCCAAAGATAGGCGCTACTGGTTTGCCTTTATCCTTCTGAGTTTTATAGTCCTCCTTGTGACCAATTATGACATTCTTTCTCTAGTTGTGCAATTGCCTTCGCTAGATGCCTATATTGCCTTCTATCCTTCATCGATTCGGATGCTCATCCTATTCGCTAAAAATGCGCTAGCTTCTTTAAATATGGTTGTCTTTATTATTTCTCTTCTCTTTTACATTTTATCGGTAGTGGCAGAGCACCATCGGATTGAAAAAGAGTTAGAAATGGTTTCGCAGGTTAATACGGAATTAAATAGCTACATGGCCCTTTCGGAAAAGATTGCGGAGGATCGGGAGCGCAAGCGAATAGCACGGGAAATTCATGATACTCTGGGCCATGCCTTGACGGGTATTTCTGCAGGGATTGATGCAGTTGGGGTTTTGATTGATATTGACCCTGGTCGTGCCAAGACCCAGCTTCAATCGGTCTCTACGGTGGTACGAGATGGAATCAAGGACGTCCGGGGCTCTTTGAACAAGCTTCGGCCAGGTGCCTTGGAGGACCATACCTTGAGGGATGCGGTTTTGAAATTGGTTCACGAATACCAAGCTATTTCCAACTTACAAGTCGAGCTAACCTATGACTGGGATGATGTAGATCTGGATGTCATGGTGGAGGACACCGTCTTTCGAGTGATTCAGGAGTCCATGACCAATTCTGTCCGCCACGGTCATGCGACCTACATGCAGATTTCATTTTTGGTGGAAGATGCCTATGTCATGATTCTCCAAGATAATGGGGTCGGCTTTGACCAACTACAGGTCGGCTATGGCTTGAAACAAATGCGAGAGCGGGTCTCTATCTTGGGAGGAAGGATAGAATTTGCCAATCGAAATGGATTTTATACACGAATTGAATTGCCTAAAGAAAAAGGAGGAAAGATCTTATGATCAAAGTAATGATTGCGGATGACCAAGCACTGATTCGCGAGTCGCTCCAAATTATTTTGTCTGCCCATCAAGATATTCAGGTGACTTCTGCAGTGGCGGACGGTCACGAGGTGCTAGAACGAATCCCTAAAGATCGACCAGATGTCGTATTGATGGATATTCGTATGCCCAAGATGGATGGCGTGATGGCGACAAAAGAAGTCAAGGAATGCTTCCCTGAGGTTAAAATCATCATTCTGACCACCTTTGACGATGATGATTTCATCTTTCGTGCTTTGAAATATGGAGCTTCAGGGTATTTGCTTAAAGGGGCTTCAACAGAGGAGCTCTACCAAGCCATTCAAATTGTTTATCATGGGGGAGCCATGATAAACCCTAATATTGCTAGTAAGGTTTTTCAGATTTTTTCTCAGATGGCTCAGAGCAATTACACAATCTCCGTTTCTGAAGAATATGTGAGCGACTTATCCCTGACTGAATGGCGGATCATCCAGCAGGTTGGTTTTGGGGAGTCTAATAAGGAAATCGCAGCCAAACTTTTCCTGTCTGAGGGAACGATTCGGAATTACCTGTCAACCATTTTGTCTAAGTTGAACCTGCGAGATCGGACCCAGCTAGCTATTTGGTCTGTTCAAAAAGGTGTGACCACTAAGGATTTTGGAACAGAAAGTGATGGCCGATGAAGAAAAAACGTAAGATACGAGGTACCAGATTTTTTCTAGGGATCTTCTTGCTTCTTCTGCTTGCTGGAGGGATTTGGTGGCGGCGTCAGCCAAGGATTGTCCGTTTGGGGGTCTACGCAGGATCTAGCTGGGATGTACCCACCCAAACAGAAGAAAAAGTCTTGGACCAAGCGATTGCTCGTTTTGAAAAAACGCATCCAGGGGTAAAGATTGTCTATGAAAGCGGGATTCCGAAGAATAAGTATGCGAACTGGTTAGCCAATCAGATCCTCCATGGACAGGAGCCAGATCTCTATATGGTATCCAGTACAGAGTTGCCAGTGTTAGCGGCGCGTGGGGCGGTGGAAGATTTGACCCCCTTGATGGAAAAACAGGTCGATCCTTCTCATTTTTATCCAGTTGCTCTAGAAGCCGGCAAGTACAAGAATCGTCAATATGCCCTCCCATTTGAGAGCAATCCTGTTTTGATGTGTGTCAATAAGGATTTATTGGAAAAGGAAGGGATTGCTATTCCGAAAGAGGGGTGGACCTTGGAGGAATTTTATGCTATTTGTCAAAAAGTGACGAAGGATACGGATGGAGATGGGGAGCTAGATCAGTTTGGAAGTACAGATTATACTTGGCGAGAGGCCTTGGCAGCCTACGGGGGACAGCTGTTCCGCCAGGATAACATTAGTCTGACGAGTAAAGAAATGAAGCGCTCGCTCTATTTTGTCGAAAAACTTGAAGCTCTTCATGGGAACTTCAATGTCACTTCCAAGGATTTTGATGAAGGAAAGGTCGCTTTTTATCCGATGACCTTGGCCCAGTACAGAACTTATAAACCATATCCCTATCATGTTGCCAAGTATTCGAATTTCACTTGGACCTGTATCCCTATGCCCGGGGCTTCTGGCTCTACTCCATCAACCTTAGTGGAGACGTCCTTATTTGCTCTGTCTTCTCGGGCCAGTGCTAGCAAGGAGGCCAAGGAATTCATGGAATTTTTGACCCAGGACCAGCAGGTCCAGCAGGAGCTCTTTCGGCAGTCGCAGGGGACCTCTGTCCTCCCTTCGGTGGTCAATAGTTCGGAAAGTCGGGACCTCCTTAAAGCGGATGACTTTGGGTCCGACTCCCTGACGAATCGGACCCTGGACCGAATTATGAAAAAAGCTGTCCTAAGCACTCCTGGGAACCTGCCAACTGATATCTGGGATCGATTGGACTATCTCATTCATAATGCCCTTAAAGCAAAAGATATTGATAATCAATTGCCTCAAATTCAAAAGATTATTGAGGAAATGCTTCGGGAAAAGTTTCGTTAAGAAGAACTAGGCATCTGTCAAGTGACAGATGTCATTTTTTTATTGACAGATGTCAACTTTTCTTTGTGACAAATGACAATAGTAAAACGCTTTCAAAAGCAATACAATAAGGTCATCATAAAGGAGGCGAAAGGATGAAGTATCTGGTATTAGTCAGTCATGGTGGACTGGCAGAAGGTCTGAAAAGTTCACTGGCAATGTTTGCTGGGGATAAGATAGATCAGGTGATTGCGGTCGGACTGAAAGAAGGCAAATCGGTAGATGATTTTGCTCATGATTTTCGTCAGGCTCTAGCACCTTTGGCAGATGAGGACTCTGTCTTAGTTCTAGCGGACATTGTAGGTGGAAGTCCTTTGACAACAGCTGCAACGGTGCTAGAGGAAGAAGGAAAGCTGGGTTCAGCCTTGATCTTAGGTGGAATGAACTTGACCATGGCGCTGACAGCAGTTGTGATGAAGGACATGATGGAGGGGGCAGACTTAGCCCAAGTGATTTTATCCGAAGCTTCCACTGCCTTACAAGAATTTGCCCTTGCTTCAGTAGAGGGTGATGATGAAGAAGACGATGATATTTAATTTAGGGAGGTTAGAAAATGGTAGTATCATTTGTACGCATTGATGACCGTATGATCCACGGTCAAACAGTAACTCGATGGGCTAAAGAAAAGCCTTGTGATGGCTTAATCGCCGTCAACGACACAGCAGCTTCCAATAAGGTCTTGATCCAAGCCTATAAAGGGGCTTCAGATAAGAAAACCTTTGTTTGGACCAAGGAAGCTTTCAAGGAAAAATCTGCAAAAGTAACTGAATCAGAAACTCGCTATTTCTTGATTACCAAGAACCCCATCGATATGAAAGAAATTTTGGTCGACCAAGGATTTGTTCCAGGGGATGTCAAAGAAATCATTGTCGGTCCTGCAAATGACCGTCCGGGTGCTGTGAAATTGGGGAACAACCAATCCATCACCCAGGAAGAAGCAGAAGCTATTGAAGCTATTCAGGCTGCTGGTTACAAGGTAAAATTCCAGTTGTTACCAGATGTGTCGATTGGTTACTGGGATGATTTTAAATCAAAATTCGGATTCTAGAAAGGGGAGCACATTCTAGCTCTTCGTCACTAAACTATATTTACAAACAAAAGGAGCGTTTGTTATGACAATTTCATGGATTCAAGCAATCTTGCTTGGTATTTTCGCCAGCTTGTCTTCAATGCCTGGTATGGGTGGTTCCAGTATCGGGAACTATACACTTGGTCGTCCCCTGGTCGGAGGTTTGATTTCAGGGTTGATCCTTGGAGATGTGACAACCGGTATCATGGTCGGGGTTGCCCTTCAGGTCGTATACATCGCCTTGGTTACTCCTGGTGGAACTGTATCTGCCGATGTGCGGGCTATTTCTTATATTGGAATTCCTCTTTCTATCTTATTTGTTCATGCTAACAATATTACTGGTGAGGCAGCAATTGCAGCGGCAGCAGCCCCAATCGGTGCAGCCGTTGGGACTATCGGTACCGTTCTTTTCTACGGTACTGCGACAATGAATTTGCTTTGGCAACACATCGGTTGGAAAGCCGTTGAAGAAGGAAACTTCAAAAAACTCTACGCAGTTGACTGGGTTTACCCTTGGATCTCTCATTTCCTCTTCTCTTTCCTTCCAACAATGATTATCACCAAATTCGGTGAAAACATGGTGGATTTGATGAAACAATACCTTCCGATGGATGGTTACTGGATGAAAGCCCTCTTTACAGTCGGTGCCCTTCTTCCATGTGTCGGTATTGCCATCCTCTTGAAGCAAATCGTTACAGAAGTGAGAGACTTCATTCCATTCTTTGTTGGATTTACTTTGGCAAAATCTCTTGGCTTGAACTTGGTAGCGAGTGCGGTAGTTTCATTGATTTTTGCAGTGATCTACTATGAACTTGAAGTGATTAAAACAATGAAAGTCGTCCCTGCTGGAGCAAATGACTTTGACGATGATGAGGAGGATATCTAAGATGGCTGATAAAAAGAAAATTTCAAAGAAAACGCTAACCAAAGCATTCCATCATTGGTATTATGGTCACTTGACCTGTTTCTCTCAAGAACACATGCAAACCTTTGGGTATTTGACTTCTATGCTTCCAATCGTGGAAGAAATGTATGATTCTAAAGAAGAACAAAAAGAAGCTATGCAAACCTATACAGCCTTCTTTAATACCGAACCCCAACTAGGATCACTGGTTGTAGGGATTACAGCTGGTTTGGAAGAAGCTCGTGCCAATGGAGAAGCAGTAGATGGCGAAACCATCAACGGGATGCGTGCTGGTTTGATGGGACCAATCGCTGGAATTGGTGACTCCTTGGTTGTTGGGACTTTAATCCCTGTACTTCTCGGTATTGCCCTTGGTCTTTCTAAAGGTGGAAACATTGCAGGGGCTCTCTTCTACATCGTCGTTTGGAACCTCTTGGTATACTTGGGAATGCGTTTCGCTTTCTTCAAAGGTTATCACTTAGGGGACAAGGCGGTTGAATTCCTTGTAGGACCAAAAGGACAAGCCCTTCGTAAAGCGATCAGTGTAGTCGGTGGTATGGTCATCGGTGCCGTAGCAGCGACTTGGGTCTCTGTTACAACAGCCCTCGAATTTAAAAATGCTGACGGAGAGGCCTTTCTCAAAATCCAAGAAAAGATTGATGGTGTTTATCCAGGTCTCTTAACTGCTGCCTTTATCACTCTTTGCTGGTGGCTCATGGCGAAGAAGAAAGTCTCACCAAACAAGGTGATGCTTCTCTTGGTCATCATCGCCTTGGCTGGGGTAGCTCTTGGAATCTTTGATCCAGGTCTCAAATACTAAGAGAAAACTAGAAATAGTTTATTGCAACCGGAGCATTGAGAATGAAGTACGTGACCTCCTTTACGAATACTTCATTCTCAATTTTTATTAAAGGAGGCATCTATGCACACCAGACAAGAATTAATAAAAGGGTATGAGACGGAAATTCGCTACCAACGGTATATGTTGGAAAACTTGGGGCGTTGGTTTAGTGTGCTCTTTCTCATGGCTAGTATCGGTGGGCTGCTGATTTATTTCTTTCACAAGACTTCCCTACTATTTTTGATCTTAGGTAGCTTGATCGCCCTGTTCGGGATTGTGGGGATGTTGGTAGTGGGATATGGGATGTATCGTGGTCGAGCCAACCTACAAAAAGTTGTCCAAGCTTACCAAGAAAAACTAGATCTGGTTGGCTAGAAATCGAAAACACTTCGAAAAGATTGAGGTGTTTTTTTCTTGACTATTTTTGACCAAGTGATACAATAGAAACATGGGTTAGCACTCGATATCAAAGAGTGCTAAAATACAGAAATGGAGGAACGACATGTTAAAACCATTAGGAGACCGCGTGGTCTTGAAAGTAGAAGAAAAAGAACAAACAGTCGGTGGCTTTGTCATCGCAAAAGCAAGTCAAGCTGAAACCAAAACAGCAGAAGTCATCGCTGTAGGTGAGGGAGTTCGGACCCTCAGTGGTGAGTTGGTAGCACCAAGCGTCAAAGTCGGTGATACTGTCTTAGTGGAAAATCATGCAGGCGTTGAAGTGAAAGACGGTGATGAGAAATACACGATTGTTGGGACTGCAAGTATTCTTGCCATTGTTGAAGCTTAAAGATTCAGAAAGGAGAAAGATCTATGTCAAAAGAAATTAAATTTTCATCAGATGCTCGTGCAGCCATGGTCCGTGGGGTTGATATCCTAGCAGATACCGTTAAGGTAACCTTGGGACCTAAAGGGCGAAATGTGGTTCTTGAAAAATCATTTGGCTCACCATTGATTACCAATGATGGGGTAACCATCGCCAAAGAAATCGAATTGGAAGACCACTTCGAAAATATGGGTGCCAAATTAGTATCAGAAGTAGCTTCTAAGACCAACGATATCGCTGGAGACGGAACAACGACTGCGACTGTCTTGACTCAAGCCATCGTCCGTGAAGGGATCAAGAACGTTACAGCTGGTGCGAATCCAATCGGTATCCGTCGTGGGATTGAAGCAGCGGTTGCGACTGCTGTTGAAGCCTTGAAAGACAATGCAATTCCGGTTGCCAATAAAGAAGCTATTGCCCAGGTTGCAGCTGTCTCTTCTCGTTCTGAAAAAGTCGGGGAGTACATCTCAGAAGCCATGGAAAAAGTGGGCAACGACGGAGTAATCACCATTGAAGAATCTCGTGGAATGGAAACAGAGTTAGAAGTCGTTGAAGGGATGCAGTTTGATCGTGGTTACCTCTCTCAATACATGGTCACAGATAATGAAAAAATGGTGGCAGACCTTGAAAATCCTTATATTTTGATCACCGATAAGAAGGTGTCAAATATTCAGGAAATCCTTCCATTGCTTGAAAGTATCCTGCAAAGCAATCGTCCGCTCTTGATCATTGCTGATGATGTGGATGGAGAAGCCCTCCCAACACTTGTCTTGAACAAGATTCGTGGAACTTTCAATGTTGTAGCTGTCAAGGCACCAGGATTCGGTGACCGTCGCAAAGCCATGCTAGAAGACATCGCTATCTTGACAGGCGGAACTGTTATCACAGAAGATCTCGGTCTTGAGTTAAAAGATGCGACCATCGAGGCGCTTGGTCAAGCAAGTAGAGTGACAGTAGATAAAGATAGCACGGTTATTGTAGAAGGTGCAGGAAATCCTGAAGCCATTGCCAACCGTGTAGCTGTGATTAAATCACAAATTGAAACAACTACTTCAGAATTTGACCGTGAAAAATTGCAAGAACGCTTGGCTAAATTGTCTGGCGGTGTTGCAGTGATCAAGGTCGGAGCTGCAACCGAAACCGAATTGAAGGAAATGAAACTTCGTATCGAAGACGCCCTCAATGCGACACGCGCAGCGGTTGAAGAAGGAATTGTTGCAGGTGGTGGTACGGCCCTTGCCAACGTTATTTCTGCAGTGGAAACCCTTGAATTGGAAGGGGATGAAGCGACAGGACGTAATATCGTACTTCGTGCCCTGGAAGAGCCTGTACGCCAAATTGCCCATAATGCAGGCTATGAAGGATCAATCGTCATCGATCGCTTGAAACATGCAGAAGTCGGAACAGGCTTCAATGCTGCAACAGGTGAATGGGTCAACATGATTGAAGCAGGAATTATCGACCCAGTGAAGGTGAGCCGTTCAGCTCTTCAAAATGCGGCTTCTGTAGCGAGTCTTATCTTGACGACCGAAGCAGTGGTAGCCAACAAACCAGAACCAGCTCCAGCAGCATCAGCTATGGATCCAAGCATGATGGGTGGGATGATGTAACACGTTACAAAAGATTGAGGCTTTGCCTCTAATCATTTGACGCCAACCACTATGTTGCGGCTTGGCTAAACGTCTTACTAGCTTAAAGGGAGGAAAGTATCGTTCCTCCCTTTTTCGCGTTGTAACCTATGTAACTGAAGCACCTCATTAGGATACGGCAAGCACTATGGTGCCTTGCCTAAGCATCTTACTAAGAAAACAAAGAAGACATTATCGGCCTTCTTTATTTTCTGTCGTAACCTTTGTAAATGATTGGTGCTAAGGCACCAAATCATTGGACGCCAAATCGACTACATATTTATATATATTGTAATTGTTTGTGAAGTGCAATTGTTGAAATTTATTTTTCTGCAAATTCAGCTTTAACGACTAGATTAAAAAACTGCGATCGGAGTAAAAAAACAAAGGGTGGTTGAATTGTCGATTTTCTTTAAATGTAGTGATATAAATGCGTTCTTTTCAATTGAACAAACATCTATAGAAGTCCCCTTTTTTTAGTCATCCATCCGTTTTATGTTTGGAACAAAATTGCAATACAAATTCCTTTATTTTGTAACAAAGATAGGTTAAACTATATTAAGTAGAAAAAAGTTCTACATCAGAGCAAGGGGGGATACTTCCCACATACATGTCTAAAGACAAAAACTTGATCGAATAAAATAAAACTTTTTGATTCTTAATTTTTATCGACCTTTTTCATATTAAACTTTTTCATCCACCCCTTGCTAAAAGCTCCTCCAGATTTTTCTGGGGGAGTTTTTTTGTATTTCATAAACATTTCACATTTCTCCTCTATAATGAAAGCAACAAATGATGAAAGCGTCCACACTGTATCGCTGTGGACCTTGAAATGGAGGGTAAGATCATGCTCTTACAACAGGCAATCGCCTATATTTCTCGAAAAAGAACGAGGAATCTGGTCCTCTTTCTGATTCTCCTCTTGATCCTCTCTTGCTTGTATTTCTGTTTTTCACTGATGCAAGTGGGAGGAAAACTGGAGGACCACATCAAACAGTCGGCGGGGACCAGTTTTGCTCTGACCAGTAAACAAGGGGATAAGCCCTTTGCTCTGAAGGAAGCTGAAAAGGTGCGGCAACTGGACGGGGTGGGATCCATGGTTCCTCAATATGAAAGTCCCGTTCGTATTCTTGGTAAAGAAGCGGTGACGGGACAGCAGTCGGTAGAAAGGGATGATCTGGGACAGGAAGCCAAGCAAGCACTAGGCGCTGTCTTCACCCAGAAGACAGACCAGCATCTGGATTTCCGAAGTGGCAGTTTCCAATTGGTGCAAGGCAAGCACTTATCCGATAAAGCGAGCGGACAGATCTTGATCCACGAAGAGTTGGCTAAGAAGAACAAGCTAAAGGTCGGAGATCAGTTAACCTTATCCAGTTTTCAGATGGGAGAGACTCCTGCCAAAGAGCAAACCTTTGAAATCGTTGGGATCTTTTCAGGTAAGAAACAGGAAAAATTCACAGGAATGACCTCTGATCTGAGTGAAAACCAAGTCTACCTCCCTTATGAGGATGCGACCAAGCTCCTAGGTCTCAGTCAGCAAGAAGTGACCCAGGTTACCTTTGGCGTTAAAGATCCTGAGAAAATTGATGCTCTCTTGAAGCAAGTAAAAAGCTTGGATCTGGATTGGCAGTCTCTCCGCTTGGTCGAGGATCGCAAGGCCTTTGACCAGATGAAGGAGTCCTCTCAGACCCTAGAAGGCCTGGTACGGATTATGATGATCGTCCTCCTGGTGACGGGAGCAGGTGCCCTATCGCTCTTACTGAGCCTCTGGACACGGGAGCGGATCCATGAAATCGGGGTTCTCTTATCCATTGGAAAGAGCAAGGGACGGATCTTTGGACAGTTCCTCTTGGAAGTGGTGCTGGTATCCTTACTGGCAGTGATTCCGGCCTTTCTCATCGGGCGGATGGTTAGCCAACGTTTCTTAGAACAATTTGTCGGAGAGACGGGACAACAGCAGACCCTTGACCTACTTCATCAGATCCCTCAAGGCCTTTCCTTAGGAATCGCCTATGCTAGCCTCTTGGGCTTGATCCTTCTGTCGCTCGGTGCAACCACCAGCTTGATCTGGCGCAAGACACCAAAAGAAATATTAACAAAAATGAGTTAAGGAGAAATGACACATATGTTAGAACTCAAAAATGTAGCCTATAGTTACCAAAGCTATAGTGAAGATATCCTCTCAAATGTGAACTATCAGTTCGAAAATGGGACATTTTACAGTATTATTGGCCAGTCAGGAACTGGGAAATCAACCCTCCTCTCCCTCTTGGCTGGTTTGGACAATCCCAAGAAGGGGCAGGTTCTCTTTGATGGGGAGGATATCCAGACCAAAGGATCTAGCTACCACCGCAAGCACCATGTTTCCCTGGTTTTTCAGAATTACAATCTGATCGATTATTTGACACCACTTGAAAATGTCCGCCTAGTCAACAAACAAGCTGGGAAAGAGATTCTTTTGGAATTGGGGCTGGACGAAACGCAAATCAAACGCAATGTCCTCCAACTATCCGGAGGGCAGCAGCAACGGGTGGCCATTGCACGTGCGCTCGTTTCAGAAGCGCCTGTCATCTTGGCAGATGAGCCAACAGGAAACCTAGACGAACAAACAGCAGGTGATATCATTGCGATTTTGAAGAAGTTGGCCAAGGAACGCCAAAAATGTGTCATCGTCGTCACCCACAGCAAGGAAGTGGCAGAGGCCTCCGATGTGGTCTTGGAATTGAGTCGCCGTAGCCTCGTTGAGAAGAGCAAGTAAGGAGGGAATGCTATGTTGCGAAATGCTTTTGCTTATATCACACGTAAATGGCCCAAGTCTCTCTTGCTCTTTGCCATCATTCTCCTCATGGGGACCTTGAGCTTGATCGGACTCTCCATGAAGGGGGCGACCCAAAAAGCTTCATCAGAAAGTCTAGGCTCCATCACCAATAGCTTCTCGATGCAGATCAATCGACGGACCAATCCGGGAACCCCTCGGGGAGCTGGGAATCTCAGAGGAGAGGATATCGAAAAAATCAGCCAGGTAGAGGGCATCACCTCCTCCATCAAGCGGATCAATGCTATCGCGGATATCCTAGACCACGAGATTATTGAGACAGAAGAAACTCTGCAAAATCAATCTCCAGAGCGGGCTAAGCACTTCAAAAACACCTTGATGGTGACAGGGGTCAATGACTCTTCAAAAGAAGATAAATTTGTCTCTGGGGCCTACAAGCTGGTTCAAGGGGAGCATCTGACCGATAAGGACAAAAACCAAATCCTCATGCACGAAGATTTGGCGAAAAAGAATGGCCTCAAGGTGGGCGATAAGGTGCGTCTCAAGTCCAACCTCTACGATGCTGACAATGAAAAAGGGGCCAATGAAACCGTCGAAGTGACCATTAAAGGCTTGTTCTCAGGGAAAAACCAAGCTCCTCTCACTTACGCCCAAGAATTGTATGAAGATACACTCATTTCTGATTTGGATACAGCTGCCAAACTCTATGGCAATACCGTCCAAACAGCTACCTATGAGGATGCGACCTTCTTTGCAAAAGGGGATCAGGACCTGGATAAATTGATCGAAAAAATCAAAGCCTTGGATATCCCATGGAATTACTATGATTTGGTTAAGAGCTCTTCGAACTACCCAGCCTTGCAAAAATCGATCAGCAGCATGTTCCAAGTGGCGAACTACTTGTTTATTGGTAGCCTCATCTTTGCTAGCTTGCTTCTCACTCTTCTTCTTGTCTTGTGGCTCAATGCCCGTCGCAGAGAAGTTGGAATCTTACTGGCTCTTGGACTTTCTAAGGTACAGATTGCGGGGCAATTCGTGGCAGAATTGGTCATGATTTCCATCCCAGCCTTCCTCCTCTCCTATGGAGTCGCAGGTCTTCTTGCCAAAGCAGTAGGAGATACGGTGCTCAAGAACGTAACCAGTGGCATTGCCAAACAAATGGCTCAAGAATCCTCTGCCGCAAACCTTGGTGGAGGAGCTGAGGCGGAAAGCTTCAGTAAGACCCTGACAGATATCCATATGGACATCCAACCGAGCCAATTGCTGGTGATTGTTTTGGTCGGTGGGATTCTCTTGATTCTCGTATCCATCCTTTCTTCTCAATGGCTCTTGCATAAGAAACCAAAGGAACTCTTGGTGGATGTCGAATAATAGATTGTTTCCTAAAATAGAAATAGGGTATAATAGGAGGTAGAAGAAGTTTCTTAGATAAAAGGAAAGTGTATGAAGATACTAATCGTAGAAGATGAAGTCCTGATTCGAGAAGGAATGAGCGACTATCTCATGGAATGTGGCTATGAGGTCTTTGAAGCAGGCGATGGGCAGGAGGCTCTGGACCTCTTTCACAGAGAAGCGCCGGATATAGTTTTGCTAGATATCCAGCTTCCTATCCTCAATGGCTTGGAAGTCCTCAAGGCCATCCGGAAGACTAGCTCAGTCCCTGTCCTCATGCTAACGGCCTTCCATGATGAGGACTATAAGTTGACGGCCTTTGGAGAGCTGGCAGACGGCTACCTTGAAAAACCCTTCTCCTTGTCCCTCTTGAAGGTCCGGATCGAAGCTATTTTTAAAAAGCTTCAACCTTCACGGGTCTTCACCTATGGAGAGGCGCGGGTGGATTTTGAGAGTTATACAGCCAGCCTAGCTGGGCAAGCCATTTCCATGAATGCCAAGGAGTTGGAAATCTTGGAATACTTGCTCCAGCATGAAGGTAAAGCCCGGACTCGCTCTCAGATCCTCGATGCTGTCTGGAAGGAGACGGAGGAGATCCCTTTTGACCGGGTGATCGATGTTTATATCAAGGAACTACGAAAAAAACTAGAGCTGGACTGTATCGTTACGGTACGCAATGTCGGCTATAAATTGGAGAGACCATGACCAAACGGAGTATCTTTGCAAAGATCTTTCTGATCACCTTTGCCCTTTTTAGTAGCTTAGTCATCCTTCTACATGCTTCGGTTTATTTTATTTTCCCATCGACCTATATCGAGTCCCAGCGCCAGACGATTTTGAAGAAATCAGAGGCCCTGGCCAAGAGTTTCCAAGGTCAGACAGAAGGGACCATTGAGTCGGTCATCGACCTTTATTCCAAGACCAATGATATCAAGGTCTCTATCAAGGGCAAGCAAAAACAAAATGCCATAGAGATAAAAGATGACCTGCTCCTCAACCCTGACAGCCAGAATAATTCTCTGGTGATTGAAGAGCGAAAGATTCAGACCAAAGAAGGGAAAGACTTGACCTTGCAATTCTTAGCGACTGTCGATTCGCAAAAGGAAGCGCGGGACATCAGTCTGGGCTTTCTTCCCTATAGTCTTCTTGCCTCCTTTGTTTTGTCGCTGATTGCCTCCTATCTCTATGCCCGCATGATTTCTGCTCCGATCCTTGAGATCAAGCAGATGACCAAACGGATGAAGCGGCTGGATCGGACAGCCAGTCTCCCCATTCACTCGCAGGATGAGATCGGCGTCCTCAAGCAACAAATCAACGACCTCTATCACCATCTCCTAGAAGTGATTGACAATCTAGAGCAGCAGAAACAGGAAAATCTGAAGTTGGAGCAGATGAAGGTCGAATTCCTAAGAGGGGCTTCGCATGAGCTCAAGACTCCTCTGGCCAGCTTGAAGATTATCCTCGAAAATATGCGGGATAAGATCGGTCGCTACAAGGATCGGGACCGCTACCTGTCGGTTTCCCTCGATATCGTCGATGAGATGAATCAGATCGTCCTAGAAATCCTGTCCCTGTCCTCTGTCCAAGAACTGGCTGGTGACAAGGAGTGGATCCAGCTGGACCAGGTCTTAGAGCAGATCCTCGACCAGTACAAGGTCTTGGCTCAATCCCGCTCGCTCACGATTGACAATCGAATCCCTGACAAACCAGTCTATATGGATCCAGCCATTCTGAAATTGGTCCTCTCAAATGTCATCAGTAATGCTGTCAAGCATTCGGATGCCGGTGGAGAGATCCAACTCCGTCTCGAAGAAGAAGGGACGCACTTGGCTGTTGAAAATACCAGCCAGGAAATGGTAGAGACCGCTGAGATGCCAATGTCCGCTAGCCGCCAGAAGAAGGAAGGTGGCTTGGGACTCTTCGTGGTTCAACACTTGCTGGATCATGAAGAACTGGCCTACCAATTTGATAAAACGGCTATGGGCTTACGCTTCCGTATGGAACTGCCCAAAGATCCTCAAGACTAAAAAAATAGAGAGTGGGACAGAAATCGGTCATTCGTTAGAATTCGATTTCGTCGTCCCCCCTCCGCACAGTTGAGTAGGGCTATAAAAGCTGATGAAATCAGCGTAGTAGAACTGCGTCTTGCTCGACAATCCAAAGACAATTGAGAGGCTAGGACTTTTGTCCCAGCCTCTTTTTGTACTTAATCAAGCTGTTCTACCTTTAGCAATTGGCCATGTTTTAATTCATAAATGGTATCCACATAGGTCAGGATGGAGCGGTCATGGGTCACCATGATGGCGCTCTTGTTTTTGGATTTGACTTCTTTCCGGATCAACTGGGCGATTTCTTGCCCCCGATCAGGGTCTAGGCTAGCGGTTGGTTCATCGGCTAAGATGACCTGCGGATTTCCGATAAAGGCGCGAGCAATAGCTGCCCGTTGTTTTTGTCCACCAGACATCTGATTAGGGTATTGGTGGTAACAAGCTTCGATGCCCAGATCTGCCAGCAAGGCTTTGACTTCCTCTTGGCGTTTTTTCTTGTCCTTTTCTCCTTTCAATTTGGCTACCAGTTCTAACTGATCACCGATTTTCATGTAGGAGAGGAGCTGGTGATCTTGAAAGATGAAGCCAAGCAATTCCAGCCGTTTTTGTGTCCACTGGCCTTGGTTGAGGCCGGTCAAGTCTTGGCCAGCGATACGAATCCGGCCCTCGTCTGCTGACAAAAGCAAGCCAGCGATGGCTAAGAGAGTGGATTTACCAGATCCTGAAGGGCCCAAGATTGCGACAAATTCGTTGGGTTCGACGCTTAAATTAAGTTGGTTAAGGACATGGTGCATCTGGCTGCCATCGGCGTAGGATTTTCTGATATTTTCTAATGCAATAATGGCCATCTTATTCTCCATTTCCACCAATGACTTCGATTGGATCTACTTTTTTGATTTTGACAAGGGACAAGGCACCACACAACATAGAGGTCAGGATAAAGCTAATCGAGATGGTGAGGTTGTCTTTCAGGGTCATAAAGGAAGGGACACTATTGGGTAAAAATGGTGCCATCATAGTTGCCAAGCCAAGTCCCAGCAGTACTCCGATGAGGGAGATGATGGTGAGCTGGGATAATTGGACATAGGTAATCTGGCTCATGGACATGCCAATAGCCTTTAAGACGCCAAACTGTTTCAACTTCTGCAGGGTGAGAATATAGAAGAAGACCCCAAGGATAGCAGAGGAAGCGAGTAGCAGCACCCAAGTAATCATCCGTAGCGTCAAGTTTTGAGCCTTGTAGCCAGGGATTTTATCGATTACTTGCTTTTTATCCGCTACCATTAAGTTGCTGGCTAGATCGCTAGAGGTAATGCTCTTCTTGGTCACAAGGGTTTGGACTTGCCATTGATAGCTTGGATCTGTTTTTTGCCGCATGCCTGTGTAGGTCTCAGAGCTGATAAAACCAATCTTGCTATAGCCGTATTTGGCATTGTTCGCGAAGGCCACGACCTTGAGTTTTTGCTTAGAAGTTTTATCGATCACTTGATCACCGACCTGGATCCCCTCATCCTCTCTGAAAGAGCTGTTCAGAATGACTTCATTTTTCTTTAAATCGGATATCTTGAGGTCACTATCTTCCATGATTGGATTAAGGATTTCTTCTTCATTGTGGTCGGTCGCGAAGTAGGTGATATCTAGGGTATTGGAATCCTCTGATTTTGAGATAGTTGCCCGCTGGATCGACAAGCCAGAATAATCCAATCCTTCTATCTTGTTTATCTCATCTAAATCCTTAGCCGTAATGGTTGAAAAGGGGATAATCCCTTCTGAATCCGTCGAAAGGATATAATACCGGGACCCATAGTTATCGATTTGGGCAGATACCGAACGGCCCAGTCCATTTGTTAGACCGGACAAGAACACCACCATAAACATGAGAATGGTAATGAGAAGTTCAATCAGGATAAATTTCTTGGGTTGGTATTTAATTTCATTCCATGCGATTTTCATATTCGTTCTCCTTTTAGCAGGGAGGTGCTCAAGTAGCTTGGCACCTAAACATACTCTACCATCATACCATAAGTGGAGGGAGAATATGGGGATGGTGTTTGGTAGAGTGCTTCAAAAACATTATTTTTATTATCTTTCCTTTAGATACTTAAAAACGCATGAGACTGTTATTCTTCTTGTTAAGTAGTCTTTGGTACATATGGTTTGTGGTATACTAGAGGCAGAGTGAAACGTGAATAGGAAATCAAATCGGAGGAAAACATGCTAGAAAACTTTATCAAAGTGACAGACATGCCCCAAGAAGTGATTGAAAAATATAAGGATCAAGTTCCAGCTGAGTTGTTACAGATTTGGCAAGAGGATGATCTGGGAACCATTTTAAATGGTGGAATAGCTTCATTGCCAGAGGGACTGCGGAGTTTTGGAAAATAGAAAGGATAATTATGGAAACAGAAAACACAGTGTCAATTTGGATTGGCAACTTTGCTACTAAGTTAGATTTAGATGAGTTTATAAATTTGAAATATGATGAAGAAGGGGAGGTGGTTCCGTCATTGTTTTATAATCAATACAATATTGATATTGATGACATTGATGATTACTTAATTGAAAAAGAAGTTTTTGAAACCAGCTTTACAAATTTGTTTGACATGCTAAAGGAGGCATCCTATAATAATATTATTGTAAACAATTTAAAGCAAAAAGGCATAAATCCCAATATTGAACCCAATAATGCGTTGATTTTGATATATAATTATCAGTTTGATAGCAATACTTTACGAACAATTAGCACAGAATTTATAGCGACTGTAGAGTACAAATAATTAGAAGATAAAAATGAATCGAGTTACATTTTATAGAGTAATTGGAGTGGTTAAATTCACAATCTAAAATCAAGAAAGAGGAAAATATGTTAGAAAACTTTATAAAAGAGGCAGATATGCCCCAAGAAGTTATTGAAAAATACAAGGACCAAGTCCCTGCTGAGTTGGTTCAAATTTGGCAGGAGGATGGCTTGGGAACCTTTTTAGATGGTTATCTCAAAGTCATTAATCCAGACGACTATCTTGAACTTCTCCAAGATAGTTATTTCAGAGGAGATGTCGCTTTTCCTATGTTCGTAACAGCATTTGGAGATATTATTACTTGGGAAGAGAATGCCTATGTGGGAATTGTCCAATATAATATTCAGGATTTGGATATTATGATTAAGCGTATGGATCGTTTCATAGAGTATGTTGATGATGAAGATTTCAAAGACGATTATTTCGATATTCCACTCTACAAAAAAGCTGTTGCCAAACATGGGCAATTGGCCTACGATGAATGTTTCGGTTTTGTTCCTTTGCTAGCTTTGGGAGGCTTTAAAGATGTGGATCACATGGATAAAGTAAAAGTCCTAGAGCACATTTACCTCATGTACCAGCTCACAGGCGGAGTGATGGACGATTGATAAAAAAGAACCACCCTCGCGGTGGTTTTTTCGATGAAAACGAGTGTTAGATAACTAGCGAGTCTGTCTTTGGATGAGACTCGCTTATTTTGTGAATATAGACTTTTTGGTACAAAAAACAAAATGACAAGCAAAAAAGCCTTGTAAATTAAGGCTTTTTCCTGTTGATTTAGATGCCCCCTACATGAATTTGTAAGAACTTTTCATATTGAAAATAAACAAAAGTGTTGAAATATAGCTGATTTTAGGGAAATACTTTTAGGTGTTTTCACTGTCAGGCTTTAAAAACGTGGCAAAAGTGGGGCAAAAACGAATGACTCACATTTGGTTTGAAAATCTATAATACCTAATGATTATGCCATACTAGATATATAGTGTTGTTATAAATAAATGTCAGTGCGAGTTCAAATCGGAGGATAAAATGGAAAAACAAATTAATGAAAAAAAAGCCTTGGTTCCCAAAGCTTTTTTATGTTATAAACTCATTAAAAGAACCCCCAGTTAGATTTGGAATATTTTTTATTCTGTGTCATATAAAAATAAATAAAATGAGTGGCTATAGCTAGAGCTAAAATGGTTGTTATACTCACTACTATTATAGGATTAGAAGCAAAGATTAAAGAGAGAATCAAGGCAGCCAGATAGAGTGTCGCTTGGACACAGTAGTAACTTTTCGAATAGCGAAGATAGTGTTTGTTATAGGGCCCATTTACTAGGACAGCAGCTTGAAAGAGGCCAAATCCGATATAAGAGAAGCTGGTTGCAAAGAGACGATTAGCTTCAGGATTCAGAAGAAAACTCATCGATACAGTCATCATCATAAGCCCAATGAAAATAGGATAGTGACTGTAAATTAGAAATAGTCCCTTTTGATTAGATTTTTGATCAATAGCATGGTCGAATTGACCAAAATAAAACAAGAACAGAGAAATCATAATTATGAAATAAAGAACCGAATAAATCGAGAAATTCTCGATTGTAAAGAAGTTAGCTAGCCCCATAATCATCTCTCCAAACGTAATAATGACAAGAAGGGAGATGCGCTCGATTAAATGGGGGAGATTTACCTGGTAATGCTTATCTTTACTAAGCAAGATAATTGGCATAATAAATGTTAGCAGAATACTAGCAAATAAGATAGAGACCCCAACGTAAATAGGAAGAAGAGCTGCTAGATAGACTCCTAAACTTCCTAGACCTGTTATCCATAGAAAACCTTTGATACTTTCCCGATTAGCATTATCGGTTGATTTTCTAAAAAATTCAACCAAATATTGTAAAAATAAGGTAAAGGTTAATGTACCAATAGCCCAACAGAGATAATGAAAATATTGTTGCCAATCAGGTCCCATCATATTGGCTATAAAGAGTAAAATTCCCATTTTGATAAACATGATTACCATGTTAAATAAAGAGTTCTTTCCATAGCGATTGGTATAAATGGTTTGAATCATCCAGGAATCGGTGAGAACCAAGACAGCTATGAAAAAATCAAGGAAAGAATTCCAAGTCAAAATACCGTTATGAAGATGCTCAATTAAAGTAGTTACTTTTGAAATTGCAAAAACAAAAACTAGGTCATAAAATAGTTCTGAAAATTCTACACGTTTATGCTTAATAAGAGTTGTCATATTAATACCTTTCTACTTTAGAAATACAATTCATTATAACAGAAAATGGTAATGAGAGAAAAAGGTTATGCTTAAATAATTTCATGTGGCGCGAATTGTAAAAACCTTGGACACATTTACCTCATGTACCAACTTACAGGCGGAGTGTTTGATGATTGGTAATAAAGAATGGGTGTTGAAACATTCAAGTTATTATCATACTGAGAAAGATGGAACAACAAAACGAGTTGAGTTCAATGCAACTAAGCAACCGGAAGAACTGAAGAATAAGATTATACAATAGAAAAAGCGAGCCTAAAACTCGCTTTTTTTATTTAATCTAATAGCTCCTTATTTTCAATTAAAAGTTCTAATGGAATGCGAAAAAGTGATAATTAAAGAGACGAAAAAGCTGAGAATATGATTTCCCAGCTTTTTTGAATGCGATAGAAATAGCAACTAGACTATTTACGAAAGGCCTCAATAATGTAGGTGAAGCCAGTAACTAAAACTGAAAAGGCAATGACATAAACGACAAAGACACCTGTAGCCACTGGATTGAACAGAATCACTAGACCTAGTAAAAATTCAAGCAAGGCTACCCACGTGATATTGCTACCAATAATAGGGAAATTCAATCTTAGACGATTGCCTTTAAAGAAAGCAATAATGGCTTCTACAATTAACCAAATTCCTACAATGGTCGGAATGACGACCGGCAGGGTCACAAAGCCATAAGCAACGAGGTAAAGAGCTAAGAGAAGACTAACAAATCCTTGGAAAAGATAAACAGGTGAGCGAAGCTCTTTTGGTGCAGAGAAATAGCCTAAAATAGCTGCTATAGAAGAAACCAGTAAACCAAATGAAATCCACCAGCTGTAAGCAACAAGATTAGCTACTGGGTTTGTAAATAGGAAAAGTCCTAAAAGGACAAAAACAACTCCTGCAAGGAATAGCAGTAAACGATTAGAAAATTTCATTTCAATACCCCCTATATAGTATAGTTTTCTAATAAAACTATTATACTTATTTTTATAGAAAATGTCAATAAAATAAATAAACAATTTGGAAGTTTCAGTCTGACTTACAAAAAGAAAAGGAGTTTTCACTCCTTTTCACAGATTTAAGACAAAGTCCTTATAAAAGTGTCTTCTAAAGATTTTAACTTCAATCTGAAGCGAGGATATCCTCGCTTTTTTTATTTAATCTAATAGCTCCTTATTTTCAATTAAGAGCTCTAGTGGAGATTTATCCCTTGCTTCAATAAAACCAGGTTCATATTGGTTATGAAGTGTTCTTTTCTGAGAAGTTGGATCAATATACAACTCATCTCCATCTTCTGTGTATAGTTGGTTGCCTCTTGTTAAGTAAAGTAAATCCTCTAAGTACTGTCCATCAGTTTCTAGAAAATCTTCGATATATTTGACAGCTTTTAAAATCTCACTTACTTTATCAGAGTATTCATTAGATTCAAGAACACTCTTTTCTAACTCAATCTCTTTACTCGTTCCAAAAAGTTGAGTTGGAGTTGCATTAAAATATTCTGCTATCTTATCCAAATTTGCAAAGGTAGGATAGCTTTTTTGTTTTTCATAATCAGAGATGGACTGTTTACCGATTCCTAAATCTTCAGCTAGTTGAGTTTGACTTACTCCTTTTTCTATGCGTAGGCGTGCCAAATTGGGTCCAAAATTTTGAATAATAAAGGTCATGGGAAACTCCTATTTTTATTTTTAACTTATTTTATCACCTATAAACTTACAAATCAAGTTTTTAGTTGACTGTTCTAAATATTTTTTATAAAATATATTTATAACTTATAAATAAGTTATAAATGATACAAAATGGTTCATAAGTTTAGGAATAGTGAGTGAGGAGGAAGTTGAGGAAGAGACTATGACTTATGACTATTCGAAGCTTTGGAGCTAGAAATTGTGTGGACAAGGACAAGGGACGAGCCTGACGGGAAGTCAGGCGAAGTCCTGCAGAGTGCCGTTCAGACAATTTCTAGCCAAGCAAAAGCTGGCTATTCTAACAGCCAGCAAAAAGGGACACTTAGGACAACGTCCAAAGAACGACGGAACGAGCAAACGTTGATTTGACGGTGTTTCTGAGTCCTAAAAAATCTAAAAGAAAGGGGGACAATTTTGTTGGTTTCTATACAAGATTTAAGAAGCATTCAAGAACGATGTGATGTAGGAGAATTAGTACAGCGGTTAGATGTCAGTATTGATAGACTAACGGTTATCTGGGATACAGATACTGATTCCCTAAGACGGATTTTCAAAAATCTGAAACAGGCAATAAGTACAAGAGTTGATTCATTTGAAATACATGATAACGTACGAGATGATGTATTTACTTTAGCTAAAGATTTTAATGAGTATGATTCAATCAATATTATATTTTTTCAATTATCCACTTATGGAAATGAACAATTGATTCGAATTGATTTCAATCCTAATACTTTAAAAGAATTTGATGGAATGAAAGTATGGAGGCAATTAATGTACTTTGCTAGATTGAATTCATTGACAGTACGTTTGTCTCGTTTTGATTTGGCATTTGACATTTTCAATAGGCCTGAAATCGTTAATTTGCAACATATTAAAGGTGGTGTTACCCATAAGGTCTTCTATGGTAGAGGGGGTGAATTAGAGACGAAATATTGGGGTTCTAGCGGTAGTAATGTACAAGTTAGGTTATATGATAAGAATAAAGAAATCATTGCTCACAAGCGCGATGAGAAGCTAGATTTGGCTGTAAATCCGTTTTGGTGGAGACTGGAATTCCAACTTAGAACCAAAGCGATTGGGGAGGAGATGGTCCAAGATGTTATGAATCGACTTGATAATTTCGGATTTTATAAGCTAGAACATATTCGAGTGGAGCAAAGAGCATTTACAATTATCTTTCTCAACAATCCTGAACTGTTATCATTGGCTTTTCCAAATTTAAAATCAGACAGCATCAAAAAGAAAAAAACAAGAGTCCGCAAACTATTGAGAGAAGAAACGAATCAATTTGCGGAAGAATTAAAAGAAGTATTAATACAGAATCTCCCTAAATTAAATACAGAATTACAACTACTTGTAGGCGAGTTTCTGAATTTAGAAAATAAATCAGGAGGATAACTATGGATAATAATTTAATTAGCAACAAAGAATTAATTGAAATGGGCTATCGCCCTCACACTGCAAATGATATCATCCATCAGGCAAGAGAATTACTTGTATCACGAGGCTATACATTTTATAATCGTAAACGTTTGATGGTTGTTCCAAAAAGTGTTGTAAATGAGATTCTAGGAACTGAGGTGGCGTAATATGGCAAGTGTTCGTTATCGAAAGCGAGGAGATAGTAACTTATGGACCTATGAAATTCGTAACGAAGGAAAAACTGTTGCTCATAATAGCGGTTTTAAAACAAAAAAACTTGCAGAGTCAGAAGCTGAGCCAATTCTGCAAGAACTTCGTTTAGGGAAAAGAATTTCTAGAGATATTTCTCTTGTCGATCTATATCAAGAATGGCTTGAACTAAAAATTCTACCGAGTAGTAGGTCGGAAGAGACAAAGAAAAAATATCTTCTCCGTAAAAACACAATTGAAAGATTATTTGGAAATAAAAAAGTCACTCAAATTCGTGCGAGTGAATACCAAAGAATAATGAATAAGTATGGTCAAACAGTTGGTAGAAATTTTCTTGGTAGATTGAATACTGGAATTCATCAGAGCATCCAAATGGCAATTGCAGACAAAGTTCTAATAGATGATTTTACACAACATGTCGAGTTATTTTCATCCAAAGAACAACAGATGACAGAAGAGAAATATTTACATACAGAAAAGGACTATCTGGATTTACTTTTAGCAGTAAAGAGAAAATTTGATTACCAACGTTCAATTGTTCCTTATATCGTCTATTTTCTACTAAAAACAGGCATGAGGTTTGGAGAGTTAATAGCGTTAACTTGGAATGAAGTTGACTTTGACAGAGGACTGCTAAAAACATATAGGAGGTTTAATACCCTTTCTCATAAATTTGTCCCTCCAAAAAACAAAACGTCTATTCGGATGGTACCGATAGACGAAGAATGTATTAAGATATTACAAGTCCTAAAAATTGAACAAGAGAAAGCTAATAAAGAGCTAGGAATCAAGAATAGGTATAAAATGATTTTTCAGCATTATGGATATATTCACTTGGTACCAGACATTGCAAGTGTCAATAAAGCTTTGAGTGTTCTTTTAAATGAATTAGATATTTATCCAATTATCACGACAAAAGGAGCACGCCATACCTATGGAAGCTACCTCTGGCACAAAGGATTTGACCTTGGAGTAATTGCAAAAATTCTAGGGCATAAAGATATTTCAATGTTAGTAGAAGTATATGGTCATACACTACAAGAGAAGATCAATGAAGAATTTGATAACGTTAGAAAACTTTTGTAATTATTTGGTACAAATTTTGGTACAAAAAACAAAATGACAAACAAAAAAGCCTGATATATCAGGCTTCCTGTTGATTTATTGGATGCCCCCTGCAGGGCTCGAACCTGCGACCCATAGATTAAGAGTCTACTGCTCTACCAACTGAGCTAAGGAGGCAAAAAAAAGCTGTATTGGTGCCGAAACTTCACGGTTTGTATTGAACCCGCGCAATTAAGCAGGTGGGCAACTTGCTCTAACTGAAGCTGCTTCCGCGTGATACGGCCTGCATGCTGTTAGAAGTCCTTTGTTTCCCTAATAATACAAAAAATAGTCGGTCAACACTTAAGTGTGAAGTCGTACACCACAGCGTTTCTATATGTATATGATACCATATTTCAAAAAAATTTCAAGGGAAAATCTCAATTTTTTGGAACCGATATCATCTTTTCTTGAGTTGATCAATCTTCTCTTTTGTCGCTCCTAGGGCTCGCTCGTATTTGCCATTTTCATTAGGAGTAAAATAGGAGACCCCCTTCAGCTTGTCTGGTAGATAGTCCTGTTGGACCCAATTGCCAGGATAATTGTGAGGGTATTTGTAATCTTGGGCATTCCCCAAGGTCTTGCTTCCGGCATAGTGGCCATCCCGTAAATGGCGAGGGATGGGAAGGTTGCCTGACTTCCGGAGGTCTGCCAAGGCCTTGTCCATGGCGACGTAGGCTGAATTGGACTTGGGTGAAAGGGCTAGGTCGATGACGATGTTGGCGATGAGGATACGGGCTTCGGGGAAGCCGATGCGCTCAGCGGCCTGAAGGGCTGTCACTGTATGGATCTGGGCATCTGGATTGGCCAGGCCGATATCCTCGTAGGCAATGACCGTCAAGCGACGAGCTAAGCTGGGTAGATCACCGGCCTCGATCAAGCGGGCTGCATAGTGGAGACTGGCATCAACATCGGATCCGCGGATGGATTTTTGAAGAGCAGAGAGGACATCGTAGTGGCCATCTCCATCCTTGTCCATGGTGATATAGCTCCGCTGGAGGCTATTTTCCATGATGTCGAGACTGATGTGGCGAACGCCATTCTCCCCTTCCTTAGTAGAGAGGACGGCTAAATCGAGAGAATTATAGGCAGAACGTAGGTCCCCATTGGTCGAAGTGGCGATGAAATCCAAGGCATCCTCGTCGAGGGTAACAGGAAAGTCAAAGCCCCGCTCGGGATCGCTAAGCGCCAATTGGATAGCCCCTTTGACTTGCTCATTGGTCAAGGGTTCCAGCTCAAAAATCTGTACCCGACTGCGAATGGCAGGCGTCACGGAGAAGAAAGGATTCTCAGTTGTTGCCCCAATCATGATGACCAGACCGCTCTCCAATAAAGGCAAGAGAAAATCTTGCTTGGTTTTATCGAGGCGATGGATTTCATCCAAAAGCAGGACTAAGCCGCCTGAAAACTTGGCTTCCTCTGCGATCTCTTGCAGGCGTTTTTTACTGTCTACGGTTGCATTGAAGGTCCGAAAAGCATACTTGGTCGTACCCGCGATGGCAGAAGCAATACTGGTCTTGCCAATCCCTGGTGGGCCAAAGAGAATCATGGACGAGAGACGATTGGCCTCCACCATGCGGCGGATGATTTTCCCTGGGCCGACCAGGTGCTCTTGTCCGATGACCTGATCGATGGTTTTGGGGCGCATGCGCAGGGCGAGATTGTCCGGCATGAGGGTCTCCTTTCTAGCTTTGTCTCCTTTAAAAGAGGCAGTTTTTATGGTAAGATTGTAGTAACTATTGTATCATATTCCGCTCTAAGAGTGGGAAATTAGAAAGAGGACACGATGTCTAAATATGGATTTTTGGATGTTTTAGAAGAGGAAATGGAAAAGGTCTTTCCCTTTGACTTTGAGATCAATTGGGATAAGAAGAATCATGCGGTAGAAGTGGCTTTTCTCTTAGAAGTACAAAACACAGGAGGGGTTGCCTTGGTCGATGAGTCGGGCGAAGAATCTGACGAGGATATCTTCTTTGAAGAAGCCGTCATCTTCTACAATCCAGCCAAGTCGCATGTGGAAGAAGATGCCTATTTAACAGCCCTTCCGTATGAGCCGAAAAAAGGCTTGTCTCGAGAGTTTCTAGCTTATTTTGCGACCTTCCTCAAAGATACAGCCGAGCTGGCCTTGGATGACCTCATGGATTTCTTAGCAGACGAAGAGGCAGAGAGCTTTGAGATCGTCTGGAACCAAGAAGTCTTTGAAGAAGGAAAAGTCGGCCTAGAAGAAAGCACCTTTTACCCTTATCCGAGATATTAGGAATAGTGGGAGACTTTATGAAAAAAATTGGGATCTACCTGGTTTACGGTCTATCGTTTCTTCTCTTGATGGCTGCTTTTGCCTTGGGGACGATCGCCTTTACGGAGTTAGGTTTTCAACTGGTTTTTGTACCGGGCTATCTCTTCACTTTTTCTAGCATTTATCTCATTTTCATTCTCCATGAACTGGGGCATGCTTTTTGTGGCTATCTGACGGGCTATCGGCTCGTCGCTTTAGGCTTGGGAAATTTTCTCCTGACTAAAAAAGCAGGGAAGTTTCGTCTTAGCCGCACGGCCACTCTGAAAAATGTCGGTGCCCAGTATATTGGACTAAAAGAGGATGAAAGTGACCAACGAATGATTCTGATGCTTTCCGGTGGGATATTGGTTCATTTGACTTTACTTATCGTATCCATCCTTTTTGGAGTTCTGACACAGAGTTGGTATTTTGCAGGCAATTGGATTTGTCTCAATCTCTCCTTCATTTTGGCCAATGCTCTCCCCCTTGGGATTACAGATGGAGCCAAAATTTTAGAATTGATGCGCCATCCTGAAAATGTACCCTATGCTTATCTCGGACTGCGCCATTCTGCTCAGACCTTGCTAGCGCCAGAAGACTACGATCTAAAAGACTTTGTTAGACCTGTTTCTGAGGAGGCGCAAGGAGGTTTTGTGGAGGGAGTCTTAGCCCTTCAGGGAGAAGTCTACATCCTAGAGGGCAATCGAGAGGCGGCTAAAGAGCAGTTTCAGGCTTTACTGGAGAGGGCAGATAATCCGATGATTCAAACGGCCGCTCAGTTATCCCTCTTGCATATCGCCTTATTGGAAGGAGATGATGAGAAAGCAGAGGAGTACGCGACCATTCGGCGAGTCAAGTCTTTTTTGTCGATGAAAATGACCAATATACAAGCGGTCCAAGCTTGGTATCAATTTATGGTCAAGAAGGATTTGGACCGGACACACAAGGCGATCAAGCTTGCCAGACAGAAAATGGATGTAAGTCGCATGTTGCGAGATGAGAAAGCCTATTACCAGCAGTGGTTAGATGAGTTGGAGCAAGCTATACAGGAAGAACAGACTCAGGTAGGCTGATAAAAGGAAAGAGAGCTGTCCGATGTTTCAGATATTTAAGCGGTTATGTAGTAAAAAATTCCAAACATCACAAGAGCATGAGTCGATCCTTCCTCGAAATCGATTTGCAGATCTAGATTTCGAGCGAGTATTGAAGTCTGGAACTTGTGACCGTATTGATGAGGTGGGTCACTGTGTTGAGGATGGTGAAATCACACTATTTGACTTTTCGATAGACTTTGCAGAATTTGAATTCATAGGTGCTTTCAAAATTGAGGAAGAAGACCAGTTTCAGCAACTATTAGCTCGTTTAAATAGTATTGACAATGCCATTCAGTCTTGTTTGGAAAGTGAGATGAAGCAACCCATCCCTCAGTTTGCCAAGGATCTGGGCTATACTCAGAAGAGGTGGGAGAAAACCTTCTACTTCCATCCTTGGGTATTAAGTTTTGAGGAAAATCCGCCTAATCTTCGATATGTCGCAGATTATGTAAATGATGAGTTTACCGTTTATTTTGCTAAAAAACATGGTAGATGGCAGGCATACTGGGATGCAGAGTGTCAAAAGGTGATTGAAGAAAGCTAGCCAGGGTTTTCTCATAAAGTAGTTGTTATGATATGAAAAGGTCAGTATCATGGAATTATTGGATCAACAATTGGATTTTACGGGTTGCAAGATTGCCTTGATTTGTGGAGATAGGATTTTAACCATACTACGTGATGATAAGGAAAATATCCCTTGGCCCAATAAGTGGGAGTTGCCAGGTGGTGGCCGTGAAGGGACCGAAAGTCCTTTTGAGTGTGCAGCGCGTGAAGTTTATGAGGAATTGGGAATTCATTTAGATGAAGACTGTCTGCTTTGGAGCAAGATTTATCCTAGCGTAATCTTTAAAGACAAGCAATCGGTCTTTATGGTTGGTCAGCTAAGACAAGAACAATTTGACAATATTACCTTTGGGAATGAAGGACAGGCCTATAAACTGATGCTTATTGAGGAATTTTTGAAGTCTAAACAGGCAGTGCCTCAGCTACAGGGGAGATTGAGGGATTATTTGGAGGAGAATTATGATAAGACTTGAGAGAGTAGGAGCGGAAGATTTAGAAACCATCATTACTATTCAAAGAGCCAGTTTTAAGGCGGTCTATGAGAAATACCAAGATGAGTATGATCCTTATCTGGAGGACCGCGAACGAATCAAGTGGAAACTGGTAGAACGTCCTAATAGCTATTACTACTTTGTGAAAGAAGATGAAGAAAAGATTGGTTTTTTACGAATTCAGACCAATGAAGAGCTAACGAATGCTTGGTTAGGAACAGCAGCGATTTTGCCTCAGTATCAAGGACAAGGGTATGGATCTAAAGGTTTAAGCTTACTGGAAAAAGAATTTCCAACCGTCACACAGTGGGATTTGTGTACGGTATTACAGGATTCGGGCATGGTTGCTTTCTATGAGAAGAATGGCTACCATCAAACCCATATCGAGCCTGAAAAAGAAGGCATGGATATGGTCTACATGAAAAAAATGATAGAGAAATAGAAAGGATGGTTCGGTTACATTTCTAAACTGAACCCGCCCTAAACACTGTGCCAAAAAAGATAAACTTCTCTTAGACACAAGCGTCTTCGGAGAAGTTCCTATTTTGGCTTTGTGTTTTACGGGCTTGGTATCTTAATGATGGAAACATGGCAAGAGTTAAAAGTTACAGTCAAGCGTGAGGGAGAGGAGTTGGTTTCCAATCTCCTAATTGAGTTGGGAGCGCAAGGTGTTGCGATTGAAGACAGCATGGACTATGTGGGGAATGTGGACCGTTTTGGTGAGATTTTCCCTGAAGTCGAGCAACAGGAAGAAATCGTTGTGACCGCCTACTACCCTGAAACGGTGGATGTAGCAGTGGTTGAGGCAGACTTGCAGGCTCGTTTGGCAGAATTGACCGATTTTATGGATCTGGGCGAGGTCAAGATGGGCACGACCGCCTTGGCTGAGGAAGACTGGGCCGACAACTGGAAGAAATACTATGAACCAGCTCGCATCACTCATGATTTGACCATTGTACCGTCATGGACGGACTATGAGGCGACGGCGGGAGAAAAGATTATCAAGTTGGACCCTGGTATGGCCTTCGGAACAGGAACCCACCCGACGACCAAGATGAGCCTCTTTGCCTTGGAGCAGGTTCTTCGTGGTGGCGAAACAGTGCTAGATGTAGGGACGGGTTCAGGGGTTCTTTCTATTGCAAGCTCGCTTCTAGGTGCCAAGGAAATTTTCGCCTATGACCTAGACGATGTAGCAGTTCGAGTCGCTCAGGAAAATATTGAGCTCAATCCTGGCATGGAAAACATCCATGTAGCACCGGGCGATTTGCTCAAGGGGGTAGAGATTGAGGCCGATGTCATCGTGGCCAATATCTTGGCAGATATCCTCATTCATCTGACAGACGATGCTTATCGTTTGGTCAAGGACGAAGGTTATCTTATCATGAGTGGCATTATCAAGGACAAGTGGGACATGGTCCATGAGTCCGCAGAAGCTGCTGGATTTTTCCTTGAAACTCACATGATCCAAGGAGAATGGAATGCCTGTGTCTTCAAGAAGACCAAGGATATCTCTGGTGTGATTGGAGGTTAGCATGCAACAGTATTTTGTAAAAGGTAGTGCTAGCTCACCAGTCACTATCGAGGACAAGGAAACCAGCAAGCATATGTTTCAGGTCATGCGCTTGAAGGAAGATGATGAGGTTACACTAGTCTTTGATGATGGGATCAAGCATTTGGCGCGCGTGGTTAATGTGGAGGCTCGTCAGTTGGAGCTAATCAAAGAATTAGCTGACAATGTGGAACTACCTATTCAAGTGACCATCGCTTCAGGCTTTCCCAAGGGAGACAAGCTCGAGTTCATCACTCAAAAGGTGACAGAACTAGGTGCTAGTCAAATCTGGGCCTTTCCTGCAGACTGGTCAGTTGCCAAGTGGGACGGCAAGAAATTGGGTAAAAAGGTCGAGAAACTAGAAAAAATCGCCCTTGGAGCAGCCGAGCAAAGCAAGCGGAATCTTGTTCCAAACATTACCCTTTTTGAGAAAAAGGCAGACTTTCTAGCCCAACTCGACCAGTTTGACCGCATCGTGGTGGCCTATGAAGAGTCGGCCAAAGAAGGCGAAAGCGCTGCTCTAATTCAGTCACTGACTGGACTGGAAGCTGGAAGCAAACTGCTCTTTATCTTTGGTCCGGAAGGTGGGCTCTCACCTGCGGAAATTAAAAATTTTGAAGCTAAAGGAGCAGTCCTGGCAGGACTTGGCCCTCGGATTCTTCGAGCAGAAACAGCACCACTCTATGCTCTTAGCGCAGTGAGTGTTGTCACAGAATTAATGAAAAACGCGTGAAGGTGATCTTCACGCGTTAATTTTTTTGACTAGGAAAGAATTAATTTTCTTCTTTCTTACGAGATGGAAGAAGGAAGCCAAGACTAGTCATCACTAATCCGACAAGGGCCAAGATAGAAGCACGTTCTCCTGTTTCAGGCAAGATTTTTTCGCTGATAGAAGAAGCGAATGCTGGCTTAGCAGTTTCTTGGCGAGCTTCTACAGGGCGAGTTCCTTCTTGACTTGGTGCAGGAAGGGTAATGGTTTGTTGGCTATGAGACAGGGTGATGGTTTCATCTTGTGCCGGTTTCTGATGGTTCGGTACAAAGACAAATGAAGGGTTTCCTGTTTCAGGACTTGTTGGTTTTTCTGGTTTTGTTTCAGGTTCTACTTTTGGTTCCACATAAACAAAGCGGAATTCTCCGAATCCTTCTTGTTTAGACGGTTCAAGGTAGACGACATCTCCGTCTTTACCAATTAGCTCCTTGGCTTTATCAGCGGTCAAGAAGCGAACATCCACCCCCTTGATGCTGCTTGTAAAGCGCCAGTTACCGTCTGCGCTTGGATTGATATTCTTTTCTTCCAAGATATAGTTAATGATAGCTTGTCGATTTTCCAATCCAAGGAGTTGATTCAGGCTAGCATCGCGAACGCCTGGGAATTTTCCGTTAGCTCGGTAGTTGTTGGTAACAACGATAAATTCTTGATCCGCAGTTACTTCTTTTCCTTGGTATTTCAAGTTGCGAACACGGCTAGCGTCTGGGTTAACCGTTTTTCCTTCGCGGTCGTATTTATTTGGCTGGGTCACGTCGAACTCATAGGTCACGCCATCGATGACGTCAAAGTTGTAGGTCCGGTAGTTAGGGTTGACAAGTTGTTGAGGCTCTTTGCTAGTTGGGTCGATCGTGTTGAATTGACCAGCAGACATTTCCAACCATTCCTTGAGTTGGCCACCAGTCACCTTGAGGATGGCAGTGACATTATCATAGAGATAAAGGTCAGCGACGTTCTTGATAGCGATTGGGCCAGCTGGGATATCTGTGTAGGCAGTAGCATCTCCACGTGTCCCCGCCTTAAATGGTGCCGCAGCAGAGAGGATTGGAAGGTTGGCTTCTGGAGTTCCTGCCAACTCTTTCTTAGCATACCAAATCTGTGCATTGTTCACGATTTGGACAGATGGATCATCCTTCACAAGGGCGAAGTAGCTAGTGATTGGAGCAGAAGTAGTTCCGACTTGTTGGCGGACGTATTTGACGGTTCCTTCATGCGCCTCTTTCGCAATCTCGGTGATGCGCTCATCGGCTACTTTTGATTTGGTGTCGATCTTGCGGATGGCAGCCTTGCTTCCGACAACAGACCATTTGCCGTCCGTGTAGCGGAGGTTGAGGTCGATCACCCCGAGGTGGTCGCCGTATTTTCCAGCCATGGTAACCGGTGTGCCGTTGATTTTACCGTTTACACCGTCGACACCAGCATATTTTTCGTAGAAGCCAGTTCCATTTCCACTAGGGAATTCTGCGTGTGAGTGTCCTGTTACGACAGCGTCAACACCTGGGAGGCTAGCGATTTGGTAGCCTTCGTTTTCTTCGCCTTTTTCATATTTGTCATCTCCGATACCAGAGTGAGAAAGGACGAGGACGACATCTGCTCCGGCTTTGCGCATTTCTGGGATGATGGCTTGGATGGCTTCGACGGAGTCATTGACTTTGACCTTGCCTTCGAGGTTGGACTTGTCCCAGCTGAGGATCTGTGGAGGGACGATCCCTGTTACCCCAATATTAACATCGACGGAACGACCGTTTTTGTCAGTATAGGTCTTTTTAATGATCTTATATGGGTCGTAGACAAATTTACCAGTCTTTGCATCCACAACGTTGGCATTGACGATCGGCATACCAGCTGTTGCGATGACCTTTTTAAGGTAGTCTAGTCCGTAGTTAAATTCGTGGTTTCCAAGCGTTCCTGCATCAAAGCCCAATTTTTGAAGAGCTGTATACATCGGGTGTTGCTCACCATCTTTGATAGGATTGACGATGGCCTTGTAGGTCCCAAGAGGAGTTCCTTGGATAGTATCTCCGTTATCAACGAGGAGGACATTGCTGTTTTCTTTTTTTGCATCTTCGATCAAGACAGCAGTTTTTGCCAGACCGACGTTTTGTGCGGGTTTGTCTTGGTAATAGTCATAGTTGACCAAGTTGGTATGAAGGTCCGTTGTCGCAAGGATACGGACATCGACTTCTTGCCCCTCAACTGGAGTGTTCGCTTTTGCGTCACTGGCACTATTTTGAGGTGCAACAGGAGTCGCTTCGGTTGCTGTAGCAGTGGTTTCTCCGCTAGCTATCGAATTGCTATTGCTAGCTGTTGCTTCAGAGCTAGTCGCAGGAGACGCAGGAGTTGCGGCCTCTGTGACAGCAGTTGCTGACGAATCAGTTGCGCTTGAGCTTGTCGCTTCATCTGCCTGGGCAGTAGTTGTTGCCAAGAAAGCAGCAGCAAGGCTGAATAGGGCAGCCTGTTTACGGAATGATGACATGGTTGTCCTCCTAAATAAAATGATGTCTTTCTATTATATCTTATTTTGTTCAGAATGGATTCGTTTTCTTATTTTTTATATATTACAAATTGATGAATTTAGTAAAAAAATGGAATCTTTATGAAAAAAGACAACCTACGTTCGGGATTTCTAGCTGATATTGCTGGAAAGCTCCTCAAATAGCATGAAAGTCAATCGGACTAGTTTTCATATAGAGCTAAAAGTGATAGAATAGAAGGCAAGAAAGTGGAGAAAACTAGATGCCGAAAGAAGAACCTTTAACAGGGGGCCAGGTTATTGCCCTTACCAAAAAATACTTGTCAGGAGAGGATGTTGCATTTGTAGAAAAAGCCCTCCTTTATGCGGTCGACTGCCATAGTGGGCAATTCCGTAAATCAGGTGAACCCTATATCATCCACCCTATTCAAGTTGCCGGCATTTTGGCAAAATTGAAGTTGGATGCTGTGACCGTTGCCTGTGGTTTTTTGCACGACGTTGTCGAGGATACAGACGCGACCCTAGATGATTTAGAACGCGAATTTGGACATGATGTCCGAGTGATTGTTGATGGAGTGACCAAGCTCGGGAAGGTCAAATACAAGTCCCATGAAGAGCAGTTGGCAGAGAACCACCGCAAGATGCTCATGGCCATGTCTCAAGATATCCGTGTCATTTTAGTCAAGCTAGCAGACCGCTTGCACAACATGCGGACTTTGAAGCATTTACGCAAGGACAAGCAAGAACGGATTTCCCAGGAAACCATGGAAATCTATGCACCGCTAGCCCACCGTCTCGGGATTTCTAGCGTCAAGTGGGAATTGGAAGATCTATCCTTCCGTTATCTGAATGAAGTCGAGTTCTATAAAATTTCCCATATGATGAAGGAGAAGCGTCGCGAGCGGGAAGCCTTGGTAGAAGAAGTTGTCCAAAAGATCGAGTCCTATGCGGCAGAACGCCACCTCTATGGGAAAATCTATGGTCGTCCTAAGCATATCTACTCCATCTACCGCAAGATGCAGGATAAGAAGAAGCGCTTTGATGAAATCTATGATTTGATTGCCATTCGCTGTATCCTAGAATCACCGAGCGATGTCTATGCCATGCTGGGCTATATCCACGAGTTGTGGAAGCCGATGCCAGGCCGTTTCAAGGACTACATCGCCAATCGGAAGGCCAATGGTTACCAGTCCATCCATACCACTGTTTACGGTCCAAAAGGTCCCATCGAGTTCCAGATCCGTACAAAGGAAATGCACGAGGTTGCTGAGTACGGGGTTGCGGCACACTGGGCTTATAAGAAAGGAATCAAGGGCCAAGTCAACAGCAAAGAATCGGCTATTGGGATGAACTGGATCAAGGAGATGATGGAACTCCAAGACCAGGCGGATGATGCCAAAGAATTTGTAGATACGGTCAAAGAAAACTATCTAGCCGAAGAGATTTATGTCTTTACCCCAGATGGAGCGGTTCGTTCTCTTCCAAAGGATTCTGGACCGATTGACTTTGCCTATGAGATTCATACCAAGATCGGGGAAAAAGCGACTGGTGCCAAGGTTAATGGCCGTATGGTTCCTTTGACTACCAAGCTGAAAACGGGTGACCAGGTTGAAATCATCACCAATCCAAATTCATTTGGACCAAGTCGTGACTGGCTCAATATCGTCAAGACCAGCAAGGCCCGCAATAAGATCCGCCAATTCTTTAAGAACCAAGACAAGGAACTCTCGATCAACCGTGGACGAGAGTTGCTCATGGCCCAATTCCATGAGCATGATATGATTGCCAACAAGTTCATGGATAAGAAGCACATGGACAAGGTCTTGCAAAAGACCAGCTACAAGACCGAAGAGGCCTTGTTTGCGGCCATCGGTTTTGGAGAAATCGGAGCCATCTCTGTCTTTAATCGTTTGACGGAGGAAGAGCGTCGAGAAGAGGAAAAGGCCAAGGCGCGTGCAGAAGCTGAAGAACTGGTCAAAGGTGGCGAAGTCAAGGTTGAAAACAAAAAAGACACCCTCAAGGTCCGCCATGAAGGTGGCGTGGTCATCCAAGGGGCTTCTGGTCTCTTGATCCGGATTGCTAAGTGTTGCAATCCCGTCCCAGGAGATACAATTGTCGGTTACATTACCAAAGGACGTGGGGTTGCCATTCACCGTCAAGACTGTATGAACCTGCGGGCCCAAGACAACTACGAGCAACGCTTGATCGACGTCGAGTGGGAAGACAATAACACGACCAAGGATTACATCGCCCATATCGATATCTACGGCCTCAACCGTGCAGGCCTTCTCAATGATGTCCTTCAAGTCCTCTCCAACACGGCTAAGATGATCTCAACTGTCAATGCCCAACCAACCAAAGATATGAAATTTGCCAATATCCACATTTCCTTCGGGATTCCAAACCTGTCTATGTTGACAACGGTTGTGGATAAGATTAAGAGTGTGCCGGAGGTGTACTCTGTTAAGCGTACCAACGGCTAGTCGGCTGCTCAGTTATCTTTTATTGCTTCGTTAGCTCGCCTCGCCGTACTCCAGTACTGTCTTCGTCTCGCTGCCTTGCCCTAAAAGCAACTGAACAGCCTTTGGTTTTCGGATAGTCTGCCTGCTTTTCATCGCCTTGTTTGAAGTCGATGTTCTTTGAAGCTTAGTGGTGAGCCCAATAGATTGTATAATAGGATAATAAGATGAAATTAGTAATTCAACGGGTCAAAAGGGCCTCGGTTTCTATTGATGGTCAAGTTTATAGTCAGATTCAAGAAGGACTTCTTCTCTTGGTGGGAGTGGGTCCGGATGATGACCAAAAGGACCTGGAATACGCAGTACGAAAGGTCACGCAAATGCGAATTTTCTCGGATGAAGAAGGGAAGATGAACTTATCTGTTAAGGATATTCAAGGAGAAATCCTCTCGATTTCTCAATTTACCCTCTTTGCCCAGACAAAAAAAGGCAATCGTCCAGCCTTTATTGGGGCAGCCAATCCAGAGATGGCTAGCCAGCTCTATGATGATTTTAATGATTTGTTAGAAAAGGAAGTCCCTGTCAAACGAGGGGTCTTCGCTGCAGATATGGCAATTGAACTCATCAATGATGGCCCAGTGACCATCATCCTCGATACGAAAAATCCATAAAAAAACAAGCCCTTGATTAAAAGGCATGTTTGAATGTAGACAAATTACTTTTTACTTAGGATAGCTGGATAATTTTTCAAAAAAATTCTTATATTACTCTGGATTGTCAAAGTAAATCCGAAACTTTCCGCTGTGAGAAAAATGCTTGAAACATTGTTGTTTCAAGCATTCGGGAGTTTTGAAACCTTAGGTTCAAAACTAAGTCATGGAACTTCGTAGAAGTTCGCTGACGTCCGTACTCACCTAAGGAAAGTTTCTAGGAATACTATTTCTTCAATCTGACATGCCCTTTATCAAAGGGCATGTTTTTCTATGTAAAGTTGTTGGGCAATCAGATGATTGATTTGGATGTCTTGGTCTTTGATCTGGAGATGATAGAGGCCGGTGTAATCATCATAGCCTTTGAAGAGAATGACATCTCCAATGGTCAGCTGGATCTGGTCTAAAAAATTCAGCAATTCAAAGCTATCCTGGACTCTTCGCAAACGATAGGTTCCCGGTTCGCTGACATCACTCAAACGGTCCTGGTAAGCCTCGATGAGAAGTTTTCCTTTGGGTGGAATGGTTCCTCCATGGGGGCAGGTTTTGGGAGTGTCTAACATCTGGTCAAGTTTATCGATAAAGCGGTCGGAGACAGTATGTTCGAGCACTTCAGCCTCTTCATGGACTTCTTCAGTCGTATAGCCCAGTTTTTTGAGCAAGAACACTTCAATCAAGCGGTGCTTGCGAAAGAGATCGGAAACCGTTTGGAGGCCGAGCTTGGTTAGCAGATAGCCGTGGGTCTTGTCCTTGATGAGGAGATTCTCCGAGATCATGCGTTTGACCATCTCAGTCACGGCTGGAGGCGAAACCTGCATCCGGGCCGCAATCTCTTTGTTACTAATTTTTTCATGTTGCGTGCCGATTTCATAGATGCACTTGAGGTAATCTTCTTTATTTGGTGTCATAGGGTCCTCTTTTCTTCGCTTCTTCTAGTATATCAAAAAAAGCGCGAAATGGCTTGGCCAGTGGATAGGAATTGTCTGGGAGGGAGAAAGATGATAGTATAGAAGCATAAACCGAGAACAATATGGAAAGGAGGGTGCAAATGCAGCGACAGGAATTGGAAAAACTGGGCTGGACGACCAGAGGTCTCAGCTACTTAGAAAAACAACTGCAGTCTTGCGAAGATGAAGCAACAAGGCAAGACTCTTACCGCTCTGTCTTCGTCTTTGCCAGTCCTCTTTTCCAAGAGATGTGGCAGAGAGAACTGCAAGGGTTGACGGAAGGCCGTGCCCAGGCCCTCTTAAGAGGGGTCATGCACCTCTGTCTCATGCCACGGGATTTATCGGGAACCTGTGAGGAGACTGCCTTCTTACTGAAGCGGTTCTGGCCAGATTGCCCGCCTCATTCGTCTTTTTGGTCCTCTTTTTCAAGAGTGGTTCAAGTAGCATTTGCTCAGGATCCATTAGCCAGCAAAGCAGGAGATCAGCTCTTAAAACGACAGGTTCACCAGTTTCGCTATCTGCTCTCTGCCTACCAGGCCCAGTGGATTCGGGAGCATTATGCCAGAGCGGGGCAGACTGATGAAGAGGCGCTACAAGCTTACTTGCAGGAGACAAAAGGGATCAAAATCGATGCTTATGCAGCAGCTCGTCTCCATAATAAGGTCTATGTGGATCAAGATGGCCAACTTGCTTTCCCATCTCGTGCTCAGGCCCAGTTGAATTTTAAGGTATTGCTCAACTTTCATACAGAGTATATCCTGGATCAGGGTGGCCAGTTTCTCAACGAAGTGGATCCGTATCAGATTTCTGAAAATGGCATTGTCAATGGAGCCAGTTTCAACTATGGCTTAGCCAAAGGCCATACCCATAAGGACTTGGATATCGATCCCGTTAAACCGTGGGATCCAGCTTTTCGCAAGAAGGTTCTCTATCAGCAAGGTGTTCGCTATCTAGCTCCGAAGAATGATCGCAGTATTGAAGGCTACTGGAGTCGGAAGGGAACCTTTGCACAAGGAGGCAAGAGCTATAAGCAACAAGTAGCAAAGCGCGTGCGGAGTTTCCTCAGAGGCATCCCACGCTTACGCTGGCGACTTTTACTCAAGAATGGGCTCCATCGGATTTTATAGTAGTCCTCTTTCGGATTGAAGAAAAAGGCCTCTTAGAAACTCACCTAAGGAAAGTCTCTGAACAGATTTTGTAGATAAAGTAAAAAGAGGTCCTAGACCTCTTTTTACTTTATCCAAGTGCTTTGACGGCTTCGATTGCCGCGTCGTAATTGGGTTCGCTGTTGATGTTGTCTAGGTATTCGACGTAAGTGACCTTGTTGTCTGCATCTAGGACCAAGACAGCGCGTGCGAGCAAATGCCATTCATTGATCAAGAGACCATAGGCTTTCCCGAAGGAATGGTCGAAGTAGTCTGAAAGCATGATGGCATTTTCAATCCCTTCTGCAGCACACCATTTGCCTTGAGCGAAAGGAAGATCGACAGAAACCGTCAAGACGACAGTATCTTCCATGTCAGAGAGGGCCTGGTTGAAGTGGCGTGTTTGAGTGGAACAGATCCCTGTGTCAATAGATGGGATCACGCTGAGGACTTTTTTCTTGCCAGCAAAATCAGCCAAAGATTTTTTCTCCAAGTTAGGAGTGGTCAGTGAAAAGTCGTGAGCAGTATCGCCAACTTGAAGTTGAGAGCCGGTAAAGGTAACAGGGTTTCCTAAAAATGTTGTCATAGAAAAGACTCCTTTTTCTTTTCATTGTACATCAATGAAGGGGGAAGAGCCACTGATTTGTTTGAGAATCTAATGAGTTTGGAACCTTATTTGTTCAAACCTTCTGCGATTTTCTCTAAATTCCATTTCATCATGCTGTAGTAGCTGTCGCCTTCTTCCCCTTCTTTGGCAATCGAGTCAGTGAAGATCTTTGCAAAGATAGGGATATTGGTATCCTTAGACACAGTTTTCATAGGACGCTCATCGACACTGGATTCGACAAAGAGGGACGGTACTTTGGTTTGACGCAATTTCTCTACTAGCGTTTTGATTTGTTCGGGTGTCCCTTCTTCTTCCGTGTTGATTTCCCAGATATAGGCAGATGGGACGCCGTAGGCTTTGGAGAAGTACTTGAAGCAGCCTTCACTGGTCACGATCATCTTCTTATCCTCTGGGATGTTCTTGAATGCTTGCTTGGCTTCTTGGTCCAGCTTACTGAGTTTTTCAGTATAGGCTGCTAGATTTTTTTCGTAGAAGTCCTTGTTTTTTGGATCTTTTGCGATCAATTGTTTGGCAATGTTTTTAGCGTAGAGAATCCCGTTTTCGAGATTGAGCCAAGCATGAGGGTCTTCTTTTCCAGCTTGGTTTTGGCCTTCTAGGTAGATGACGTCGACTCCCTCGCTAGCGGCGAAATAGTCCTTGTTTTCTACTTTATTGGCATTTTTGACCAATTTAGTAAACCAAGCATTGCCACCAGTTTCGAGGTTAATCCCATTGTAGAAGATCAGGTCTGCTTGTGAAGTTTTTTTGACATCTTCTGGTAGCGGTTCGTACTCGTGGGGATCTTGGCCGACAGGGACAATACTGTGGAGCTCGATTTTATCCCCAGCGATATTTTTGGTCATATCGGCAAGGATGGAGTTGGTGGTGACCACTTTCAATTTATCAGATGAGGACTTGGAAGAAGAGTCTTTGCTACAAGCCAGTAATCCAAATAAGAGCGCCACAAAGAGGGCGAGGACAGAAGCGATTTTTTTCATGTGTTTCTCCTTTAATGAGGTGAAAGAGCGTGCTTATTCTTTCTCTGCTTAGGAGCGATAAAGAAGCTGATGAGAAAGAAGATGGCAGAAGTGAGGACGATACAAGACCCGACAGCGATGTTGAAACTGTAGCCAATAAAGAGTCCTAGGATAGAGGCTAGGGCACCTAATCCGGATGAAAGGAGCATCATGGACCATAGGCTATTGGCATAGAGGTAGGCTGTCGCAGCAGGTGTGATGAGCATGGCGACGATGAGAATGGTTCCGACACTTTGCATAGCAGTGACAGAAACCAAAGTCAAGAGCACCATGAGGAGGTAGTGATAGAGCTTGACCCGGACGCCCATGGATTGAGCCAGAACGGGGTCAAAAGAAGTGAGCAGTAGGGGACGAAAGAGCAGGACAATCACCAGTAAGACTGCCACCCCAACACCGATGGTTATCCACATATCCTGGTCTTGCACGGCCAAGATATTTCCAAAGAGGATGTGGAAAAGGTCGGTGGAACTTTTAGCGACTCCGATCAGAATGACTCCTAAGGCGAGGAAAGAAGAAAAGGTAATCCCAATTGCAGTGTCGCTCTTGATGATGGAGTTGCTCTTGATATAGGTGATGAGGATGGAAGCTAATAGCCCAAAGGCAATGGCGCCAATAAAGAAATTGATGCCCAGGATAAAGGACAGAGCCACCCCTGGAAGGACTGCGTGCGAGATGGCATCTCCCATAAGAGACATGCCTCGTAAAATGATGAAACATCCGACAGCTCCAGCGATAATCCCGATAGCAATGGCTGTGATCAGGGCATTCTGTAAGAAGTGGAATTGCTGTAATCCATCGATAAATTCTGTAATCATCCGACTCCACCTCCTATAAAGAGTTCATGCCCATAGGCTGCATGCAGATTCTCTTTGGTAAAGGTTTCCTCTGTTTTCCCAAAAGCAATCAGTTTGCGATGAAGGAGGAGGACTTGGTCAAAGTAAGCTGGAACCTTGCTGAGGTCATGATGGACGATCAGAATGGTCTTGCCTTCTTGTTTCAAGGTCTGGAGGGTCTGCATGATGATGTCTTCGCTGACAGAGTCAATCCCAGCAAAGGGCTCATCCAAAAAAATGACATCTGCTTCTTGGACCAAGCAACGGGCGATCAGCACCCGTTGGAATTGACCACCGGATAGTTGACCAATCTGGCGATCTGCTAGATCAAGAAGATTGACAAGTTTCAAGGCATCTTCCACCTTTTGGAGATCCTCTTTGCTTTTTCTCTTGAAGATAGAAAGATGGGGGTAGAGGCCTAGTGAGACACACTCCCGCACCGTGATGGGGAAGTGGAAATCAATAGCTGTCTTTTGTTCGACGTAGGCCACTCGTTGAAGAACTTGGCCGAGATCTTGTTGATCGAGCAGGACCTTTCCCGAATGAGGGAGAAGTCCTAGCATGGCCTTGATCAGGGTTGATTTCCCCGCACCGTTGGGTCCAAGAATTCCTAGGATGGTTGGACCCTGGATGGTGAGGGAAAGATCCTCCAAGGCCAGTGTTTGCTGGTAAGCAACACTTAGATGTTCAATTTGAATCATGATTTTACTCCTTTACCATTAATATACATGAACGAAAAAATTAAGTCAAGTTAATTTTTAAAATAATTTAGATTAAATCTTTTGTAATCATTGAAAAATAGACCTATTTTTGATAAGGTTAATAGAAAAGAATGAAAGTGAGAAGATTATGGTACGTTTACAAGATGATTTTTATGATTACGTCAATGGGGAATGGGCTGAGACAGCTGTTATTCCTGATGACAAACCGTCAACTGGTGGTTTTATGGACTTGATCCAAGATATCGAAAACTTGATGTTGGATATTACCGGAAAATGGCAACGGGGAGAAGAGCTGCCCGAAGACAGTATTCTGCAAAACTTTGTCAAATACCACAAAATGGTGGCAGATTTTGATGCACGGGAAGCAGCTGGTGTGGCTCCGGCTATGCCCTTGATCAATGAAATCAAGGCTCTATCTTCTTTCGAAGACTATACCAGCAAGTTGGGCACCTATGAGCTAGCTGGCAAACCAAATCTCATGCCATTTAGCGTGTCACCAGACTTTATGAATGCCCAAATGAATGTCTTGTGGGGAGAAGCACTCGGTTTGATTTTGCCTGATACAACCTACTATGAAGAAGGCAATGAAAAAGGCCCAGAGTTATTGGCTGTTTGGCGTCAAATGGTTGAAAAACTCTTGGCAAAATTCGATTTCTCAGAGGAAGAAATCAAGGATATACTGGATAAGGTCATTGCGGCCGATGCAGAATTGGCCAAATATGTCTTGTCAAATGAAGAAAAATCCGAGTACAACAAACTCTACCATCCTTATGAATGGGCAGATTTCAAGGCCTTGGTTCCAGAATTGCCACTTGATACCTTCTTTACAGAAGTGATTGGACAAACACCAGATAAAATCATCGTGCCGGAAGAGCGTTTTTGGAAGGAATTTGCGCCAAAATTCTACTCAGCAGCCAACTGGGAAACCCTTCATGCTAAATTGAAACTCGGCGCAGCTCTTTCTTGGACTTCCTTCTTGACCGAAGAAATCCGTGTCTTATCTGGTGAATATGGACGGACCATCACAGGGACACCAGAAGCACGTCCGAAAGAAAAGGCAGCTTTGGCTTTAGCAGAAGGGCCTTATAGCCAAGCGCTTGGCCTTTGGTATGCGGGCGAAAAATTCTCACCAGAAGCGAAAGCAGACGTAGAGCATAAAGTAGCGACTATGATTGAGGTCTACAAGGATCGTCTGGAAAAAGCAGACTGGCTTGCTCCTGAAACCCGCGAAAAAGCCATTGTTAAACTCAATGTCATCACACCGCATATCGGCTACCCTGAAAAATTACCAGAAACTTACGCTAAGAAGATCATCGACGAGAGCAAGACCTTGGTGGAAAATGCTCAAAAATTGGCGCAAATTTCGATTGCCCATGTCTGGAGCAAGTGGAACCAACCAGTCGATCGGAGTGAGTGGCACATGCCAGCTAATATGGTCAATGCTTACTATGATCCGCAACAAAACCAAATCGTTTTCCCAGCAGCGATCTTACAGGCGCCTTTCTATGACCTTCACCAATCGTCATCAGCTAACTACGGCGGAATCGGTGCGGTCATTGCCCATGAAATCTCCCACGCCTTTGACACCAATGGAGCATCCTTTGACGAGCACGGTAGTTTGAAAGATTGGTGGAAGCCAGAAGATTACGAAGCCTTTACTGCTCGCACGCAAAAGGTCATCGATCAGTTCGAAGGCCAAGACTCTTACGGTGCTAAGATCAACGGGAAATTGACCGTTTCTGAAAATGTGGCAGACCTCGGAGGAATTGCCGCAGCCCTTGAAGCCGCTAAGAAAGAAGCAGACTTCTCTGCAGAAGAATTCTTTACCAACTTTGCTCGCATCTGGCGCATGAAAGCTCGACCAGAGTACATGCAACTCCTCGCAAGTGTCGATGTCCACGCACCAGGAAAACTCCGTACCAATGTCCAATTGCCAAACTTCGACGAATTCTTTGAAACCTTTGATGTCAAAGAAGGCGATGGCATGTGGCGTGCCCCAGAAGACCGCGTGATCATTTGGTAAACTAAGATACTAAGCCCGTAAAAAAAGCGAGAAGAAAATAGGAGATTGACGATGTGGGCCATGCCCACAAGTCAATCTCTCTTTTTCTCGACGCTCGTGAAAGAATAAAAAAATCCCAACGTACAAGTTACTAAGACGACTGAAGCAGACTTCTCTGCAGAAGAATTCTTTACCAACTTTGCTCGCATCTGGCGCATGAAAGCTCGACCAGAGTACATGCAACTCCTCGCAAGTGTCGATGTCCACGCACCAGGAAAACTCCGTACCAATGTCCAATTGCCAAACTTCGACGAATTCTTTGAAACCTTTGATGTCAAAGAAGGCGATGGCATGTGGCGTGCCCCAGAAGACCGCGTGATCATTTGGTAAACTAAGATACTAAGCCCGTAAAAAAAGCGAGAAGAAAATAGGAGATTGACGATGTGGGCCATGCCCACAAGTCAATCTCTCTTTTTCTCGACGCTCGTGAAAGAATAAAAAATCCCCAAAGTCAAGTTTCGCGACTGAAACTAGTCTTTGGGGATTTTTTTGAATGGATTAGAAATAGCAGTGGATGTCATGATCTAAAAAAATTTGCTGGTAGTCATATAAATCTTCTGGATGCAGAGCTTTTATTCCTTCCATTTCATAGCGACGTCCTAAAAGTTTGTATTTGTTTTCTCCAAACTGGTGAAATGGGAGAAGTTGTACTTCATCGATGTTAAGCGAATTAAAAAGAGAAGCAAATTCTTCAGCATCGTTTAGCGAGTCATTGAAATTAGGAATGACTGGAATACGTAAAACGATTGTTTTGTTTTGAGCAAAGGCATAATGAATATTTTTAATAATCAGATGATTGTTGACTCCGACAACCTTCTTATGTTTAAGTGTATTGTAATGTTTAAGGTCTGTATAAATAAAATCAACATACTGAATGAGATCGACAAATTTCTCATGTTCAACAAAAGCTGTCGTTTCGATTGCAGTATGAAGTCCAACTTCTTTCGCAGCTTTTAAGATAGATTTGGCAAATTCAAATTGAGCAAAGATTTCTCCACCAGACAGGGTAATGCCACCACCAGATTCTTCATAGAAGTCAACGTCTTTTAAGACATCATCTATGATTTCTGTGACTGTTTTTTCTTCTCCCGTGATAGTTTCCTTTTTAGTAACAGCATCCAACATTTTTTCAGGATTTGCACGTTGGGATTCAGGATTGGAGCACCATGGACAACGCAGGGGACATCCTTTTAGAAATACAGTAGTTCGGATGCCAGGGCCATCATGGATACTAAAGTGTTGGATGTTAAAGATAATGCCACGATTTTGTTCCATATTTTGCTCTCCTATCAATCTAGTAAGTCTATTATACATTATTTAAGAAACTAATTCAATTACGAACGAAAGTTTATTTTGTTTTGAATTCACTCGAAAATTTGCTAAAATAGAGAAGAGGTAAAAACAATGCAACGTTTAGATGAAATATTGAAATTAGTATCGGAGTTTGAAAAGATTGATGTTAATAGCTTGTCGGAGAAATTACAAGTCTCTAAAGTGACCATTCGAAAGGATTTGGACAAGCTAGAATCCAAAGGATTATTGCATAGAGAACACGGCTATGCTGTTTTAAATAGTGGAGATGATATCAATGTTCGATTGTCTTTTCAATATGATACCAAGAAAAGAATAGCCAGGGAAGCTGCCAAACTAATTAAGGATAACGACACGGTTTTGATTGAATCGGGCTCTACTTGTGCCTTGCTAGCGGAAGAAATTTGTCAAACAAAAAAGAATATCAAGATTGTGACAAATTCTTATTTTATTGCAGATTATATTCAGGAATATGATTCCTGTAAAATCATCCTACTTGGTGGTGAATTTCAAAAAGAATCTAGAGTGACCGTAGGTCCTCTTCTGAAAGAGTTGATTCGCTCGTTTAGAGTTCCCTTTGCTTTTGTAGGGGTTGACGGATATGATGATGAACTTGGCTTTACTGGGAAAGATATGATGCGGAGTGAAGTTGTTCAAGCTATGTCTGATGTTTCTAAAGAAGTGGTTGTCTTAACAGATTCAAGTAAATTTGGAAAGTGTGGGACCGTTAGACGATTTGCACTTTCGCAAGTTTCTAGAGTGATAACAGATAAGAATATATCTCAAGAAGCAAAGGAAAAACTTGAGGATTCGCAAACGATTTTAAACTTAGTATAAGAAGGAGAAGTCAATTGAAAGATGAACGGAAAAAGTTACTTGCTAAATTAGCCTATCTATACTATGTTGAAGACAAAAGTCAATCGCAAATCGCAGCAGAAACTGGAATCTACCGTACAACTGTCAGCAGAATGTTAGCGGAGGCTAAAAAAGAGGGAGTTGTAAAAATTGAAATTGAAAATTTTGATACTCGCCTCTTCCATTTAGAAAATTATATCAAACAAAAATATGGCTTGAAAGCTATCGAGATTATACCAAATCTAGTTGATGAGCCACGAGAAAGCCTTGAAAAGCGGCTAGCGCAAGCTAGTGCTGTCATGCTTCGAAATTTGATTGAAGATGGAATGACAGTTGGTTTTTCATGGGGCAAGTCTCTCAGATTAATGGTGGAACAAGTTGGAACTAAGCGTTTGGATGGTGTTCAATTTTATCCCCTAGCTGGAGGTCCCAGTCATATCCATGCTCGCTACCATGTCAATACTCTAATCTACAGTATGGCGAGTAAATTTCATGGAGAATGTCATTTTATAAACGCGAGTGTCATTCAAGAAAATTCTGAGGTAACGGAAGGCATCTTATCTTCTAAGTATTTCGAGGACTTGAAAGCTAGTTGGCGTTGTTTGGATGTTGCTGCTGTAGGGATTGGTGGCCATGCAGATAGCAAGAATCCTCAGTGGTTTGATATGCTAACAACAAATGATTTTAAGAAATTGGAGTCGGAACATGCTGTAGGAGAAGTCTGCTGTCGTTTCTTTGATCAAGAAGGTATCCCCGTTTATCCTGAATTACAGGAAAGAACAATATCTATCACATTGGAGGAATTGAGAAAGGTTCCGAATATCATCTCGTTAGCCTACGGTGATCAAAAAGCAAAAGCAATTTTATCGGTTTTGAAAGCCAACTATATCAATCATTTAGTCACAGATGAAGCGACGATCTTAAAAGTTTTAGAATTAGATGGTGATCAGCAATTTACTAAAAAATAGGACAGCGAGGATGCAGTCCTTATTTTTTTGAGTTAAATAGCACAAATGTGCAAAAACTAAAAACAATAATCAAATGTTGTAGTTTTTTATTGACCGGCAAAAATATAAATGGTATATTGACAATAGAAAAAGCGCTTTCATTAGATTGACAAAGGAGTGTAGTGCACATGGAAATAATTGTTGCAGACCAAATTATTATGGGCTTAATTTTAAATGCGGGTGATGCTAAACAGCATGTTTACCAAGCTTTATCATATGCTAAGGAAGGTGATTTTACATCTTCTGAAGGCGAAATTGCAAAAGCAGATGCAGCATTGCTAGAAGCGCATAACTTGCAAACCCAATTTTTAGCCCAGGAAGCAAGTGGGACAAAGACAGAGATTACAGCTTTGTTTGTGCACTCACAAGATCACTTAATGACTTCAATCACAGAGATTAACTTGATTAAAGAAATGATTGACTTACGAAAAGAACTTTCAGCGAAACAATAAGGAGGAAAAGATGATGAAAATTGGATTGTTTTGTGCGGCAGGATTTTCAACAGGAATGTTGGTAAATAATATGAAGGTAGCGGCTCAGGAATTAGGTATTGATGCTGAAATTGAGGCATATTCTCAAGCGAAATTAGCAGATTTTGCCCCAGAAATAGATGTCGCTTTGTTAGGGCCTCAAGTAGCTTATACTTTGGATAAATCAAAAGCGATTTGTGAGGCAAACCATATCCCTATTGCTGTCATTCCTATGGCGGATTATGGGATGTTAGATGGTAAGAAGGTACTAAATCTAGCTCTAGAATTGCTAGGAGAAAAATAAGGAGGCTTCCCATGTCTAATTTTAATTCTCAGAAAATTATCGCTCCAATCATGCGTTTTGTAAACATGAAAGGAATTATTGCTCTTAAAGATGGGATGTTAGCGATCCTTCCATTAACGGTAGTTGGTAGTTTGTTTCTGATTATTGGACAATTACCATTTGAAGGCCTTAATCAGGCTATTGCTAGTGTATTTGGCGATACATGGACAGAGCCATTTATGCAAGTTTATTCAGGAACATTCGCCATCATGGGCTTAATTTCTTGCTTCTCCATTGGGTATTCTTATGCTAAAAACAGTGGAGTAGAACCCTTGCCAGCGGGAGTTTTGTCCCTGTCTTCATTCTTTATCTTGTTAAAATCTTCTTATGTACCAGCTAAGGGAGAACCGATTGGCGATGCCATTTCAAAAGTATGGTTTGGTGGTCAAGGGATTATCGGGGCCATTATTATTGGTCTGGTAGTTGGTGCAATTTATACTGTGTTTATCCAAAGACACATTGTTATAAAAATGCCAGAACAAGTACCTCAAGCCATTGCCAAACAATTTGAAGCGATGATTCCTGCTTTCGTGATTTTCTTACTATCAATGATTGTCTATATCGTATCAAAAGTAGTGACAAACGGCGGTACCTTCATTGAAATGATTTATGATGTCATTCAGGTTCCTCTTCAAGGTCTAACAGGATCACTTTACGGAGCGATTGGGATTGCTTTCTTTATTTCATTCTTGTGGTGGTTTGGTGTTCATGGCCAATCAGTTGTCAACGGTGTAGTAACAGCCTTGCTACTTTCTAACCTAGATGCCAATAAATCAATGTTGGCAGCTGGGAAGCTATCCGTTGAAAATGGTGCCCACATTGTAACTCAACAATTCTTAGATAGCTTCCTTATTTTGTCTGGATCAGGTATAACCTTTGGGTTGGTTGTTGCCATGCTATTTGCTGCTAAGTCAAAACAGTATAAAGCTTTGGGGAAAGTTGCAGCATTTCCTGCAATCTTTAATGTCAATGAACCCGTCGTATTTGGATTTCCGATCGTAATGAACCCAGTTATGTTCCTTCCATTTATTTTGGTTCCAATTTTGGCTGCAATAATTGTTTATGCATCAATTGCTATTGGATTTATGCATCCATTCTCAGGTGTGACTCTTCCTTGGAGTACACCAGCCATTATTTCTGGATTTATGGTTGGAGGTTGGCAAGGTGCTTTCGTTCAAGTGCTAGTTCTTGCGACCTCGACTGTCGTATATTTCCCATTCTTCAAATTCCAAGATAATCTTGCCTATAACAATGAATTACAAGCTGAAAAATAGTGCGTTTATCATGTATGCACAGATGTGCGACTAGAATAGAATTTATATGTATAATTCATAATTCATTGAAATTCGTAAAATTTAATGCTACTATAGTTACGAAAGAAAACAAAATAATTTCAAAAGAAAGGTTTTGAAAAAATGAAACAAGTAGAAGTAGCAAGTACAAGCATTAAAACAGAATATTTTGGAAGCCTCACTGAACGCATGAATAAGTATCGTGAAGATGTCTTAAATAAGAAGCCTTACATCGATGCTGAACGTGCTGTTCTTGCAACTAAGGCATATGATCGTTATAAGGAACAACCAAATGTTCTTAAACGTGCCTATATGTTGAAAGAGATTCTTGAAAATATGACAATCTACATTGAGGATGAATCCATGATTGCTGGAAACCAAGCATCCTCTAATAAAGATGCTCCGATTTTCCCAGAATATACTTTAGAGTTCGTTCTGAAGGAATTGGATCTTTTTGAAAAGCGGGATGGTGATGTCTTCTATATTACGGAAGAAACGAAAGAACAGCTCCGTAGTATCGCACCGTTCTGGGAAAATAATAACTTACGTGCAAGAGCTGGCGCTCTTCTACCTGAAGAAGTATCTGTCTATATGGAAACAGGATTCTTCGGTATGGAAGGGAAGATGAATTCAGGAGATGCCCACTTAGCAGTCAATTATCAAAAATTATTGCAATATGGCTTGAAAGGTTTTGAAGAAAGAGCTCGCCAAGCTAAAGCAGCCCTAGATCTAACGGATCCAGCTAGCATTGATAAGTACCATTTTTACGATTCTATCTTTATCGTAGTTGATGCTGTTAAGACCTATGCTCAACGATTTGTGGAACTTGCTAAACAACTTGCTGAAACAGCAACTCCTGAACGTAAGAAGGAATTGCTTGAAATTGCAGAGATTTGCTCAAAAGTTCCATACGAGCCTGCAAGTACATTTGCAGAGGCTGTTCAGTCTGTTTGGTTTATCCAATGTATTCTTCAGATTGAATCAAATGGACACTCACTTTCATATGGCCGTTTTGACCAATATATGTATCCATACGTTAAAGCTGATTTGGAAAGTGGACGGGAAACTGAAGAGAGTATTGTTGAACGCTTGACTAACCTTTGGATTAAGACTATTACAATTAACAAAGTACGTAGTCAAGCACATACCTTCTCATCTGCAGGTAGTCCGCTTTATCAAAACGTTACGATTGGTGGTCAAACACGTGATAAGAAAGATGCCGTCAATCCATTGTCTTATTTGGTGTTGAAGTCAGTTGCTCAAACTCACCTTCCTCAACCAAACTTAACTGTTCGTTATCATGCTGGTCTGGATGCCCGCTTCATGAACGAATGTATTGAAGTTATGAAGCTCGGATTTGGTATGCCTGCTTTCAATAATGATGAGATTATTATTCCATCCTTTATTTCAAAAGGTGTTCTTGAAGAAGATGCTTATGATTACAGTGCAATTGGTTGTGTAGAAACAGCTGTTCCAGGTAAATGGGGATATCGCTGTACAGGTATGAGTTATATGAACTTCCCTAAAGTTTTGCTCATTACGATGAATGACGGAATCGATCCTGCTTCTGGCAAGCGCTTTGCACCAAGCTTTGGTCATTTTAAAGACATGAAGAGCTTCGATGAATTGCAAACTGCTTGGGACAAGACTTTGCGCCACTTAACCCGCATGAGTGTGATCGTAGAAAACTCTATCGACCTATCTCTTGAAAGAGAAGTGCCAGATATCCTCTGTTCAGCTTTGACAGATGACTGTATTGGACGTGGAAAACACCTAAAAGAAGGTGGAGCTGTCTACGATTATATTTCTGGTTTACAAGTGGGTATTGCAAACTTATCCGATTCACTTGCAGCAATCAAGAAACTGGTATTCGAAGAAGGACGCTTAACGCCACAAGAGCTATGGCATGCTCTGGAAACCGATTACGAGGGCGAACGTGGAAAAGAAATCCAAGAGATGCTTATCCATGATGCACCGAAGTATGGAAACGATGATGACTATGCGGACAGCTTAGTTCGAGAAGCATACGATATTTATGTGGATGAAATTGCTAAATATCCAAATACTCGATATGGACGTGGGCCAATCGGAGGAATTCGTTACTCAGGTACATCTTCTATTTCAGCCAATGTAGGACAAGGTCGTGGAACATTAGCCACTCCGGACGGTCGTAATGCCGGGACTCCACTTGCAGAAGGATGTTCTCCATCCCACAATATGGACCAACATGGCCCAACATCTGTTCTAAAATCTGTTTCTAAATTACCAACAGATGAAATTGTTGGTGGTGTTCTACTGAACCAAAAAGTAAACCCACAAACTTTAGCTAAAGAAGAAGATAAATTAAAACTTATTGCTTTACTCCGTACGTTCTTTAATCGTCTACATGGATACCATATTCAATACAATGTGGTTTCTAGAGAAACATTATTAGACGCTCAAAAACATCCGGAAAAACACCGTGACTTAATTGTACGTGTTGCAGGCTACTCAGCTTTCTTCAATGTACTATCAAGAGCTACACAAGATGATATTATTGGACGGACAGAGCATACTCTATAGTAAAGAGGTATGTATATGGAATTTATGCTTGATACTTTAAATTTAGATGAGATAAAAAAATGGGCGCGAGTGTTACCCCTTGCTGGGGTAACTTCGAACCCAACAATTGCCAAAAAAGAAGGGGACATTGATTTTTTTGATCGTATCCATAAGGTGCGGGAAATCATCGGAGGTTCTCCTTCCATCCATGTTCAAGTTGTCGCAAAAGATTATGAAGGAATTTTAAAAGATGCGGCTAAAATTCGCGAACAATGCGATGAAAATACCTATATTAAAGTCCCAGTTACACCTGAAGGACTTGCTGCAATTAAAGTGTTAAAAGCAGAGGGTTACAAAATTACTGCAACAGCAATCTATACTGTTTTTCAAGGACTGTTAGCGATTGAAGCAGGAGCCGACTATTTAGCACCTTATTACAATCGTATGGAAAACTTAAACATTGATTCAGCTCAGGTTATTTCTCAGTTAGCGAGTGCCATAGAGCGTAATCATTCATCAAGCAAAATTCTAGCAGCTTCCTTTAAAAATGTGGCTCAAGTTAATAGAGCATTTAAAGAAGGAACACAAGCAATTACGGCAGGGGCAGATGTCTTTGAAGCAGCTTTTGGAATGCCTTCTATTGCAAAAGCAGTAGATGACTTCGAGGCAGATTGGTCAGCCGTTCATCAAAAGACTACAATTTGATAAAGGAGGAGTGTATGAGAAATTTTGCAAGTCCATCTCGTTACATACAAGGTGAGAATGCTTTATTTGAAAATGCAAAACCTATTTTAGAGCTGGGGAGTCATCCCGTTTTACTCTGTGATTCAGTGGTCTATGATATTGTAGGAGAACGTTTTGAAAAGTATCTCCTCCGGTATGGCTTTACAGTCTTGCCAGTGTTCTTCAATGGTGAAGCTTCTGATAATGAAATCAATCGTGTGGTCAGTCTGGCAGAAGAAAATGGCTGTGATTTGGTTATTGGACTTGGTGGAGGAAAGACCATCGACAGTGCAAAAGCTATTGCAGATCTTTTACAATCACCAGTTGTCATTGCTCCGACCATTGCCTCGACAGATGCTCCAGTCTCAGCCTTGTCAGTTATCTACACGGATGAAGGAGCCTTTGCTCGCTATATCTTCTATTCTAAAAATCCAGAATTGGTCTTGGTGGATAGTAAAGTGATCTCTCAAGCACCAAAACGTTTGCTGGCTTCTGGTATCGCAGATGGGTTAGCGACTTGGGTCGAAGCGCGTGCGGTAATGCAAGCCAACGGAAAAACCATGCTAGGCAAACACCAAACTCTAGCGGGTGTCGCGATTGCGCAACGTTGTGAAGAAATCTTATTTGCTGATGGTCTCCAAGCCATGGCGGCATGTGAAGCCAAAGTTGTAACGCCTGCTCTTGAAAACATCATTGAAGCCAATACCCTTCTCAGTGGGATTGGGTTTGAAAGTGGTGGCTTGGCAGCGGCTCACGCCATCCATAATGGTTTTACTGCCCTCACTGGGGACATCCACCAATTGACACACGGTGAAAAAGTAGCCTATGGCACCTTGGTTCAATTGTTCTTGGAAAACCGTCCAAAAGAAGAATTGAACAAATATATTCGTTTTTATCAACAAATTGGTATGCCAACGACTCTGAAAGAAATGCATCTTGAAAATGCAAGCTACGAAGATCTTCTTAAGGTTGGCCAACAAGCAACCATTGAAGGAGAAACCATCCATCAAATGCCATTCAAGGTACAAGCATCTGATATTGCTCAAGCGATTGTAGCAGTAGATGCTTATGTCAAGTCCTTAGGTTAATCAAAGAAATACAGAAACCATCGCCTGTTGGCGATGGTTTTTTTGATGGTTGTTCGTTTTCGTTTAATTTGGAGATGTATACTTCTGAATTAAGAGATTCTCCACCCACATAGCTGAAAAATGCAACCATATAGAAAAAAGAAAAGGCAAAGGCTCCAATCTTTGATAGACTCAGGAGGTAGCGTTACAAATACAAATTGGAGGAAATGAAATGACAGAATGTAGTCAAAAAGAATTGGCACAGATTGTAGGAGGAGGAGGTTCTCGCCCAAATGTGGTTCAAGGTCAGTCAGATAAGATTGAGATTGGACGTCCTGGATTTGTGAAGCGACCACCGCTCGCTCGTATTTAAGACATGATAGAGTTCTAGGATGAAGTGTTCTGAGAGTTAGATCTTAAGGCAGATTGGAACTCGGTAGAAAGGATTAAATGAAAGGGTAAATGCAATGAGTAAGACAGACAGATTGTTTCAACTAGCGACAATTGGAATTCTCTGCATCAATTTTGCGCTTTTTAACGTGGGACTCCCAACGGATTTAGTGGGCCACCTATCGGATGATTCTTATTATGGCTTGCTCCTCTTGTTGATAGGATTGATTGGGGGGGTAGCCGTTACACTCTTGGTAAAGAGTCGTCGCTGGGACTTGTACGGGAAATTCACCTTTAAAGCTTCCTATTTGGCGGTGTTTGTGCTTGTTTTTCTTGCTCACTTTTTATGGGATATGTTTTCTGCAGCGGTATTTCCGCCCACTAAGAATTCCATAGCCCTTGCAGAAATATCTAGTGATTTGTCAGGCTGGGCCTTGGTGTTGATACGCTATGTCTATGCCTGCTTGCTGGCTCCCATTGTGGAAGAGCTAGTTTTTCGTGATTTGGTCATGACGGCTTTGGCACCTTATCAGAAGTATAAGCTGGATATGCTTGTTTCGGCCTCCTTGTTCAGCCTCTCGCATGTCTGGCAGCATGGCTGGGATTTGCCAAGCTTTATCGTCTACTTGGTACCGGGCCTGCTATTTTGTGCGGTCTTGCGTTATACCAAATCGATTTACTGGGCTATCCTTCAGCATGCCTCTTGGAATAGCTTCCTTACCCTCTTATCCCTCCTGGTCAGTGGGATTTAAGTAAGGGGAAGGAGTGGCAGGGGCCTTTATCCATCATCAAAGAAGCAGTCAAAACTGCTTTTTTGCATGCAGTCAAAACAACTATTTTTTCTAACTTTTGAAATATTATACAGTTAAGCGTTTACATTTTTCCGTAAAGTGCTATAATTTAATATGAAGAATAACATTTTATACAGAGGTGATCCATATGAAAAAAGGGAAGCTACTCTTAGCCACCGGCGCTCTGCTTTTGTCTGTAAGCGCACTGGTAGCCTGCTCACAAGGAGGGAAATCTTCAAGTTCGGACAACCAGGTCTTTAGTTATGTATATACGCAAGATCCGGATACTTTGGATTATTCACTTTCTAATAAACGGTCGACTTCAGAATTTACAGGTAATGCTGTGGATGGTTTGTTAGAAGTTGACAAATATGGCAACTTAATCCCATCTCTTGCTAAGGATTGGACTGTTTCAAAAGATGGTCTGACCTATACCTATAAACTTCGTAAAGGGGTTAAATGGGTGACCGCTGAAGGGGAAGAATTCGGAGAAGTTAAGGCCCAAGACTTTGTAACGGGGCTTCAGCACGCAGCGGACAAGAAATCTTCGGCCCTCTATCTCGTCCAACAATCTATCAAAGGGTTGGATGATTATGTCTCAGGGAAAACCAAAGACTTCTCAACAGTTGGTATCAAAGCTGTCGATGACTATACTGTTCAATACACCTTGAACCAACCAGAAAGTTTCTGGAATTCAAAAACCACCATGGGCATTTTGATGCCAGTCAATAAAGAATTCTTAGATTCTAAGGGAGATGACTACGGTCAAGGTACGAACCCTTCTAGTATTCTTTATTGTGGTCCTTATTTGATCAAAGCTATCACCTCTAAATCTGTTGTGACGCTTGAAAAGAACCCAACCTATTGGGATGCGGATAATGTAAAAATTTCTAAGGTTAAGCTGACCTATTATGATGGACAAGATTCAGAATCTTTGATCCGTGGATTTGATAACGGAGACTATACCTTTGCCCGTGTCTTCCCAAATGGCTCTAACTATAAGAGTGTAGAGAAGAAACACAAAGATGACATTGTCTTCAGTGACCAAGGATCCTCTACTTATAACTTGTCTTTCAACATTGACCGTCAAGCTTATGAGATTACGACGAAGACGACAGATGCTCAAAAGAGCTCAACCAAGAAAGCAATTTTGAATAAAGACTTCCGTCAAGCCATTATGTTTGCCTTCAACCGCAAGGCCTATGTAGCGCAAGCCAATGGGGAAGCATCTGCAGACAAGGTCATCCGCAACACCTTCACTCCTCCAAACTTTGTTCAAATTGATGGCAAAGATTTCGGTGAGTCTGTAGAGAAAAACTTAGAAGAATATGGTGATGAATGGAAAGGTGTTTCTGTCGAAGATGGAAAAGATACCCTTTACAATCCAACCAAGGCCAAGGAAGAGTTTGCCAAGGCTAAAGAAGCCCTTCAAGGCCAAGGGGTAGAGTTCCCGATTCATTTGGACCTCCCTGTTTCATCAACCTATACAGAAGGAGTCAAGCAAGCTCAATCCTTTAAACAGTCGATTGAATCTACCCTAGGAGCAGAAAATGTCGTCATCGACTTGAACATGGTATCTGAGGACGATCTTAATCGAGTGACCTACTTTGCTGAAAATGCTTCCCAACAAGACTGGGATTTGAACAACAACTTAGGTTGGGGACCAGACTATACTGATCCATCTTCTTACCTAGATATCACAAGCTCTAAGAATGGTGAAAATGCCAATTCCTACTTTGGATTTGATGCGGGAACGAATAACGCAGCTGCTAAAGAAGCTGGTTTTGATGAATACGATCAACTGATCGAAGACGCGCACAATGAAACAAAAGACGTCAACGACCGCTATAAAAAATATGCTAAAGCTCAGGCTTGGTTGACTGATAGTGCCCTCTTGATTCCAATTCATTCAGATGGAGCTTCTCCAGGTGTTCGTAAGACAGTTCCATACACAGCTGCCTTTGCTTGGACAGGACACAAGGGTCAAACCTTCAACTACAAGTACTTGGAATTGCAAGACAAAGTCTTGAAAACCAAGGAGTACGATGAAGCGCGTGAACAATGGAAGAAAGAAAAAGAAGAATCCAATAAGAAAGCTCAAAAAGAACTAGAAAGTCACGTAGAGGACTAGGAGCTTTAAGAGCGATTGTATACTGAACAGGGAAGAGAGTGGGACAGAAATCGCTCATTCGATAGAATTCGATTTCGTCGTCCCACCTCCGCACAGTTGAGTAGGGCTGTAAAAGTTGATTAAATCAGCCTAGTAGAGTCTACTCAACCACTGCGTCTTGCTAGACAATCCAAAGACAATTGAGAGGCCAGGACTTTTGTCCCAGCCTCTTTTTGGTGGATAGAACCTTTAAAAATCCCCTAAAAATGGTATAATAGGAGCATCACGAAAATTGGAGAGACAGCATGAGTTTTTACAATCATAAAGAAATCGAGCCTAAGTGGCAGAAACACTGGGCTGACCATCACACCTTTAAGACAGGAACAGATGCCTCAAAACCGAAGTTTTATGCGCTTGACATGTTTCCTTACCCATCTGGAGCGGGTCTTCACGTAGGACACCCAGAAGGCTACACAGCGACAGATATCCTTAGCCGTTTCAAACGTGCCCAAGGTTACAATGTCCTTCACCCAATGGGGTGGGATGCTTTTGGTTTGCCTGCAGAGCAATATGCCATGGATACTGGGAATGACCCAGCGGAATTCACAGCAGAAAACATTGCCAACTTCAAACGCCAAATCAATGCCCTTGGTTTCTCTTACGACTGGGATCGTGAAGTCAATACGACAGATCCTAACTACTATAAGTGGACGCAGTGGATTTTCACCAAGCTTTACGAAAAAGGCTTAGCCTATGAAGCCGAAGTACCCGTAAACTGGGTGGAGGAACTCGGAACAGCTATCGCCAACGAAGAAGTTCTTCCAGATGGAACATCTGAGCGTGGTGGCTATCCAGTTGTCCGCAAACCAATGCGCCAATGGATGCTTAAAATCACGGCCTATGCAGAGCGCTTGCTCAACGATTTGGATGACCTAGATTGGCCAGAGTCTATCAAGGACATGCAACGTAACTGGATTGGGAAATCAACTGGTGCCAATGTCACCTTTAAAGTCAAAGGAACAGACAAGGAATTCACCGTCTTTACCACTCGTCCTGATACCCTTTTTGGTGCGACCTTCACTGTCTTAGCTCCTGAGCATGACTTGGTTGACGCTATTACAAGCCCAGAGCAGTCTCAAGCTGTGGCTGACTACAAACACCAAGCTAGCCTTAAATCAGACTTAGCTCGTACTGACCTTGCTAAGGAAAAAACAGGGGTTTGGACTGGTGCTTATGCTATCAACCCTGTAAACGGCAAAGAAATTCCAATCTGGATTGCCGACTATGTTCTTTCTAGCTATGGAACAGGTGCCGTTATGGCCGTACCTGCCCACGACCAGCGTGACTGGGAATTTGCTAACCAGTTTGGTCTTCCAATCGTAGAAGTGCTGGAAGGTGGAAATGTAGCAGAAGCTGCCTATACTGAAGATGGACTTCACGTTAATTCAGACTTCCTTGATGGACTGAACAAAGAAGATGCTATTGCCAAGATTGTGGCTTGGTTGGAAGAAAAAGGCTGTGGTCAAGAAAAGGTGACCTACCGTCTCCGTGACTGGCTCTTTAGCCGTCAACGTTACTGGGGTGAACCAATCCCAATCATTCATTGGGAAGATGGGACTTCAACAGCCGTTCCAGAAAGTGATTTGCCACTTGTCTTGCCAGTTACTAAGGACATCCGCCCTTCAGGTACTGGTGAAAGCCCATTGGCTAACTTGACCGACTGGCTGGAAGTGACTCGTGAAGATGGCGTCAAAGGTCGTCGTGAGACCAACACCATGCCACAATGGGCTGGTTCAAGCTGGTACTACCTCCGCTATATCGACCCACACAACACAGAAAAATTGGCTGATGAGGACCTCCTCAAACAATGGTTGCCAGTCGATATCTACGTGGGTGGTGCAGAGCATGCCGTGCTTCACTTGCTTTACGCTCGTTTCTGGCATAAATTCCTTTATGATATCGGTGTTGTACCAACTAAAGAACCATTCCAAAAACTCTTTAACCAAGGAATGATCTTGGGAACTAGCTACCGTGACCATCGTGGGGCTCTTGTGGCGACTGATAAGGTTGAAAAACGTGACGGTTCCTTCTTCCATGTGGAAACAGGGGAAGAGTTGGAGCAAGCACCAGCCAAGATGTCGAAATCCCTCAAGAACGTGGTGAACCCAGACGATGTGGTGGAACAATACGGTGCTGATACCCTTCGTGTCTATGAAATGTTCATGGGACCACTCGATGCTTCGATCGCTTGGTCTGAAGAAGGTCTGGAAGGAAGCCGTAAGTTCCTCGATCGTGTGTACCGTTTGATCACAACGAAAGAAATCGTTTCGGAAAACAATGGTGCTCTTGATAAGGTCTATAACGAGACCGTTAAGGCTGTTACAGAGCAAATCGAGTCGATGAAATTCAATACAGCCATTGCCCAACTCATGGTCTTTGTCAACGCGGCTAACAAGGAAGACAAGCTCTATGTGGATTATGCCAAAGGCTTTATCCAGTTGATCGCCCCATTTGCGCCTCATTTGGCAGAGGAACTCTGGCAAACTGTTGCAGCAACAGGTGAGTCCATCTCTTACGTGGCTTGGCCAACATGGGACGAAAGCAAATTGGTTGAAGACGAAATCGAAATCGTCGTTCAAATCAAAGGTAAAGTCCGTGCCAAACTCATGGTCGCCAAAGATCTGTCACGCGAAGAATTGCAAGAAGTGGCTCTGGCTGACGAAAAAGTTAAGGCCGAGATCGATGGCAAGGACATCGTGAAAGTGATTAGTGTACCTAACAAGCTTGTAAATATCGTAACGAAATAAAGTTAAAAAGTTCTTCAAGGTGTTCCCTTGAAGACTTTTTAGATATTTCTTGAAAAAAGTTGATTTTCTCCCTTGACTCTCACGTCACGTCATAGCTTATACTGTTTATCAGAGAGGAGTTCCAATGAAATCTGTAAAAGAAGTCAGCCAGTTGTCCGGGGTCAGTGTGCGCACCCTTCATTATTATGATGAGATTGATTTGCTGAAGCCGTCAATGGTTGCTGAAAACGGCTATCGTTATTATAATCGCGATGCGATCATCCGTTTGCAGGAAATTTTGCTCTACCGTGAGTTGGACTTCCCTCTAAAACAAATTAAGGAACTTGTAAGTCAGGATGGATATGATAAAGCTCAGGCATTGAAGGACCAGATTCAGCTCTTGGAGTTGAAAAAGTCCCGCCTAGATGCGATCATTTCCCATGCCAAAGCCTTACAAATGGAGGAAGAAGAAATGTCATTTGAAGCATTCGATCAAAAAGCCTTGGAGGACTTCCAGCAGGAAGCCCACTCTAGATGGGGGCAGACAGAGGCTTACCAGGCTTTTGAGGCCAAGGGCGAAACTGCTTTTCCAGCAGTTACAAAGGAAATGATGGAAATTATGCAAGCTTTTGGAGCGTTGCGGCATGGAGAGGCGAGTACGCAAGAAGCTCAGGATCAAGTCAAGGTCTTGCAGGATTATATTAGTGAGCACTTTTATCCGTGCGACCAAACAATTCTTGCGGGATTAGGGCAGATGTACACAGAAGATAATCGCTTTACAACGTTTATCGATCAGGCAGGTGGACCCGGTACGGCAGAGTTTGTTGCAAAAGCCATTTCAGTCTATTGCCAATCATAAAAAGAGGAGTCGTCAATGACTGTTTAGTCAGAGATGTGAAGCAAGAGCAACTGAGCTTAGCTTCTTATGTAGGAGCTAAGCCTTTCTAAATCTATGATCGACATGAAAATAAAAGAAATCATATGTGATCAATAAAAAAGAGGCTGGGACAAAAGTCCTAGCCTCTCAATTGTCTTTGGATTGTCGAGCAAGACGCAGTGGTTGAGTGGCCTCTACTACGCTGATTTCATCAGCTTTTACAGCCCTACTCAACTGTGCGGAGGTGGGACGACGAAATCGAATTCTAACGAATTACCGATTTCTGTCCCACTCTCTTTTCTATATTAATGACGTCGGGCCAAGTCAGCCCCAAATTTATAACCGGCATTAAAGACGGAAACGAAAAAGTTTGCAACTCCTGAAATAGCAACGATTTCAGCTAGGCCAATACCGCCCCGGGTGTTTTCCAATTCTTCAGTTGTTAAAAGTTGTAAGTTATTCATTGTTTTTCTCCTTTCTAATTTCTCTATATGCTATGCTTAGGATCCAAATAACAAGAATCCAAGAAAGTAAGTCACTTACTCCGTAAGTTTCAAAAGGGAGTGTGAGATAATGAAGGTCGTGTAGGATTTGTAGAACTGCTAAAAAGATCCTAGACAAAAGTAAAGTAGATATCGTGATGATATGGAATATGCGTCTTTTTTTCATCGTTCTTACCTATGGACGGTTAGCCAGATATCCTAGGTCTGCTCCTGCAGCAAAAACGAGTCCTACACTACCGACAGCAACTGTAGCAATTTTCCATGTAGCTACCCCTGCAATTACAGCTGGGATAAATCCACCTTGAATAGAGGCTAGTTCATGATCTGATAGGATGTCATCAGAATGAATAGTAATTGTGTTCATCTATCTTCTCCTTTCTTTAAAGAAAATTGTTTCTTCACCTGTACTATTCGTAAAAATTCTAGAAAACTTCTCCTTATTTGAAAAATCATGAAAAAAGTTGAAAGTCACCTTCGGAGTGTGATAAAATAAGGAACTATATTAGCTATGAAGAGATTGGAGAACGAGCGATGAAGAAACCAGTGATTGGGATTACAGGCAACCAACGCCCTTTCCGTGAAGAAGAGGGAATGTACCTCAGTTATACACCGACAGGCTTTGTCCAGGGGGTTCAAGAAGCAGGGGGAATCCCTCTGATCCTTCCGATTGGAGACCCTGCATCGGCTGGGCACTATATTTCCTTGATTGATAAGTTGATTCTCACAGGTGGTCAGCATGTCTCTCCTCAGTTTTATGGAGCAGAGAAGGAGATTGTCAGTGACGATTACTTGCTTGAGCGCGACCTTTTTGAATTGGCCTTGATCAAGGAAGCGCTAGCTGCTAAGAAGCCCATCTTTACGGTTTGTCGAGGTATGCAACTTTACAATGTCGCCATGGGTGGGACGCTTTACCAAGATATCGACAACCACTGGCAGGAAAATCCTGCCAGCGAAGCCAGTCATTCAATCGAAACCGTTGAGGGGAGCGTTTTGCGAGACTTGTTCGGAGAAGTTGGTCAGATCAATTCCTACCACCATCAAGGGATTAAGGATTTAGCCCCTCACCTAGAAGTGATTGCTCTTAGTCCGGATGATCAGATTATCGAAGCGGTTCAATCATCCCACGGGACAGCCTTTCTAGGGGTTCAGTGGCATCCAGAACTGCGTTACCAGATAAGCAAGGGAGACAAGGCTCTCTTTGATTATGTCGTCAATCAATTATAATGGAAACAAAACACGTTAGAAATCGGGTCTTCTGATAGCTAGCGTGTTTTTTCTATAATCTGCGTAAAAATGACTGAAAATAGTCTCTAGGAAGAGCGCTGAAAGGGAGTATAATAGAGAGAAAGACAATGAGAGAGGATAAACACATGATTAAGTTTCCAAAAGATTTTTTATGGGGAACATCGACATCTGGTCCACAGACAGAAGGGCGTTTTGCCGGAGATGGCAAGGGGGACAACCTATGGGACTACTGGTATCAAGTAGAGCCTCATCGCTTTCGTTTCCAAGAAGGACCCGGTTTAACTTCGACCTTTTATGAAAATTGGGAAGAAGACATTGAGCTTCTAGTCGAGACTGGGCATACCGCTTTTCGGACTTCTATCCAATGGTCTCGGATTTTCCCCGAGGGTCGTGGAGAAGTCAATCCAGTAGGAGTGGCCTTTTACCGCCAAGTATTTGAACTTATCAAATCCAAAGGCATTCATTTGATGGTCAATCTTTATCACTTTGACCTTCCTTTTGCCTTGCAAGAACAAGGAGATGGTTGGGAGAACAAGGAGACGGTCTATGCCTATCGCGACTACGCTCGCTTCTGCTTTGAAACCTATGGGGACTTGGTCGATCAGTGGATTACCTTTAATGAGCCTATTGTTCCTGTAGAGTTTGGTTATTTTTATGATGCCCATTACCCACATAAGGTTGACGCCGCTGCAGCAGTCAAAGTAGCCTACCATACCCAGTTGGCAAGCAGCCTTGTTGTCAAGGCCTGCCACGAGGTGGATCCAAACTATCGAATCGGAGTAGTGTTGAACTTGACGCCAGCCTATCCGCGGAGCCAACATCCAGCAGATGTCAAGGCAGCACGAATCGCTGAGCTCTTCCAAGCCAAGTCTTTTCTTGATCCGTCTGTGCTTGGGACTTACCCATCAGAGTTGGTAGAGATTCTGCGAGAGCGCGATCTCTTGCCAGAAGTAGATCCAAGTGACTTAGGGCTGATAAAAGAACATACAGTTGACTTCTTAGGGGTCAACTATTACCAACCAATGCGGGTCTCTGCGCCTCGTTATGCGCCAAACCCAGAGTCCCCGATGCTGGTTGAGCAATTCTACGAACCCTATGTCATGCCAGGCAGAAAGATCAACCCACACAGAGGCTGGGAAATCTATGAGCAAGGCTTATATGACATCGCGCAAAATATCAAAGGAAATTATGGCAACATCGAGTGGCTTCTAACAGAGAATGGAATGGGAGTTGAAGGGGAAGAAAAATTCCGTCAAAATGGGGAAATCCAAGATGACTACCGGATTGACTTCGTCAAAGATCACCTGCGTGAGTTGCATCGGGCTGTTCAAGAAGGCGCCAACTGTAAGGGCTACCTCATGTGGACCTTTATCGACTGCTGGTCTTGGCTCAATGGTTATAAGAACCGCTACGGCCTTGTCGAATTAGACCTAGCCACTCAAGAAAGACGCCTGAAAAAATCGGGCCATTGGTTCCGTGAGTTGAGCCAGCAGAATGGATTTGAAGAGTAAGTTTTTGAGGATGGTTGAGGATTCTATTGTCCAAGTATGATAGGACTCGTTCGTTTCAGTAGTTGGCAGTTTTATTTTCGGAAGTGTGGAACTTCATCAGATGCAGATGTTTCTGATGGAGTTCTTCATTTCCGATTTTTCATTTAGTGCTGGAAAATGTTAAAAAACGTTCAACTTTAATATGTGTTATAATAAAACCAGAAGAAAAGGAGCTTGTATGATGGATTTTAAAATAGAATTAGGAAAAAAAGTACAAACTCTACGTGAAAGTAAGGGATTAAGTAGACAAGCACTCTGTGGCATTGAGGATGTATTAACGACACGCCAACTCCAGAGAATTGAAAAGGGTCAGTCTTTACCAACGATTGCAACAGCAAAGTATATTGCTGAACAACTAGGTGTTTCCCTAGACAAGCTAACGAATCAAACGAGTTTAGAATTGCCAGCAGAATATCTGAACCTGAAGTATCAATTACGGACTTTATACCATTATGGAGATCAAGATCGTCTTCATCGGCATGAAGAAATTATTGAGGACATTTATGAAAATTATTTTGATAACTTGCCAGAGGAAGAAAAACTGTCTGTCCAGGTCGCCCAAGCTACGGTTGATATGATTGGATCCAAAAATCCTTCTTTTGATCAAGGTTTATTAGATGAGTATCTAGAGCAAGCCATGAAGAAAAAAGAGTTAAGTCTCAACGATGTGGAGATTATCAAATTGCGCTTGCTTTCTTTGGCTTTGGGAGCCTTTGATCAAGATGAATTTATACACTTAGTAGAGAAAATCTTACTTGCGATAGATTATTTCCCCTTATCAGAATTGGAAATGCTACAAAACACTCTTATCTCAGCTGCAGGTGTGTTAGCCCATTATGGGATATACGACAGATTGCCAGACATTGTTAAAGCCTTAAATGATATTATGACAAAGAGACATGATTTTCAGGATAATATTTTTGTTTATGCATTAAATTGGAAAGTTGCTTTATTTATAGAAGATGACCTAGAAAAAGCAAAAGATGATTATCAAAAAGTATGCTTAATGGCTGACTTATTATCTGAGGATCTAGTGAAGAGAAACATGCAAGAAGAATGGAAAGAGGACCTTGCAAAAAAAGGTCTAAACTACACTGAGGTATAGAGGAGCATTTTTCCTTTCGTCTGTTGTTCTTGAAAAATATAAAATAAACATTGAACACCTGTGAAGATTCACAGGTGTTTCAGATTGAAGATAAAGTCTTCTGAAAAACTTTCCTTAGGTGAGTACGGACGTCAGCGAACTTTTTCAAAGTTCCATGACTAATTATTGAGCCTAAGGTCTCAATAATTCCGAATGCCTGAAACAATTACGTTTCAGGCATTTTTCTCACAGCGGAAAGTTTTTGATCTTCTTAAATAACTAAAAAATAAAAGTCATTTTTTGATAATCATCTAGCTGTTTTATGTAAAACAATAGTTTGTCTCCATTCTCGAACATCTGTGAAGTTTCACAGGTTTTTTGGTGAAAATGATGGCTATACTGGACATGAATGTCCTCACGTTAGAGGATAGAAATTGGATATACTGAGAGTACAAGGAAAGAAAAAAGGATATTGGTGTCAGAAAATGGAAATTAGATTACACAATGTAAAGAAAAGCTATGGTTCCTTTGAGGCTTTGAAAGGAATTGATTTAGTTCTTGAGGAGGGGAAATTTTATGGACTTCTTGGACCAAATGGAGCTGGAAAAACAACGCTTTTTAATTTGTTGATTCAGAATTTCAAGCCAAGTTCAGGAGAGATTTTTTGGGAGGTAGATGGAAAATCATTGTCAACGAAAGATTTTTATCGACATATCGGTATTGTATTTCAAAGTAATCGTCTAGATGATCATTTAACGGTAGAGGAAAACTTGATTTCTCGAGGAGCCTTGTATGGATTATCAAAATCACAAGTACAAAAGCGTATTACAGATTTGCAATCCTATTTGGATGTTGCCACTCTTAAAAAGAAAAAATATGGCAGTTTATCAGGGGGCCAAAAACGTAAAGTAGATATTGCCCGAGCTTTATTGCCACAACCGTCTTTGCTGTTGCTAGATGAGCCAACAACTGGTTTAGATCCACAGTCTCGTCATGATTTATGGGAAGCAATCAATCAGTTGAACAAAAAAGATAATATGACTGTCGTTCTTATCACTCATTATTTGGAAGAGATGGCTGCTTGTGATATCTTAAATGTTTTAATCGAAGGTAATTTGTATTATTCAGGAGATATTGCCAATTTCATTGAAAAGCATTCAACCACTAACTTGAATGTCACTTTAAAACCTGGTCAATCAGTAAAATCGTTATCTGTATCTAAATTTGTAAATAAGTGTCAAGTTCTTTCTGAGGCAGAAGTCGTATTTAAGGATGTCTCGGTTGAAGAGATGATGGAGATTATTTCAGAAAATCAAGGAAAATCAATTATTGAAACATTTAATGTGGAGTACTCCAATTTGGAAGCAGCTTATTTGAACTTACTAAAATCTAAAGGAGGAGAGGGGAATGCTTGAATTAATTTCTAGAAATCGGAAAGTCTATACACGAGATCGATTAGCTTTCTTGATGTCCTTCTTATCGGTCATCATCTTAATCTTGGTTTATCAAGTCTTTCTAGGACAAATTCAGATTGATGCCATCAAGGAGGCTTTGAATAGTGATACCGCCTCTACGGATACCATTCAGATGGTCAATTATTGGTTAATCTCAGGTTTAACAACTATTATTTCAATGACAAGTACTCTTGGTGCATTTGGCGTAATGGTTTCAGATAGAGAAAAGAAGTTGAGTGAGGACTTTAAAGTCAGTCCAGTATCTAACTTTAAGGTTGAATTAGCCTATGCAGTTTTTGCAATTCTATTTGGGATTATTATGACCATGTTCTCTTGTGTTTTTGCAATTGGTATTTTTAATGGTTTTAGTTCTCTTCTTGATTATTCAATGACTGATTACTTATCAATTTTGGGGGTTACCTCATTAGGAACGATCTTATCTGCGGCTATTATTCTTCCAATTCTAGCTTTTATTCGAACCAGTTCAGCTTTTACAACTTTGAGTACAATAGTTGGAACCTTTATCGGCTTCATTTCTGGTGTTTATCTTTCAATTGGATCCGTAGGAGAAACCTTGCAACAGGTCATGACCTGGTTCCCTCTAACACAGGTGAATGCACTCTTAAAACAAGTTTTGATGAAAGATTCAATTGCTCAAGTATTTAATGACGCCCCATCTTCGGTCATTACGAACTACAAAGAGTCTTATGGAGTCATCTTGCAGAATCCTAGTGGTGAACATCTATCGAATCAGTTCATGTTTGCCTATATTTCTATTATTATAGTTGTTTTGCTGGGAGTTCATTTTATAATTAAAAAGGTAAAAAAATGAAGTGAAGCTCATGAAATTATTGGATAGGCATCTAGATCAGTTGAAATCAATTACTATCTTAAATGAAGCCAATCATCCTACCCTATCAATCAACGTGTTGATAGGTTTTTCTTAACTCTTTCTTAACTAGACCAATTTCTAGTATTTTTTAGGTTGACAAACAGGAAAAAGCATTGTATACTGACTCCACTGATGATTTTTCTATCAAATCAGACTATACCAATTTTAAGGAGAAAGCACAGCTGGTCTGTGTCGTATATACTATGTGTGGAATTGTTGGTGTTGTTGGAAATACAAATGCAACGGATATTTTGATTCAAGGGCTTGAAAAGCTCGAATACCGTGGTTATGATTCTGCGGGGATTTTTGTCCTAGGTGGTGCTGAAAACCATCTGGTCAAGGCTGTAGGTCGTATTGCAGAATTGTCTGCCAAGACAGCTGGTGTTGAGGGAACAACTGGTATTGGACATACTCGTTGGGCTACTCATGGGAAACCAACGGAAGACAATGCTCACCCACATCGCTCTGAGACAGAACGTTTTGTCTTGGTTCACAATGGGGTGATTGAGAACTATCTTGAAATCAAGGAAGAATACCTTGCAGGGCACCACTTTAAGGGGCAAACAGATACTGAAATCGCTGTTCACTTGATTGGAAAATTTGCGGAAGAAGATGGCTTGTCAGTTCTTGAAGCCTTCAAAAAAGCCCTTCACATCATCCGTGGTTCATATGCCTTTGCCTTGGTTGATTCGCAAGATCCTGAAGTCATCTACGTGGCTAAAAACAAATCACCACTCTTGATTGGTCTTGGAGATGGTTACAACATGGTCTGCTCAGATGCCATGGCTATGATTCGTGAAACCAACCAATACATGGAAATCCATGACCAAGAGTTGGTCATCGTAAAGGCTGATAGTGTTGAAGTGCAAGACTATGATGGAAATCGTCGTGAACGTGCTAGCTACACTGCTGAGCTAGACTTGTCAGATATCGGTAAGGGAACTTACCCTTACTACATGCTCAAGGAAATTGATGAGCAACCAACAGTGATGCGTAAGCTAATCAACACATACTCTGATGAGAATCAACAGATGGTTGTGGATCCTGAGATTGTTAAAGCGGTTCAAGAGGCAGATCGAATTTATATCATTGCAGCTGGAACTTCTTATAATGCAGGTTATGCTTCTAAAACGATGCTAGAAGAATTAACTGATACGCCTGTGGAATTGGGTATTGCATCTGAATGGGGTTATGCTATGCCGCTACTGAGCAAAAAACCAATGTTTATTTTGCTTAGTCAGTCAGGTGAAACTGCTGATAGTCGTCAAGTTTTAGTAAAAGCTAATGAAATGGGAATTCCAAGTTTAACTGTAACTAATGTTTCAGGCTCTACACTATCTCGTGAAGCAACTTATACTATGTTATTGCATGCTGGTCCAGAAATTGCTGTAGCTTCAACTAAGGCTTATACAGGACAAGTGGCGACATTAGCATTTCTTGCTAAGGCAGTTGGTGAAGCTAATGGTAATGAAAAAGCTAAAAAGTTTGATTTGGTGCGTGAACTTTCAATTGTAGCTCAGTCTATTGAGTCTACACTTTCAGAGAAAGAATTGATTGAAGAAAAGGTTAGAGGACTCTTAGAAACAACTCGTAATGCTTTCTACATTGGACGTGGTCAGGACTACTATGTAGTTATGGAGGCTAGCCTAAAACTTAAGGAAATTTCTTATATTCAGTGTGAAGGTTTTGCAGCTGGGGAACTTAAACATGGAACTATATCTTTAATTGAGGATGGTACACCTGTAATTGCCTTAATTTCTGACAATCCAACCGTCGCTTCTCATACTCGTGGTAATATTTCTGAAGTAGTAGCTCGTGGAGCTAATGCTCTAACTATTGTGGAAGAAGGAATAGAAAAAGAAGGTGATGACATTATTATTAATAAAGTTCATCCATATCTATCTAGTATTTCTATGGTTATTCCTACTCAACTGATTGCTTACTATGCTTCACTTCACCGTGGACTGGATGTAGATAAACCACGTAATTTGGCTAAGGCTGTTACAGTTGAATAATAAATAGATGAACAATAGGCGTAGGACTGGGAGGGTTATCTCTTAGATTTTACAGCCTATTTTTTGTAACTCATAATTTGAATTTTTGATGCGGTTTTCGGTACATTTTGTTTTGTAATATGGTATAAAAAAAGAATTTTGTGACAAAAGTTGATTTTTTTGGCACAAAATCTGTGACAAAGCTTTAGTTTTAAGCGTTTTCATTTTTGTATATACTAGATTTAAAGAAAAGGAGGAAAATCCTAATGGAAGAAAAAGTATCTTTGAAAGTTAGAGTTCAAAAACTGGGAACATCACTTTCAAACATGGTTATGCCCAATATTGGGGCTTTTATTGCTTGGGGAGTGTTAACTGCCCTCTTCATTCCTGATGGCTATCTACCAAATGAACAATTGGCTACCATTGTTAGTCCTATGTTGACTTATCTACTGCCGACTCTAATTGGTTATACAGGTGGTTATGTAATTCATGGACAACGTGGGGCCGTCGTAGGGGCTATTGCTACTGTTGGTGCAATTACAGGTTCTAGTGTTCCAATGTTTATCGGAGCTATGGTAATGGGACCACTGGGAGGATGGACTATCAAGAAATTTGATGAGAGGTTCCAGGAAAAAATTCGTCCCGGATTTGAAATGTTAGTTAATAACTTCTCAGCTGGTCTAGTTGGTTTTGCATTATTGCTTTTGGCTTTCTACGCAATCGGTCCAGTCGTATCGACTCTTACTGGAGCTGTTGGAAATGGTGTTGAGGCTATTGTCAATGCTAAACTCCTACCTTTGGCAAACATTATCATCGAACCAGCAAAGGTACTTTTCCTTAATAATGCTCTTAATCATGGAATCTTTACACCTCTGGGAGCTGAGCAAGTATCTCAAGCTGGTAAATCTGTTCTCTTTCTCTTAGAGGCTAATCCTGGACCAGGTCTAGGTATCCTTTTGGCTTACGCCTTGTTTGGTAAAGGTTCTGCGAAATCTTCTTCTTGGGGAGCAATGGTTATCCATTTCTTCGGTGGTATCCATGAAATATACTTCCCTTATGTTATGATGAAGCCAGCTCTTTTCCTAGCTGCGATTGCTGGAGGTGTGTCAGGTACCTTTACATTCCAATTTTTAGATGCTGGTCTTAAATCTCCAGCTTCTCCAGGATCTATCATTGCGATTATGGCTATGGCTCCAAAAGGTGTGTGGCCTCATCTTAATGTCCTGCTTGGGGTATTAGTGGGAGCAATTGTCTCCTTCCTTGTAGCAGCTCTTATCCTACGTGCAGATAAGTCGACTGATGATTCGTTAGAAGCTGCTCAAGCTGCTACTCAAGCCGCTAAGGCTAAATCTAAGGGGCAAGTAGTTCCAGTTGCTGTAGATACAAACATTTCAAGAGATTCAGTAGAGAAAATTATTTTTGCCTGTGACGCTGGCATGGGGAGTTCTGCGATGGGAGCAAGTATTCTTCGTGATAAGGTTAAAAAAGCAGGTCTGGAAATTCCAGTATCTAATCAGGCTATCTCAAATTTGGTTGATATACCAAAAACATTAATTGTTACTCAGGAAGAACTGACACCAAGAGCTAAAGGCAAGAGTCCAAGTGCTATTCATGTTTCTGTCGATAATTTCTTAGCGTCCCCTCGTTATGATGAAATTGTAGCTTCATTAACAGGAGCTGCTCCAATAGCAGAAATTGAAGGAGATATACCAACTTCAGTACCAGTAGATGGTCAGGAAATTGACCTTAACCATATTGATGCTGTAGTAGTTGCTTATGGTAAAGCACAAGGATCTGCAACTATGGGCTGTGAAACGATTCGGGCTATCTTTAGAAACAAGAATATTCGTATTCCAGTTTCTACCGCCAAAATTTCAGAATTAGGTGAATTTAATTCTAAAAACATAATGATTGTAACAACTATTGCTTTACAGGCAGAAGTGCAGCAAGCAGCACCGAATTCTCAATTTCTTATTGTGGATAGTTTAGTAACAACACCAGAATATGATAAAATGGTTGCTAGAATGTATAAATATAACTAGAGGTTTCTAAATTACGAATGCTATTAACCAAACGAGAAGAACAATTATTGAAGGCTTTCCTACATGTAGGGAAGCTTTCAATGCAAGACATGACTGAAATCTTACAGGTCTCATCTAGAACAATTTATCGGACTTTATCAGATTTGACAGATAGCATAGAGCAATATGGGATTGAAATAGCGAAGCGTGGGAAATACTATATTTTGACTGGCGAACTGGACGATCTACCAACAGAACTTGAAGTGTTAGTTGAGTATAGTCCCCAAGAAAGACAAGAGTTGATTACTTATCGCCTTCTGACTGAGAATGGTTTTGTCACCAATGAAGCCTTGCAAGAGTGCATGAAAGTCAGTAATGTAACTATTATTCAGGATATTTCAGATATTGATAAGCGTCTTTTAGACTTTGATCTGAAAATTGAACGGCAAAAGGGGTATCGCATTTCTGGTGATTCAGTTAGTAAGAGAAGATTTTTGGCTATTTTACTGACAAACTGTATCTCAGTAGCAGATTTTTCAACCGGTAATTTTGGAAGCTTTGATATTATAGAAGCAGATAGAACTAGGCTGGCCAGTCAGATTGTTAATAAGCAACTGTCAGGTTTTCCAGATATGGATGCTAGGATGAAGATGTTTTTTGCGATCTTGTTATCTCTTATAGGTCAGGAACAAAACATTGAAAATTTGCCTAATACTAGTAAGCAAGCTTTGGAAATTTCTCAAAAAATTTTTCAAGCTTACTCTAAGCAGACTGAGCAATTTTATAGTATTCAGGAAATTATCTATTTTGCTAGCATCTTGGATGAATTAATCATTAAACGTCAGGAAAATCCGCTCTTTACGGAGAAATTTGATGGTGAATTTTTCTACAATATTTCAAATCTGATTGATACGGTTTCTATGTACACCAAGATTGACTTTTTTAAGGACAAGGTTTTATTTAATTTTCTTTTCCATCATATTCGACTCAGTTTAGGCGTCCCAATCCTTTTTCAGGGTGAAAATTTGCCAGAATCTGTCCAGCTTTTAGTTGAAAGGAATAAATTTCTTTATACAGTCATCAGTCTTTTGGTGAATGATATTTTTCCGAAATATCTTCATACAGAGTATGAGTATGGCATGATTGCCCTGCATTTTATCTCTAGCTTAGGCCGTAGTCCAGAGATTTATCCAGTCCGTATTTTGCTTTTAACGGACGAACGTCGGGTCACTAGAGATTTATTAGTCAGTAAAATTAAGAGTGTTGCTCCTTTTGTAGAGTGGATAGATATTCAGTCTCTAGTAGATTACTACAGTATTGATCTCAGTCAGTATGATTATATTTTATCTACCAAGCCACTGGCTAATCAGGGAATCGATGTAATTTCTAGTTTTCCAACCGTCAAGGAATTGCTTGAATTGCAGGAACGGCTTCAGTATGTACAGGCACATCGTACAATTGTCGCGCGTGATGCTATCGGCCCTGAGAAAAGTTATGACTTGCAAGATTATTTGATATCTAGCAGTCAACTTTTGAGTCAATTTGAGTTGGTTCAACTGGAGAATAATCAATCATTTGAGCATACAGTAGAACAAATTATCCAATATCAGAAGAATGTAAGTGACAGAGATTACCTAACAAGAAAACTGCTATCTCACTTCCAGAATAGTCCTATGGCTATTCCTAATACTGGCCTGGTGCTTTTACATAGTCAGTCTAGCAAAGTAACAACAAATAGTTTTACTATGTTTGAACTCAAACTACCTATCTCTGCATTGTCAATGAAACGAGAGAAAGAAGAGGTCAAAAGGTGTCTGTTAATGCTAATGTCTAAGGAGGCTAGCGAGGAAGTGAGAGATTTAATGACAGCTATCAGTCAGTCGATTATTGAAAATCATCTTTATACAGAGATTTACAAGACGGGAAATCAATCCATTATTTATCAGATGCTAAATACTATTTTTAACGAAAAAATTAAGAAATTGGAGAACTAATATGAAACTTGAAAAACATTTGATTAAGCTTGATAAACAATTTTCTAACAAGGAGGAAGCTATCCGTTATTGTGGGCAAGTTCTTTATGAGGGTGGATATGTTAATGAAGACTATATGGAAGCCATGATTGAGCGTGATAAAGAGCTATCTGTTTACATGGGTAACTTTATCGCCATACCGCATGGAACAGATGCAGCGAAAAAGGATGTCCTCAAGTCTGGTATTACAGTCGTTCAAGTCCCAAGAGGGGTTGATTTTGGGAATGAATCTAACCCTCAAGTGGCAACGGTTCTTTTTGGTATTGCTGGTATTGGTAATGAACACTTAGAAATTATTCAGAAAATTTCTATCTTCTGTGCAGATGTAGATAATGTTCTTAAACTAGCAGATGCTCAGTCAGAAGAGCAAGTATTGCGCTTACTTGATGCTGTTGAATAATCGAATTTTTTCATTTATCATCTAGTATATATGTCACTCAAACAAGAAAAGGAGAAATTCAATGAAACATGCTGTTCATTTTGGTGCCGGCAATATCGGTCGAGGTTTTATAGGCGAAATTCTATTCAAAAATGGTTTTCATATTGACTTTGTGGATGTCAATAATCAGATAATTCATGCTCTAAATGAAAAGAGCAAGTATGAAATTGAAATTGCACAGGAAGGACAGCCCCGCATAGAGATAGCTAATGTGGCTGGCATTAATAGTAAGGAGCATCCTGAGCAAGTCATTGAAGCGATTCAAAAGGCGAATATCGTTACTACTGCAATCGGACCTAATATACTCCCTTTTATCGCTGAACTTCTAGCTAAAGGAATCGAAGCTCGTCGGGCTGTAGGAAATACGCAATCATTGGATGTTATGGCTTGTGAAAATATGATTGGTGGTTCTCAATTTCTCTATCAAGAAGTCAAGAAACACTTAAGTCCGGAAGGTTTGACATTTGCTGAGAACTACATAGGTTTTCCAAATGCTGCAGTAGACAGGATTGTTCCAGCACAAAGTCACGAAGATCCTCTTTTTGTTGTGGTTGAGCCCTTTAATGAATGGGTTGTTGAAACCAAGCGTCTTAAAAATCCAGATTTACGTCTAGAAGATGTGCATTATGAAGAAGATTTAGAACCTTTTATTGAGAGAAAACTTTTTTCAGTCAATTCTGGACATGCAACTTCAGCTTACATTGGTGCACATTATGGTGCCAAGACAATTTTGGAAGCTCTTCAGAATCCTGATATCAAGTCTCAGATTGAATCCGTTTTAGCTGAAATTCGGAGTCTCTTGATTGCCAAATGGAACTTTGATAAAAAAGAATTGGAGAATTACCACAAAGTCATTATAGAACGCTTTGAAAATCCTTTTATAGTGGATGAGGTTAGTCGAGTAGCTCGTACTCCAATCCGAAAATTAGGTTATAATGAACGGTTCATAAGGCCAATACGTGAATTGAAAGAACTCGGTTTGTCATATGAAAACCTACTTAAAACAGTTGGCTATGCCTTTGACTATCGCGATGTAAATGATGAAGAAAGTGTTCGATTAGGTGAATTGCTGGCTAAACAATCAGTCAAAGATGTCGTTATACAAGTTACAGGTTTAGACGACCAAGAATTGATTGATCAAATTGTAGAGTATATTTAATCTTTTTCGAAAATCTCTTCAAACCACGTCAGCTTCACCTTGCTGTAAGTATGGTTACTGACTTCGTCAGTTCTATCCACAACCTCAAAACACTGTTTTGAGCAACCAACGATGATGCGTAAGTTGATCCAAGCTTACACAGATGATGCTGGTCAAGTAGTAGTAGACCCAGCTATCATCAAGGCTGTTCAAGATGCAGACCGCATCTACATTCTTGCAGCTGGAACATCTTACCATGCAGGATTTGCTTCTAAGAAGATGTTGGAAGAATTGACAGATACGCCAGTTGAACTCGGTATTTCATCTGAGTGGGGCTATGGGATGCCACTTCTCAGCTAGAAACCACTCTTCATCTTTATCAGTCAATCTGGTGAAACAGCTGATAGCCGTCAAGTTTTGGTCAAGGCCAATGAAATAGGAATCCCAAGCTTGACAGTGACAAACGTGCCTGGTTCAACTCTGTCACGTGAAGCAACCATACCATGTTGCTTCATGCAGGTCCTGAAATTGCCGTAGCATCAACCAAGGCCTATACAGCACAAATCGCAGCCCTTGCCTTCCTTGCAAAAGCAGTTGGTGAAGCAAATGGCAACGAAAAAGCTAAAGCATTCGACTTGGTACATGAATTGTCTATCGTCGCTCAGTCTATCGAATCCTCTCTTTCAGAAAAAGAGCTGATTGAAAATAAAGTTCGTGACCTTCTTGAAACAACACGTAACGCCTTTTACATCGGACGTGGTCAAGATTACTATGTGGCCATGGAAGCCAGTCTCAAACTCAAAGAGATTTCTTACATCCAATGTGAAGGCTTTGCGGCAGGAGAACTCAAACACGGAACGATTGCCTTGATTGAAGAGGGAACACCTGTTTTGGCCCTCTTGTCAGACCCTGTCCTTGCTAACCACACTCGTGGAAATATCCAAGAAGTGGCAGCGCGTGGCGCTAAGGTCCTTACCATTGCAGAAGAGAATGTTGCCAAAGATACAGATGATATCGTCCTTACGACCGTACACTCTTACCTCTCACCAATTTCAATGGTCGTACCAACTCAACTAGTCGCTTACTTTGCAACCCTACACCGTGGACTCGATGTGGACAAACCACGGAACCTTGCTAAATCCGTAACAGTAGAATAAAAAAAGAAGCTAGGATCCAGTCCTAGCTTCTTATTTTATTAGAGACTGGGTTACAAACAGTGAGTTAGAAAAGAGAAGGAAGAGTTATAAAGAGGCTGGGACAAAAGTCCTAGCCTCTCAATTGTCTTTGGATTGTCGAGCAAGACGCAGTGGTTGAGTGGGCTCTACTAGGCTGATTTCATCAGCTTTTACAGCCCTACTCAACTGTGCGGAGGTGGGACGACGAAATCGAATTCTAACGAATGACCGATTTCTGTCCCACTCTCATTTGTTTGATGGGGATAAGACATACTCTTGGATAGCTTGTGCTACACCGTGTTCTTGGTTGCTGGTGGTGACAACTTGAGCTTCCTTCTGGACAGCTTCAGGAGCGTTTCCCATGGCAACTCCAAGTCCAGCCAGACGAATCATGGGGAGGTCGTTGAAGTGGTCTCCGATGGTCATGACCTGTTCTAAAGGGACCTGGTAATAAGCAGCCAGTTCAAGGACAGCATCTCTTTTTGAGACGGACTTGGCGGTGACTTCTAGGTAGTTTTCCTTTGAAAGGTAGAAAGCAGTCTGAGGAAATTCTTGTGGATCTAGCTTTTGATAGAGTTCTTGAATGTTCTGAGTATCGCCGATCAAGAGCAATTTATGTAGATGGAGAGCATCGTCAGAGAGGGTCTGAGAAAGGGGCTGTATCTGTGGCGTCTCACCAGTAATCGAAGCCTCAACTTGGGTCCACTGGTCCTCTCTGGAGTTAAACCAGACTGACCCACTATAACAATTAATCGAAATGCTGGAATCTAGTTCTTCCACACGATGGAGGAAGGTGCGGATCTCATCTTTGTTCAGGCTGTGTTCAAATAGAATCTCTTCTCCCTTGACGATGAGAGCTCCATTATAGCAAGCGATTGGTTCCTGGTGGACGCCCAATCTTCTTGCGATAGGAGCAATCCCGATAGGAGAACGAGCCGATGCCAAGATAAAAGGAATCTTTTTTTCTTGGAGCTTGGGGATGAGTTCGATGAGGTCGGGATCGACCTGATGCTGCTGGTCCAGAATGGTTCCGTCAATATCACTGACAATTAAACGAATGGAAGACATAGGCACCTCCTTTTTCTTTAGTATACCATATTTTAGGAGAATGAAAAGGAGGGGTATAGTTGATTCTTATAACGGGGTCAAGTAATTTTCAAAGTAGGTTCCTTTCTTCAAAAATAAAATAATAGATCAGAATGCGCGCAAGGCTTTATTTTCAAGGGCTTGCGCTTTTTTTGATACCTACCTCAATAAAGAAATTTTAAGGCCTTGATAGGGAAAATATATTAGTCAGCTACTTTTCGAGGTGATATCATGGTTACAAATTTCAGAAGGGCAGCAATCAGTCTTCCTTTTGGAGAAGAGATTGAGGAGGTTTCACGGTATGAGTAAAAAAGAATTGGTTCTTCGTGCCATTCGAGGCGAAGCAGTAGAGCGAATTCCTGTAGGATTTTGGCTCCATTATGTGACCCAAGAAGAAAAAGAATTGGGTCTAGACAATCCGGCCGTACTTGAAAAAAGTATCAAAGGACACCAACACTATGTTGAAGAAATTTCACCTGATTTTGTCAAGATTATGAGCGATGGCTTCTTCCGCTATCCGAGTGCTCTTTATTCGAGAGAGATCACATCAATCCAAGAATTAAAGGATATTCAGCCCATCGGAGAGCATCATCCTTGGATTGAAAAACAAATTGAAGTGGTCAAGGAAATTCGTTCTCATTTTCATGAGGAGATTGCTTCTTTCTACAACATCTTCTCGCCCATTTCTTATTTGAAACGCTGGTTCCGGACAGATCATTCTCGCGGGGATCAAGTGATTGCGGACTTTATCAAGGAAGATCCAGAAACCTTGGCCCATGTACTTGATGTCATTGCTGAAGATATCGCTATTCTTAGTCGCCGCTTGATCCAAGAAGCGGGAGTGGAAGGGATTTACTTCTCAACTCAGCAGATCCAAGATGAGCGCGTGACAGATGAAGAATACCGCAAGATTATTGAACCGAGCAGTATCGCTGTCCTAGAAGCGGCCAATGAAGCGGGTGGCATCAATATCCTTCATATCTGTGGCTTTGAAGGAGCTAGCAATGAAGTGGAACTCTTCAAGGATTATCCAGCTCAGGTTATCAACTGGGCGACCCATCATGAAGGGATCAGCTTAGCAGAGGGGCGCAAGCTCTTTGGCAATCGCGCCGTCTTGGGTGGCTTTGTCAATGGTAAGAAAGGCTTGCTCTACCAAGGGGAACGAGCAACTATCGAGCAAGAAACCCGTCGCTTGGTGGCAGAAGCTGGAAGTCGCGGTTTGATCCTTGGAGCAGACTGCACCGTGCCAGACGATTTCCAATTGGAACGTCTTGATTGGGTGCGCCAAGCAGCTGTCTTATAAAAGAGAAAGGAGAGGGAGATGAAAAAAATCAATATTTGGTGTCTGATGCTGGTAGCTTTATTCCTAGTCCTAGGACTCGCAAAAGTTGCTGCCGCTAGCAGTCAAGAGGAAAGCAAAACGGATCCGGATGTGGAAAGACTGGAGAAAATTCCAGCTCATAGTCTCTCCCTCATTCGCCCGTCTGATCTAGCAGGAGTCCTGCTCCTAGAAGATCAGTGATAAAAAAAGATGAAGGGCTTGATAAAAAATATATATTAGTCAAAAAAAAGTCCAAGTGTTAAGATAACTAGCAAGAAAAGAATAGAACGAGGTAAGAACATGTCCACAAAAAGAGAATTAGTTTTAAAAGCTTTCAGAGGGGAAGCGGTTGACCGTGTGCCAGTTGGCTTTTGGCATCACTTTACAAGGGAAGAAGAATGGTTGAAAGGTTTTTCCAATCCTGAAATTATTGAAAAAAACCTCAATGGTCATAAAAACTTCCTACACAAGGTCAAACCAGACTTTGTCAAACTCATGAGTGATGGCTACTTTGCTTATCCAAACCCAGCTATTTACAAGGGCCTTGAAAACATCTCGGATTTAGCAGGGATTGAACCCCTCGGGGCAGATCATCCATGGATTACAGAGCAGGTAGAACTGGTCAAAAAAATCCGTGCCGATTTTGAAGAAGACATTGTAGCCATTTACAATATCTTTGCTCCGGTAACCTACTTCAAATGGTTGGTCGGAGAAGTTTCAGGTGGCGATGACTTGATTGCAAACTTTATCGATCAAGATGCCACTACTCTTAAAAAAGTACTAGATACCATTGGCCAAGACATCGCTAGTTTGAGCCAACGAATCATCAAAGAAGCTGGAGCAGACGGGATCTACCTCAGTGTTCAAAGTATTCAAGATGAGCGCGTGAGTCAAGAAGTGTACAAACAAGTCATTGCGCCGAGCGAACTCCATGTTTTAGAAACAGCGAATGAAGCAGGTGGGGTGAATATCCTTCATATCTGTGGCTACGAAGGAGCTCGCAATGATATCCACCTCTTCACAGACTACCCAGCTCAAGTCATTAACTGGGCGGTTGGACCAGAAGGCATCAGCCTAGCGGAAGGACGCGAAATCTTTGGTGGACGCACGGTTCTTGGTGGCTTTGAAAATGGCAAAAATGGTCTCCTCTACACAGGAGACAAGGCTGCGATCCAAGCAGAAACCAAACGCATCATCGCAGAAACAGGAACCACAGGCTTGGTCATCGGTGCGGATTGTACCATTCCAAGTGATATCGATGAAGAACGAATCGAATGGGTTCGTGAAGCAGCAGCAGAATAAGGAAAATAGAAAGAGGGAGAACAGAATATGAGTAAAAAAACATGGATTATCGGTGGGGTGGCCGTTCTTGCCCTTGCAGGTGCAACGATTATTGGACGGAGCTTGAACCACGCAAACGACAGCAAAGGCTCAACAGGATCGAACAAGGTAACAACCTTAAAAGTAGCCCACACTCAAAACTACGTGCCTTATGATTTCGTCGATGAAAAAGGGGAATCAGATGGTTATGAAGTAGCCGTGCTGAAAGCCATTGACGAAAAACTTCTAGACTACAAGTTTGAGTACACTGGAACGAGTGATGACGATCTCTTGATCGGTCTAGAATCTGGCAAGTACGATATCGGTACCAAAGGAGCTTGGTATACAGAAGAACGCGCCAAGAAATTTATCATTCCAAAAGAACCAATCGGAGCCAGTATCATCGGATTTACCGTACGAAAAGAAGATGCGGATAAATACAAGAACATTGATGACTTTGCGAAAGAAAAAGGAAAATTGGTTCCAATTTCACCACAAAATGCGCAATGGAATGTTATTAAAGAATACAATGACAAGCATAAGGACAAACAAATCGAATTAACAGCTGCAGAATCGTTCAAAGTTGCAGATGCCTATGCATGGGTTCTGGAAGGACGTTACGATGCCTTCTTTGACATCAAACTTTCCTTTGAAAAAGCTGTCACAGATAAAGATGGCTCTTACCACCAATATGCAGACAAACTCAGCTGGTTTGCCTACAAAGGAATTCCAACTTACCCATTGATCCACAAGGATAAGAAAAACGAAAAATTTGCGGAAGCCTACAGCAAGGCCATCAAAGAATTGGAAAAAGATGGCACACTTGCTAAACTATCAGAAAAATATTTCGGTGAAGATGTCTTCAGTTATGTAGATAAAGAAAAATAAGATGAAACTGGGTGCGTTTAGCCCCAGCTTCCTTATTTCTATCCGGATAGAGAAAGGAAAAGAAAGATGGTCTCATACGACATTTCCAAGGTCTGGTCATTTCTCCCAACCTTGGTCCAAGCCCTGCCGGCGACCCTAGCTTTGATGGTTTTAACGACGCTTCTCGGCTCGGCTTTTGGCTTGGTTTTGACCTGGGCACAAGTATCAGAAGAGAAGGTAGGAGCAGGTCTAGCAAAAGGCTATATCTTCACATTGCGTTGTACCCCTCCGATTGTCCTCCTTTTCTTGGTCTTTTATGGACTGCCCCAATTTTTAAACTGGTGGTTGGGAGTAGATATCGATCACTGGTCTAAGTTTGTCTTTGTCCTTGTGGCTATGTTTCTTCTCTTCGCGGCGATGATCTCTGAGGTCTTCAAGGCAGCCTATTTGGCAATTCCAAAAGGCCAGATGGAAGCCGGCTTGAGTATTGGCTTGACGCCAGCTCAAACCATTTGGCGGATTGTCCTCCCCCAAGCTTTTCGCGTGGCTCTTCCCAATATGACAACGGCCACCTTGAACCTCATGCGCGATGCCGCTTTGGCTTATACCATTGGCTTTATCGACATCATGGGAGCAGGAAATAACTTGATCAGCCGCAATCTCGGAAATTATTCTCTGGAGACGTATACAGCCGTAGCAGTGATCTACTGGGTGATTGCTCTAGTGATCTCCTTCTCCGCTCAACTCCTTGAGAAACGACTCAGTGTCACAGAAAGGTAGCTTATGGATTTCAATTTTATTAGTAAAACATTTCTAGCCACCTTGGGTGGTGTTCCAGTGACTCTTCTGATTATGGTCGTCTCCATTCTTTTGAGTTTTTTTCCAGCCCTCTTTTTGGCGCTCGGTCAGATTTATAAGGTTAAAGGGGTTCGCAGTTTCTCAGTGGTTTACTTGGCCTTTATACGCGCGACGCCTCCGATTCTCTTGATTCTCTTCTTTTATAGTCTCTTCCCTAGCCTCTTAAATAGCTTTTTTAAGAGCATGGGTAGTCACTTTAATGTCTTTGAGATCAATCCCATTTACTATGCCTTCATCATCTTTAGCTTGATGACAACAGGGAGTCTTGCTGAAATTCTTCGGTCCGCTATTTTGACAGTGGATAAGGGCCAGCTAGAAGCAGCGCAAGCTATCGGCTTGACCAATAGCCAGGCCTATATCCGCATTGTCTTTCCACAAGCCCTGCGTGCAGCCCTGCCCAATCTGTGTAACCTGGTCATCAACTTGGTCAAAGGTACTTCCCTTGTCTTTGTCATGACCATCAAGGATATCACCGCTATTGCCAAGGTCGAAGCCTCCTATGGCTATCAGTATTTTGAATCCTATCTAGTGATTTTTATTCTTTATATTGTCATTTGTGGATTAATTCAGTGGGGATTCAATCGCTTAGAAAAACGCCTGACACTCGCATAGAAGAAGGAGAAATGAGAAGATGTTAGAAGTAGAACACGTATCAAAAAAATTTAAGGACCACCAAGTTCTGGTAGATGTCAATCTCAAGGTCAACCAAGGGGATGTGGTCGTCATTATAGGCCCATCCGGATCAGGAAAAACAACCTTCCTTCGCTGCCTCAACCACCTGGAAAAGGCAGATACAGGCCGTTTGACTCTGGGTGGGAAAGAGTATGACCTCTCAAAACTCAGCAAAAAGGATATTTTAGAAATCCGCCAAAAGACAGCCTTTGTCTTCCAGCATTACAATCTCTTTGCCAACAAAACAGCGCTTGAAAATATTTTAGAAGGCCTGATTGTAGCTCGTAAGATTCCAAAAGAAGAAGCTCTTCAACGGGCAGAATCAGCCCTTGAAAAAGTTGGCCTCCTAGCTTATAAGGATTACTATCCTTCTCAACTGTCAGGTGGCCAGCAACAACGGATCGGAATTGCACGTGCCATCGCAGTCAAACCAGACGTAATTTTGCTGGATGAACCGACTTCAGCGCTGGACCCAGAGTTGGTTGGGGATGTACTGGCTGTTATGAAGCAATTGGCCCAAGAAGGAGTGACCATGGTTGTGGTGACGCATGAGATGAGTTTTGCGCGTGATGTAGCCAACCACGTCATCTTTATGGATGGCGGGCATATCATCGAAGAAAACGAACCCCATGAATTCTTCAATAGTCCAAAGGAAGAGCGAACCAAACAATTCCTATCACGGATTCTATCCGACGCTACCTACAGCGTCGAATACATGATTTAACAAGAGGAGAGTGGGACAGAAATCGGTCATTCGTTAGAATTCGATTTCGTCGTCCCACCTCCGCACAGCTTCAACAGTCTGGGAGACTGTTGAAGGTTGCAGATAAAGGAAACATAGTTTCCGTCAACATAGGGCATCTTTGAAGCTTAAAAAGTGAATAAAGACTTAGGATACTTGCTTCGCAAGTTCTATCCGCCACCTCAAAGCAGTGCTTTGAGCACTCAACCACTGCGTCTTGCTAGATAATCCAAAGACAATTGAGAGGCTAGAACTTTTGTCCCAGCCTCTTTTTGATTCTGGAAAAATTTTTTTAAAAAAAGTAAAAAATTATGTAAAAAAGTGTTGACAAAAAAATCAGTCTGGATTATAATAATTTATGTAAACAAAAAGAGGTTGAGAAAATCTCAAGAGTTTACAGAATCAATAGTAGAAAGGAGATGGTGTGATGCTATTTCCAAAATATAGAAAACTAATTGATAAAAGAAGGAATTTAAGATCCTAGCCCTTGAGGCTATTCATTTAAAAGAGAAAATAAAATTATGTAAATAAACTTAAAGTAGCCAGTCTGGCTACCATTTTCAAGAACGAATTAAAATTATGTAAAACGAGGTAACAACTATGAACAACAACTTTAACAATATGGACGATCTTTTCAATCAACTAATGGGAAACATGGGTGGTTTCCGTTCTGAAAGCCGTCGCTACATGATCAATGGTCGTGAAGTGACACCAGAAGAATTCGCTATTTACCGCCAAACAGGTCAACTTCCATCTGATGGTGGCGAACAAGCTCAACACAGCCAAGCTAAAGGTATGAAGCAAGATGGGATTCTTGCGAAGCTTGGTCGCAACTTGACCGAAGAAGCACGTGAAGGAAAGTTGGATCCGGTCATTGGACGTAACAAAGAAATTCAAGAAACAGCTGAAATCTTGTCTCGTCGTACCAAGAACAATCCTGTCCTTGTCGGGGATGCAGGTGTTGGTAAGACGGCTGTTGTAGAAGGATTGGCTCAAGCTATCGTGAACGGTGATGTTCCAGCAGCTATCAAGAACAAAGAAATCATCTCGATTGATATTTCTGGTCTAGAAGCTGGTACGCAATACCGTGGTAGCTTCGAAGAAAATATCCAAAATATGATCCAAGAAGTCAAAGCAATGGGCAATGTCATCCTCTTCTTCGATGAAATTCACCAAATTCTTGGTGCAGGTAGCACAGGAGATGGACAAGGATCTAAAGGTCTTGCGGATATCTTGAAACCAGCTCTTTCTCGTGGTGAATTAACCGTGATTGGGGCAACTACTCAAGATGAATACCGTAACACCATCTTGAAAAATGCTGCCCTTGCTCGTCGTTTCAACGAAGTCAAGGTCAATGCTCCTTCTGCTGAAGATACCTTCAAGATTCTCCAAGGAATCCGTGATCTTTATGAAAAACACCACAATGTTGTCTTGCCAGATGAAGTCTTGAAAGCAGCAGTTGATTATTCTGTTCAATACATTCCACAACGGAGCTTGCCTGATAAGGCCATCGACTTGGTTGATGTGACAGCTGCTCACTTGGCAGCTCAACATCCAGTAACAGATGTGCACGCAGTGGAACATGAAATTGATGAAGAAAAAGCAAAACAAGAAGAAGCTGCAGCTAAAGAAGATTACGAAGCAGCTTTGAAAGCAAAAGTTCGCATCGAAGAACTGGAAAAGAAAATTGCTAACCATACGGAAGACCATAAAGTAACAGCAACAATCAACGATGTGGCTGAATCAGTAGAACGGATGACGGGTATTCCAGTTTCTCAAATGGGAGCAACCGATATCGAACGCTTGAAAGATATGGGACACCGTTTGCAAACGAAAGTTATCGGTCAAGACAAGGCCGTTGAAGCCGTTGCCAAAGCGATTCGTCGGAACCGTGCAGGATTTGATGAAGGCAACCGTCCAATCGGTAGCTTCCTCTTCGTCGGACCTACTGGTGTCGGTAAGACTGAGTTGGCTAAACAATTGGCCCTTGATATGTTTGGTACCAAAGATGCCATCATCCGTTTGGACATGTCAGAATACAGCGATCGTACAGCCGTCTCTAAGTTGATTGGTACCACTGCCGGTTATGTTGGTTACGATGATAACAACAATACCTTGACAGAACGTGTACGTCGCAATCCTTACTCTATCGTCCTTCTTGATGAGATTGAAAAGGCGGATCCTCAAGTGATCACCCTGCTCCTTCAAGTCTTGGATGATGGTCGTTTGACAGATGGTCAAGGAAACACCGTTAACTTCAAGAATACGGTCATTATCGCTACTTCAAACGCTGGCTTTGGTTATGAGGCTAACTTGACAGAAGATGCTGACAAACCAGAACTCATGGATCGTTTGAAACCATTCTTCCGTCCAGAATTCCTAAACCGCTTCAATGCTGTCATCGAATTCTCACACTTGAGCAAGGAAGACCTTTCTAAGATTGTTGACTTGATGTTAGCAGAAGTGAATAAAACGCTTGCTAAGAAAGACATTGATTTGACAGTTACCGATGCAGCTAAAGAATATATGACTGAAGAAGGATACGATGAAGTCATGGGTGTTCGTCCACTCCGTCGTGTGGTTGAACAACAAATCCGTGATAAGGTGACTGACTTCCACTTGGATAACCTTGACGCAAAACACTTGTTGGCTGATATGGAAGATGGAGAATTGGTTATTAAAGAGAATGGAACCTCAGAAGAATAACCGAAACATCTAGCTCCATAAACAAGAGAAAATCAGTTTGAAAAAGAAGGCTAGGAAGAAATTCTTAGCCTTTTTAATGTCAACAAAAGAAAATATATGAGGTATAGTTTTATCGTTTTTTTTCCCAGAAAGTGAAAAATGATAAAAAATAGGTATGTTTTTTCATAAATTAGTGCAAAATACAGCATGAAAATGCCTTAGAAAGCGTCTGTAAGCAAGATTTTCTTATAAATGAACAAATAAATTATATAATATATAAAAGACTAAATTTAAGGGGATAGGATGATTTTATGAAAAATCCAATTGATATTTATTCGACAAAAGATTATAAGAAAGTTGAAGCTGTCGTTCAATTGATGGTGGATGGAAAGGTGACAAGTTATAGAGTAGCGACTGAGACAGATATTAGCAAGATGAGTCTAGCTACCTTGACAAAAGGAACCAGTAAAATTAAAAATATTACCTATCAAACAGCCATGTTGTTGATTGAATGGTATGATAAAAATCATGAAAAATATGGAATCACAATCGATTAGCAAAAACCTATTTTTTATGGTTTTTTCTTTTTCTAAAAAAGAAAGCACTAGAAAAGCTGTCCGAATCAAATAGTGGTTGGACACCTCCATCTAAGGACTTATTTTTTTGAAAATCAAGGGTTCGTATTGAAAATACCTATAAAATTTGCTATAGTAGAGCATATATGATTTAAAAAGGAGAAATGGGATGCAAAGTGGTACAACCTTGCTATTTATGCTTGCGCTAATGGTCGGAATGATGTTCTTCATGAGCCGTAGCCAAAAGAAACAATACCAAAAACGGATGGAAAGCTTGAACAAGCTTCAAAAAGGGTATGAAGTGATTACCATCGGTGGTTTGTATGGAACAGTTGATGAAGTAGATACTGAACGGAAAACCGTTGTCTTGGATGTGGATGGCGTATATCTCACATTTGAATTGACAGCTATTAAAACAGTTTTGCCAGTTTCAGAAGGAGTGACAGCTAGTGCAGTTGAAGGCGCTGGCGAATCAGATTCTATCATCGACGGTGAATAATAAGAAGGAGCGATCAAAAGGTCGCTTTTTTCATTTTTAGCTAGATCCCCCTAGAAAAGGGACAAGACTGCCATTTTAAGCGGATTTATGATATAATGAAGCGATAAAAACAGTGAAATAGGTAGAAAAACATGTTTCGTTTTAAAAAGAAAGAAAAGTTAAGTGTTCCCCTAGAAGTGCCCAAGCATATTGGAATTATCATGGATGGGAATGGTCGTTGGGCCAAAAAACGGATGCAACCTCGTGTCTTTGGGCATAAAGCTGGTATGGAGGCTTTGCAAGAAGTAACCATTGCAGCCAAGGAGATGGGTGTGCAGGCCCTAACGGTCTATGCTTTCTCAACTGAAAACTGGACACGTCCTCAACAGGAAGTGAGCTTTATCATGAATCTTCCAGTTGAATTCTATGACCGCTTTGTTCCAGAGCTTCACAAAAATAATGTGAAGATCCAGATGATTGGCGAGGTTTCCCGTCTTCCGAAGGAAACCTTGGAGGCTCTGGAAAAGGCAGAGGCCTTAACACGCTCCAATACAGGCTTGATATTGAATTTCGCCTTGAACTATGGAGGACGGGCAGAACTGACCCAAGCAGTCAAACAAATTGCCCAGGAAGTCCTAGATGCGCGCTTGAATCCAGGCGATATTTCAGAAGAGATGATTGCCAATTATTTGTATACCAGTAGTCTACCCAAGGACTTACGAGATCCTGATCTGATTATTCGGACTAGTGGCGAGCTTCGCTTGAGCAACTTTTTACCTTGGCAAGCAGCCTATAGTGAGCTTTACTTTACCGATGTGATGTGGCCTGACTTTGGAGAAAAGGCCTTGCATGAAGCAATAGAAGAATACAGCCATCGTCATCGACGTTTTGGTGGTGTATAGGAGAGAAATAGATGAGAAAAGATTTACAGAAGCGAGTGATTTTTGGAGGAATCGCCCTAGCATTCTTTATCCCAGTTGTTCTTATGGGAGGCCTTGTGTTCCAGATTGTAGTGGGACTTATCGCTATGTTGGGTGTTCATGAATTGTTGAAGATGAAAGGTCTGCAGACTGAAACCATCGAAGGAGCCTTGGCCATGCTAGCAGCTCTTGTGTTGGCGTTGCCTTTAGAGAGTTACCTTCCCTTCTTACCAGCGGGTGGCAATTTCATCGCCTATGGCCTTTTGGTCTTATTATTGATGGGAACGACTGTCTTGGCGCAAGGCTACACCTATGACGAGGTTGTCTATCCGATTGCTTCAAGTTTTTATGTTGGCTTTGGTTTCCATGCTTTGATTCAAGCACGCTTAGCAGGTGTAGATAAGATTCTCTTGGCCCTCTTTATTGTTTGGGCTACGGATTCAGGAGCCTACTTTATTGGGAGCCAGTTCGGTAAGAAAAAACTCTTGCCAAGAGTATCACCTAACAAGACTGTTGAAGGAAGTCTAGGCGGGATTGCTTGTGCTGTCGTTGTGACGATGATCTTTATGATGCTAGATCGTACCGTTGCAGGCTCTTACGGTTGGGTGACCATGATTCTCTTTACCATTCTTTTCAGTATAGCAGCTCAGTTTGGTGACCTAGTCGAAAGTGCCATCAAGCGCCATTTTGGAGTGAAAGACTCTGGCCGTTTTATTCCTGGTCACGGTGGTGTCTTGGATCGATTTGATAGCTTGATTTTTGTTTTCCCACTGATGCTATTCTTTGGTCTGTTTTAAACAGAAATCATCCTATCATCAGATAAAACGAAGGAGCGTGTATGCAATTTATTGCCTTTATTATCATTTTTGGCGTCATTGTCCTGGTACATGAGTTCGGCCATTTCTATTTTGCAAAGAAATCAGGCATCCTTGTTCGCGAGTTTGCGATTGGGATGGGGCCCAAGATTTTTGCCCATGTAGGCAAAGACGGAACAGCCTATACTATTCGAATCCTTCCATTGGGGGGCTATGTCCGAATGGCAGGCTGGGGCGAAGATACAACAGAGATTAAGACAGGAACGCCTGTCAGTCTAACTTTGAACCCTGAGGGAACAGTTGTTCGGATCAACCTTTCTGGGAAAAATATCGATCAGACAGCTCTTCCCATGAATGTCACAGATTTTGATTTTGAGGATAAACTTCAAATTACAGGAATCGTTATCGAAGAGACCAAAACTTATCCTGTCCACCATGATGCAACCATCGTTGAGGAAGATGGGACAGAAGTACGGATTGCTCCTCTGGATGTGCAGTATCAAAACGCTAGTATCTGGGGACGCCTGATGACCAACTTTGCTGGTCCAATGAACAACTTTATCTTAAGTATTGTCGTGTACTCTCTCCTTGCCTTTATGCAGGGAGGTGCAGTGGACTACTATAGCAACCATGTTCAGGTCGTTCCCCAAGGAGTGGTGGCTAAGGCTGGTTTGAAAGACAATGACCAGATCGTTCAAATCAATGAATACAAGGTCTCCAACTGGGATGAGTTGACAGATTCTGTCCAGAAGGCGACCCGTAACCAAGGAAAAAATCCAGAAGTAACGATTACCTATGAACGAGACGGGAAAACTCAAAAAGTGACGGTTCAACCAGAAGAAGATGGGGGACGGTATTATATCGGTGTGACCAATGCTGTCAAGACAGGCTTCCTAGATAAGCTTTTCTCAGGTGTGACAGATACTTGGTACACAGCAACTCGTATTTTGACGGCCTTGAAGGATATCATCTTCCACTTTAGTTTGAACAAGTTGGGTGGTCCGGTAGCGATCTACAAAGCTAGTTCGCAAGCTGCGGAGCTAGGACTTCCAGCTATCCTATCCTTGATGGCCATGCTGTCTATTAATATCGGAATCTTTAACTTGATTCCTATTCCGGCTTTGGATGGTGGGAAAATCTTGATCAATCTGATCGAGCTTGTTCGTAGAAAACCTCTTAAACAGGAGGTAGAAACCTACTTGACCCTTGCTGGAGTGGCGGTCATGGTTATTTTGATGATTGCTGTGACTTGGAACGATATCATGAAATTATTTTTGAAATAGAAAAGGAATGAATCTGAATGAAACAAAGTAAAATGCTTATTCCAACACTTCGCGAAATGCCAAGTGATGCCCAGGTCATCAGCCACGCTTTGATGCTCCGTGCTGGTTATGTTCGTCAAGTATCAGCAGGTGTCTACTCTTACCTACCACTTGCCAACCGTGTAATCGAAAAAGCTAAGAAGATCATGCGTCAGGAATTTGATAAGATTGGTGCCGTTGAGATGTTGGCCCCGGCCCTTCTCAGCGCTGACCTTTGGCGCGAATCTGGCCGTTATGAAACTTACGGGGAAGACTTGTACAAATTGAAAAATCGTGAGAAGTCAGATTTTATCTTGGGGCCAACTCACGAAGAAACTTTCACAGCTATTGTCCGTGATTCTGTTAAGTCTTACAAGCAGTTGCCACTGAATCTCTACCAAATCCAGCCTAAGTACCGTGATGAAAAACGTCCTCGTAATGGACTTCTTCGTACTCGTGAGTTCATCATGAAAGATGGTTACAGCTTCCACGCTAACTACGATAGCTTGGATGTGACCTATGATGAGTACAAGGCAGCCTATGAGCGTATCTTCACTCGCAGTGGTTTGGACTTCAAAGCCATCATCGGTGACGGTGGAGCCATGGGTGGTAAGGATAGCCAAGAGTTTATGGCCATCACTCCTTCACGAACAGACCTTGACCGTTGGGTGGTCTTAGACAAGTCAGTCGCATCATTTGACGAGATTCCTGCAGAAGTGCAAGAAGAAATTAAGGCAGAATTACTGAAATGGATGGTTTCTGGTGAAGATACGATTGCCTACTCAAGTGAGTCAAGCTATGCAGCTAACTTGGAAATGGCGACAAACGCCTACAAACCAAGCAACCGTGTTGTGACGGAAGAAGAAGTGGCTCGTGTAGAAACACCAGGTGTCAAATCAATTGATGAAGTAGCTGCCTTCTTGAATATCTCTGAAGACCAAACAATCAAGACCTTGGTTTATATTGCAGACCAAGAGCCAGTTGTAGCTCTATTGGTTGGCAACGACCAACTCAATGAAGTCAAGTTGAAAAACCACCTTGGAGCTGACTTCTTGGAACCTGCAACTGAGGCAGAAGTGAAAGAATTGTTGGGAGCTGACTTTGGTTCTCTTGGTCCAGTCAATCTTCCAGAAACTGTCAAAATTATTGCAGATCGCAAAGTGCAAGATAGCCGCAATGCTGTTGTGGGTGCTAACCAAAATGGTTACCACTTGACGGGTGTGAATCCAGGTCGCGACTTTACTGCCGAATATGTGGATATCCGTGAAGTGCGTGAGGGTGAAATCTCTCCAGATGGACAAGGTGTTCTCAACTTTGCGCGTGGGATCGAGATTGGTCACATCTTCAAACTCGGTACTCGCTACTCAGCAAGTATGGGTGCAGATGTCTTGGATGAAAATGGCCGTGCTGTGCCAATCATCATGGGCTGCTATGGTATCGGTGTGAGTCGTCTCCTTTCAGCAGTCATGGAACAACACGCTCGCCTCTTCGTTAATAAGACACCAAAAGGTGAATACCGTTACGCTTGGGGAATCAACTTCCCTAAAGAATTGGCGCCGTTTGATGTGCATTTGATTCCAGTAAATGTCAAAGACGAAGCCTCTCTTGAATTGACTAGCAAGATCGAAGACCAATTGGTCAAGGCTGGCTACGAAGTCTTGGTGGATGACCGTAACGAACGTGCAGGTGTTAAATTTAGCGATAGTGACTTGATTGGTTTGCCAATCCGCATCACTGTTGGGAAGAAAGCAGCTGACGGTATCGTAGAAGTGAAAATCAAAGCTTCAGGAGACACGATTGAAGTGCATGCAGACAACCTGCTTGAAACCCTTTCAATTTTAAATAAATAAGCAATAGTAGAAGGCTAGGATGCTCAACACCCTAGCCTTCTTTTTTGTAAGCTGAGCCAGCTAGATGAAAGGACCTTCTGACAGTCGAAAAGTTAGGCGAAATATGATAAAATAAAGGCTAGTAATTCGTCAGGGAGAAATCATGTCAACTAGCTTTGAAATCTTAATGAATCAGTTAGGGATGCCTTTGGAAATGCGTGAATCAGGCGCTTTTGAAGGGGCTGAAATCCAAGAGGTCATCGTCCATAAGCTCAGTCGTGTTTGGGAATTTCGTTTTGTTTTTGCCGAAATTCTTCCCATCACTATTTTTCGGGAGCTCAAAAACCGCTTGGCTGAGGAGTTTTCAAAGACAGGCAATCGAGCGGTGTTTGAGATTCAGGTAAAGAATCCAACTTTTAGTGAGGAGCTCTTGCAAGCCTATTACCAGGAAGCTTTTGAAGATGGTCCCTGTGCGAGTCAGGGCTTTAAGAGCATGTATCAACACTTGCAGGTTCGTGCACAGGGAGGAGAGCTGATTATTAGTGGCCCTTCATCTGTGGATACGGAGCATCACCGGAAAAATCATCTGCCAAATCTTGCTAGTCAATTGACCAAGTTTGGTTTTCCTCATTTTCAGTGTCGGGTAGAAGCTGATGACCAGTTGACAGAAGAACTCCAACAGGCCTTCGAAGCTGAGAAGGATCAAATCTTCCAAGCAGCCAACGAAGAAACATTGCGGGCCATGGAGTCCTTGTCTCAAATGGCTCCTCCACCAGCAGAGGAAAAACCAGCCTTTGATTTCAAAGCCAAAAAGGCTGCGGCCAAGCCTAAGCTGGATAAGGCAGAGATCACTCCTATGATTGATATCACGACAGAAGAGAACCGCATTGTTTTTGAAGGGGTAGTCTTTGATGTCGAGCAAAAGGTAACTCGGACAGGTCGAGTCTTGATCAATTTCAAGATGACCGACTATACCTCCAGTTTTTCGCTCCAGAAATGGGCTAAAAATGAAGAAGAAGCTCAGAAGTTTGATATGATCAAGAAAAACTCTTGGTTACGGGTTCGTGGGAATATCGAGGTCAATAACTTTACACGAGATTTGACCATGAATGTTCAAGATGTTCAAGAAGTGGTCCACTATGAGCGTAAGGATCTGATGCCAGAAGGCGAGCGTCGGGTCGAGTTCCATGCCCATACCAATATGTCGACCATGGATGCCCTACCTGAGGTAGAGGAGTTGGTCGCAAAAGCAGCCAAATGGGGCCACAAGGCAGTTGCTATTACCGATCATGGGAATGTGCAGTCCTTCCCTCATGGTTACAAGGCAGCTAAAAAAGCTGGTATCCAACTCATCTATGGGATGGAAGCCAATATCGTTGAAGACCGTGTACCGATTACCTACAATGAAGTCGATCTAGACCTTCATGAAGCGACCTATGTGGTTTTTGATGTGGAAACGACAGGACTCTCAGCAATTTACAATGATCTGATTCAGGTTGCCGCGTCTAAAATGCACAAGGGCAATATCATTGCTGAATTTGATGAGTTTATCAATCCAGGGCACCCCATTTCCGCCTTTACAACGGATCTGACAGGCATTACCGATGACCATGTTCGCAATGCCAAACCTTTGAAACAGGTCTTGGAGGAGTTCCAGGAATTCTGCAAGGATGCGGTTTTGGTTGCCCACAATGCCACTTTTGACGTGGGCTTCATGAATGCCAACTATGAGCGTCATGGCCTTCCCAAAATCACCCAGCCAGTAATTGATACGTTAGAGTTTGCTCGGAACCTTTATCCAGAGTACAAGCGTCATGGTTTGGGCCCCTTGACCAAGCGGTTTGGGGTTGCCTTGGAACACCACCACATGGCCAACTATGATGCAGAAGCGACGGGTCGCTTGCTCTTTATCTTTATCAAGGATGTAGCAGAAAAGCATGGCGTGACTAATCTTGCCAAGCTGAATTTGGATTTGATTAGTCCGGATTCCTACAAAAAGGCTCGGGTCAAACACGCAACCATCTATGTCAAGAACCAGACGGGCTTGAAAAACATGTTCAAATTGGTCTCCCTTTCCAATACCCAATATTTTGAGGGAGTTCCTCGGATTCCGCGAACAGTTTTAGATGCCCACCGGGAAGGTTTAATCCTGGGAACGGCTTGTTCTGAAGGAGAAGTCTTTGACGCGGTCGTCTCTCAAGGAGTTGATGCGGCAGTGGAAGTGGCCAAGTATTATGACTTTATTGAGGTCATGCCTCCAGCCATCTATGCGCCCCTCATTGCTAAAGAGCAGGTCAAAGACATGGACGAGCTCCAGACTATCATCAAGAGCTTGATTGAGGTGGGAGATCGCCTTGGCAAGCCAGTCCTCGCGACAGGAAATGTCCACTACCTTGAGCCCGAGGATGAGATTTATCGAGAAATCATTGTCCGCAGTCTTGGGCAAGGGGCCATGATTAACCGGACCATCGGTCATGGAGAAAACGCCCAACCTGCACCCCTACCAAAAGCCCATTTCCGTACAACCAATGAAATGCTGGATGAATTTGCTTTTCTAGGGGAAGACTTAGCACGAAAACTGGTCATTGAAAACACCAATGCTCTGGCAGAAATCTTTGAACCTGTCGAAGTGGTCAAGGGTGACCTCTATACCCCATTTATCGACAAGGCCGAAGAAACGGTTGCCGAATTGACCTATCAGAAGGCCTTTGAAATCTATGGCAATCCGCTACCTGATATTGTTGATTTACGGATTGAAAAAGAATTAACCTCTATCCTGGGGAATGGCTTCGCCGTGATCTATCTGGCTTCCCAACTCTTGGTGCACCGTTCCAATGAACGGGGCTACTTGGTTGGTTCCCGGGGATCTGTCGGCTCCAGTTTCGTTGCGACCATGATCGGGATTACCGAGGTTAATCCGCTCTCTCCTCACTATGTCTGCGGGGAGTGTAAATACAGTGAGTTTATCACGGATGGTTCTTATGGTTCAGGATTTGATATGCCCAATAAGGACTGTCCAAACTGTGGTCACCAACTCAGCAAAAACGGCCAAGACATTCCTTTCGAGACCTTCCTTGGTTTTGATGGGGACAAGGTACCCGATATCGATTTGAACTTCTCAGGGGAAGATCAGCCGAGTGCCCACTTGGATGTCCGTGATATTTTTGGAGAAGAATATGCCTTCCGGGCAGGAACAGTAGGTACAGTTGCAGCCAAGACCGCCTATGGGTTTGTTAAAGGCTATGAGCGGGACTACGGCAAGTATTACCGGGATGCAGAGGTGGAACGGCTAGCCCAAGGAGCAGCTGGGGTTAAACGGACGACTGGTCAGCACCCAGGAGGGATCGTTGTTATCCCTAACTATATGGATGTCTATGACTTCACCCCTGTGCAGTACCCAGCAGATGATGTGACAGCTGAATGGCAGACTACTCACTTTAACTTCCACGATATCGATGAGAACGTCCTTAAACTCGATGTCCTGGGACATGATGATCCGACTATGATTCGCAAGCTCCAGGACTTATCAGGCATTGATCCAAACGATATCCCAATGGATGATCCTGGTGTCATGGCCCTCTTCTCAGGAACCGATATCTTAGGAGTCACACCGGAGCAAATCGGTACCTCGACTGGTATGCTGGGGATCCCAGAGTTTGGGACCAACTTTGTTCGGGGTATGGTCGATGAAACCCATCCGACGACCTTTGCCGAGTTGCTTCAGCTTTCTGGTCTGTCTCACGGTACCGACGTATGGTTGGGAAATGCCCAAGACTTGATCAAGGCGGGTATTGCTGACCTATCAACCGTTATCGGATGTCGGGATGACATCATGGTTTACCTCATGCACGCTGGCCTAGATCCAAAAATGGCCTTTACCATCATGGAGCGGGTGCGGAAAGGCATGTGGCTCAAGATTCCTGAAGAAGAGCGCAATGGCTATATCGAGGCCATGAAGGCTAACAATGTACCTGAATGGTACATCGAATCTTGTGGGAAAATCAAGTACATGTTCCCCAAAGCCCATGCGGCAGCCTACGTTATGATGGCCTTGCGGGTGGCTTACTTTAAGGTTCATCATCCGCTCTACTATTACTGTGCTTACTTCTCAATCCGTGCCAAGGCCTTTGATATCAAGACTATGGGTGCAGGCCTAGAAGCCGTGAAAGCGCGGATGAAGGAGATTGCTGAAAAACGCAAGAACAACGAAGCTTCCAATGTGGAGATTGACCTCTACACGACCCTTGAAATTGTCAATGAGATGTGGGAGCGTGGCTTCAAGTTTGGTAAGCTAGACCTCTATCGCAGTGATGCGACGGAATTCATCATCGATGGAGACACCCTTATTCCACCATTTGTTGCCATGGATGGATTGGGAGAAAACGTAGCCAAGCAGATTGTACGAGCTCGCAAAGAAGGAGAATTCCTTTCTAAAACAGAGTTGCGCAAACGTGGTGGCGTCTCCTCAACCTTGGTGGAAAAGATGGACGAGATGGGAATTCTTGGCAATATGCCAGAAGACAACCAGCTCAGTCTCTTTGATGATTTGTTTTAATTTAAAGTCAACTTGTTCAAATAAGCCGACTAAGTTTCATCTAATTAAGACTTAACAGTAAAACCAGTAGAGATGAATTTTTATGATTTTCATTTCTACTGGTTTTTAGATATGATAGAATATAAGTAAGTTTTTATACAAAGACTAAAACTTTAGGAAGTTATATATTGAAATTATCAAAAATGATTGCTATAAATTACTAATAATGATACTCTCAAACAAGAGTAAGCTTAATGGAAGTAGTGTTTGCTATACCTTAATAACTTTTCGATATGGAATGGAGATAAGTATGATTTTAGGTGAAACTTATAGGAAAATAAGAGAAGAAAAGGGGATTTCTATTTCTTCATTAGCAGGTGCTGAAATTTCAAAATCTCAAATATCTAGATTTGAATTAGGAGAAACAGAGATTTCTGTCTTTAAGTTATTGTATCTTCTTGAAAGAATAGGAGTAACACTAGAAGAATTTCTGCTTATCTGTAATCATTATCAACCTTCGGATTTTAATACCTTAATAGCTTCTGTTAAACAGGCCACATATAATGAAGATGCTCAAGCATTACTAGATATGGTAGAGAAAGAAATAGAACTTTTTCATGAGACAAATTCTCATTACCATAAATTAAATGCTATTTTCATCGAAAGTATTGTTTCGGGAATGGATAAGAATCATCAATTGAGTCGTCAAGACGCCTCTTATCTTACAAACTATTTATTTTCCGTTGAAAACTGGGGTTATTACGAAACGCTCATCCTTGGAAATTGCTGTCGTGTTCTATCTCCAGATTTATTATTTAGATATGCCAAAGAGGCGCTCAAAAAAGGGAAGTTGTATAGTCCTATACCTAGAAATAGACAATCTCTCATTCAACTACTTCTCAATTCTTTGATTATAATGATTGAGAACGACTTATATGAGGAATCTTTATTTTTAAAACAGGCTACGAAGAATATATTAGCGGATTCCACAGATTTTTTTGAACAAACTATTTTGCTATATTTAGATGGATATTTGGAACTGAAATTCTATCATAATCAAAAATCACTTTTAAAAATCAAAGAAGCTTTAAAAATTTTCGAACTCTTCAATAAAACAATCTACAAAAATTACAAACAATACTTTGAGAAACACATCATTCATTTAGTAGACTAGGCCATTTATCTATAAGGTAATAACGTGATCAAACTCTTCCAATATTTCTGGATTTTGATCATGAGTAATGACAATAACAATTGCATCTTTAATGGATAGAATGTAGTCCATTATTTCTTTTGCTTTTATTGGATCAAGGTTACTTGTAGGTTCGTCAAATATATAAACTGAATATGTTTTGACTAAAAACCTAGCTAAATCAATTCGTTGCTTTTCTCCTTCTGAAATGATTTTGTTTGATTGAGCTAGGTTTTTACGAAGGAAGTCTTCATTAAAACCTAAGGATTTTCTTAATTTTTCAGTTAAATGAAGGTTTCTAGCCAATTTGATATTCTCTAGAATATTGCCTTCAATTAGAAAGTCATTTTTTTGCACAAACGCAATATCTTTATATAACTCCTCTGAGGGCATATCAATATTCTGTTTTCCGTTGATTTTTATTTCTCCATCATAAAGATTTTTTGGATAATAATTTAGTATTAATTTTACTAAAGTTGTTTTCCCAGTTCCTGAAGCACCGATAATCGCATAGCGCTTGCCTTTTTTAAATTCATAGGAAAAATGATCAAATAATATTCTATTTTCAATTTCATAATATAATTGGCTAATAGAAATAGTCGAAATGTTATCACAATCAATTGTACTTGTTTTATGGAAAGTTCCATGATTTGTCTCATATAGATTTTCTTGGATATTATCAATAATGGACTTGCTACTGCTGATTAAATTTTTATTGTAAAGAATAGATTGTAATGGAGCAAAAACACCGTTTAATAATTGAATACTTGCTACTAGTAGTCCAATAGTCAGTAAGTTATTTCTTACAAAAAAGATACCAGCGACCATACAGGATAGTTGAGAGCCAAAACTTAGTAAAATTCCAGTAGTTGAAGCTAAGTCTTTTAAGAATTGATATGTCTTTCTGGACTCTTCAAATTCTAAACTGATTCCCTGAATTTTTTCTTGGGTCCAGCTTTGAATATTTAATAACTTAATTTGTTCAAAACCATTAATAAAGTTTGTCATTTTTGACAAATAGTGACTATTTTGTAGGGAATAATTATTAGTTGCTTTAGTCATTAACTTTCCAGGAATTTGAGATAGAAAAATCGTTATACTCGACAATAAAAGAAAGACTAATGCTAATCGCCATTCTATATAGATAATGGCAACCACACTCATGATAAGGGTCCCTAAATTTGCAATTAGAGAGATTCTAGGAATCAATAAATTTTCTTGAATAAGGTCACTATTTTTGGTGATATTATTTAAGAAATCTGAATGGTTACGGTTGTCAATTTGGTTAAATTCACGCGATAAATAATGTAATAAGAGACCCTTTTTTAGATCTATAATAACTTTTTTTACATATTGATTTTTAAGATAGGAATAAGAACAAGAGATAAAGAACCACAGTAAAATTAAACTTACACAAATAGTGATATGAAAGAGTAATCCACTATTTGAATTAGTTATACTATCAAGTATTCTTCCTAATTGAAGAGAGAAGAATGTCATTAAAAGAGCACTTGTCAAACTTAATAAAATAATCAAGAAATATAGTAATTTATATTGTTTCATAATCTGGTTCATATTTTTCACCTCTTAATCTATGATAGCAACATTATATTCTAAAACTAAAACTCAGGCTGAGATCTCCCATATTTGGGACATTAATTTTATTTCTTTACTATATTTTAGCTAACAGCTATCCATTGTATATCCAATGGGTTTACATTAGCCGTCTTTTTTGTTAAAATAATCAATAGAAAGAAGGTGAGAATATGCCAAAGACGAGTATGAGCATCCGTCTGGATAGTGAGGTTAAGGAGCAGGCCCAACAGGTTTTTAATCATTTAGGAATGGATATGACAACAGCTATCAATATTTTCCTTCGTCAGGCAATTCAATATCAGGGTTTGCCTTTTGATGTTAGGCTTGATGAGAATCAAAAATTGCTCCAAGTAGTAATGGATGTAGACCAAAATCGTAATATGAGTCAGTCTTTTGAATCTGTCTCAGACTTGATGGAGGACTTGCGTGCTTAAAATTCGTTACCATAAACAGTTTAAAAAAGATTTTAAGTTGGCTATGAAGCGTGGGTTGAAGGCAGAATTATTAGAAGAAGTATTGAATTTTCTTGTTCAAGAAAAAGAACTTCCTGCTAGATATCGCGACCATCAATTGACGACGTCCAAACATTTTCAAGGGGTTCGTGAGTGTCATATCCAACCAGATTGGCTTTTGGTCTATAAGGTAGACAAGTCGGAATTGATTTTAAACTTGCTGAGGACAGGAAGTCATAGTGATTTGTTTTAATGGATTCAAGGATCCTCGCTCGCTTTGAGGTTGGCTAATGATAGAAAAGAAAAAAAGAGCAACACCCTGGAAGTCAGGGAAAGTCATTTCCATTCGCCTACGGAATGGCGTCTATGTCTTAGCGCAAATGGTCCGAGAGCCCTATCTGGTGTTTTTTAACCATTTTAAGGAGGATAATAGCTGGAAGGGAGTGACCTTGAAAGAGGAGGATATTCTCTTTTGTAAAGCAGTCACTCGTCAGTTTCTACGCTCTAGTCCTGTAACGATTATCAAAGATCTTGAGCCTCTGTTAGATTATCGGCTACCCAAAGAATGGATTTACAGCCATATGGAAGGGCATCCGATTACGGTTTCGGTGAAGGGACGGGAGCGCCAACTTGCAGGTTTTGGTAGACGTTGTTCTTTGGTTCTAGCGGATAAGGATAGTGGACAACCAGAGGATAATCCTCTAATGGGACTCTTCCAAGCCTATATCCTACCAGATATCCAAGAGCAAGATTGGGAGCGGGTAGGTCAGGCTGAGCTCATGTCGATTGAAGCCTTTCCGACGCTCAATGAACGTCTCTATCTCTGCTTTCTCCATGGGAAAAATGTGAATCCAGAGCTAGATATCTCTTTAGGAAAGCCCCTGCCCAATGATTATGAAACCTATATCGATATTCTTACCAACAGCCCAGAGGCACGACTCCTCTATCTAGGTGAGGAGGATGACTAAGAAAGGAATGGAACGATGAGGGTGAAAATTTTTGCAGAAGACAAACCTGCTCAAAAAACATTTAACTATCAATTAGAGTTAGATACCGATACAATTTTAAAAGTCACTGCCTTGGTCTGCTCCACTATCGTAGTAGCAAACCTCTTGTCACTCTTAAAGGATTAATATAGAAAAGGATTGAAAAATGGTTTTACCAAATTTTAAAGAAAACTTAGAAAAATATGCTAAATTGTTAGTTGCGAACGGAGTTAATGTGCAACCTGGCCATACCTTGGCTTTGAACATCGATGTGGAGCAAAGAGAATTAGCCCACTTGATCGTGAAAGAAGCCTATGCCTTGGGTGCTCACGAAGTCATTATCCAATGGGCGGATGACTTCACTAACCGGGAAAAATTCCTCCATGCCCCGATGGATCGCTTGGACAATGTACCTGACTACAAGATTGCAGAGATGAACTACCTCTTGGACCACAAGGCGAGTCGCTTGGGTGTGCGCTCGTCTGATCCAGGTGCCTTAAATGGCGTTGATTCAGAGAAACTTTCTTCTTCTGCTAAGGCTTTGGGCATGGCCATGAAACCCATGCGCATCGCCACTCAGGCTAACAAGGTCAGCTGGACAGTTGCAGCAGCAGCAGGGGTAGAATGGGCGAAAAAAGTCTTCCCAAATGCGGCTAGCGACGAAGAAGCAGTGGATCTCCTGTGGGATCAAATCTTCAAGACTTGTCGAGTTTACGAAGAAGATCCGGTTAAGGCTTGGGAAGAGCATGCTGCTATTCTCAAGAGCAAGGCAGATACACTTAACAAAGAGCAATTCTCAGCCCTTCATTACACAGCACCTGGAACAGATTTGACCCTTGGTTTACCGAAAAACCACGTTTGGGAATCAGCCGGAGCGATCAATGCCCAAGGCGAAGGCTTCTTGCCAAATATGCCGACAGAAGAGGTCTTCACAGCTCCTGACTTCCGTCGCGCAGAAGGTTATGTCACTTCTACAAAACCGCTTAGCTACAATGGGAATATCATCGAAGGGATCAAAGTGACCTTTGAAAATGGGGAAATTGTAGATATTACAGCTGAAAAAGGTGATCAAGTCATGAAAGATTTGGTCTTCAAAAACAAGGGAGCGCGTGCCTTGGGTGAATGTGCCCTCGTACCAGACCCAAGCCCAATTTCCCAATCAGGCATTACCTTCTTTAATACCCTCTTTGATGAAAATGCCTCTAACCACTTGGCCATCGGAGCAGCCTATGCAACTAGTGTAGAAGGTGGCGCAGAGTTTACAGAAGAAGAACTCGAAGCAGCAGGACTTAACCGCTCAGACGTCCACGTCGACTTCATGATTGGCTCAAGCCAAATGGATATCGACGGCATCCGAGAAGACGGCACTCGCGTCCCAGTATTCCGCAACGGAGATTGGGCAATATAGGGAGCAGGACAGAAATCGGTAAACGCAGTCTCGATTTCGTAGTCCTGCCCCCGCACAGTTGATTAGGAAGTACAAGTACCGTAGGTAGGAGTAGTTCCAATCAACCACTGCGCCGAGAGACAGAAATCAGTAACTCGAAGAGTTTGATTTCTTCCTCGCTTCTCGATTTCAAGGCTCGGGCAAAAAAGGTCCCCCGAACCTTTTTAGTCCCCCCGCCCAGTTGATTCAAAAGGGGCTTGCTCCGCAATCTCTATCCGCACCTTAAAACTGTGTTTTGAGCAATCAACCACTGCGCTAAGAGACAGAAGTCGGTAACTCAGAGCGTTTGTTTTTTGAGAATAAAAATAAAGAGTTTGGTTTTAACAGTCAAGCTCTTTTTCTTGTGTCCGCTAGTTTTAATAAAATATAGGGATAAAATTTTATAGCTTCTTCTCTTAATTAAAGAACATTTCAAAGAAGCCTTGACGAGGGCAGGCTTTCTAGATAGACTGAGAGTAAGCGTTTACACACAACAAAATTTAGGAGGTCCTGATGAAATCACATCAACCACGTTATGCTATTCGCAAGTATGCTGTAGGAGTTGCTTCGGTACTGGTTGGCTTTTTTGCCAGTGGTCAAGTTGTAGCAGCAGATACGCCGAGCGTTACAGAAAGTCCTGCAACGACTCTTCCGACGCAAGCAAGTGAAGGAGATTTGCCTCCCTCTACTACTGAGGAAGCTACTCAGCCAGCAGTAGAAAAACCAATTGTTCCTGCTCCGATCGTCGATCAAAGTCAACCGACCCTACCTGATCGAGAATTACGCGCATCCGATCTTGATCGCTTGATTCGTGAAGAAGCAATCTCTGTCACAGAAGCTGATGTGGCAGCTCAACCGGTAACAGCAACGACTGAAACACCAGCTAAAGATCCAGAGCAAGAAGAAAAATTGGCTAAGAAAAAGGTCATCTCTATCGATGCCGGTCGCAAATACTTCTCACCTGATCAAATCAAGGAAATCATTGATGAAGCTAGTAAGACGGGCTATACCGATTTGCATCTCTTAGTTGGAAATGATGGTTTGCGCTTTGTTCTTGATGATATGTCCTTGCAGGTAGGAGATACGTCCTACTCTAGCCAGGCGGTGAAGGAAGCAGTCGAAAAAGGAACCAAAGCTTATTATGATGATCCAAATGGAACAGCCTTGACTCAGGCTCAAATGGATGACATTTTGGCTTATGCCAAATCCAAGAATATAGGCGTGATTCCAACGATCAATAGCCCAGGGCACATGGATGCAATTCTGACAGCTATGGAGCAATTGGGGATCGAAAACCCTCACTTCAATTACTTTGGTACGAAAAAATCAGAACGGACCGTTGATTTAGACAACCAAAAAGCCCTAGATTTCACCAAAGCCTTGGTGGACAAGTATGCGGCTTATTTCAGTGGCAAGACAGAAATCTTTAACATTGGTTTGGACGAATATGCCAATGATGCAACAGATGCCCATGGTTGGCAAGTCCTTCAAGCCAGCAAGTATTGGCCAGACGAAGGCTATCCAGACAAAGGATACGAAAAATTCATCCAATATGCCAATGATCTAGCGGCTATTGTGAAAAAACACAAGATGAAGCCAATGGCCTTCAACGATGGTATCTACTACAATGGCGATACTTCCTATGGAACTTTTGATAAGGATATCATTGTATCCTACTGGACAGGTGGTTGGAATGGCTATGATGTTGCTTCATCCAAGCTTTTGTCTGAACTAGGCCATCAAATTCTTAATACCAATGATGCTTGGTACTATGTCCTCGGTCGTGACAAAGCTGGATCAGGTTGGTACAATCTTGATCAAGGTCTTGAAGGAATTTCTAAATCAGCGATCGATTCCGTTCAGAAAAATGATGGGGCTAAGGTTCCCTTCATCGGTGGAATGGTAGCTGCCTGGGCAGATACGCCATCCGCAACCTACAAAAAAGAGCTTCTCTTTAAGCTCATGCACGCTTTTGCGGACAAGAACGCGGACTACTTTGTAGCAGATCCTGAAGTGGTTGAAAAAGCTCTTGCAGAAGCTCCAACTGATTTGGATCACTATACACCAGAGTCTCTAGTAGCCTTTACAGAAGCTAAAAAAGCTTTGGAAGGGGTAGGAGCAGACACGACTCGAGCAGAAGCGAAAGAACTGATTGCTTCTCTCAAAGCCGCTCAAGAGGCCTTGGTCCATACAGAAAGCTATGCCAAAGAGTTGGCGGACAAGGAAGCTGCTGAAAAACTAGCTAAGAGCAAAGTGATTTCCATTGACGCAGGGCGCAAATACTTCTCACTGGATCAGTTGAAACGAATCGTGGATAAGGCCAGTGAGCTAGGGTACTCTGACTTGCACCTCCTTGTCGGAAATGATGGTATGCGCTTTGTCCTCGATGATATGACCCTGGAGGCAAATGGCAAAACCTACACTAGCGACGATGTGAAAGCTGCTATCCTTGAAGGAACCAAGGCCTATTATGACGATCCAAATGGTCAAGCCTTGACCCAAGCAGAAATGGATGAGTTGCTAGCTTATGCTACCTCAAAAGGCATTGGTTTGATCCCAGCAGTCAATAGTCCAGGCCACATGGATGCCATTTTGGTAGCGATGCAAAAACTAGGTATCGAACATCCGCAAGCGACCTTTGATACGGTTTCCAAGACAACTATGGACCTGACCAACGAAGAAGCAGTCAACTTTACTAAGGCCCTAATTGGCAAGTACATGGACTATTTTAAAGGCAAGTCTAAGATCTTTAACTACGGAACAGACGAATACGCCAATGATGCCACTAATGCTCAAGGTTGGTACTACCTCAAATGGTATGAGCTCTATGGTAAATTTGCGGACTACGCCAACAGTCTTGCTGCCATGGCCCGCGAAAAAGGCTTGCAGCCAAATGACGATCCAAATGGTCAAGCCTTGACCCAAGCAGAAATGGATGAGTTGCTAGCTTATGCTACCTCAAAAGGCATTGGTTTGATCCCAGCAGTCAATAGTCCAGGCCACATGGATGCCATTTTGGTAGCGATGCAAAAACTAGGTATCGAACATCCGCAAGCGACCTTTGATACGGTTTCCAAGACAACTATGGACCTGACCAACGAAGAAGCAGTCAACTTTACTAAGGCCCTAATTGGCAAGTACATGGACTATTTTAAAGGCAAGTCTAAGATCTTTAACTACGGAACAGACGAATACGCCAATGATGCCACTAATGCTCAAGGTTGGTACTACCTCAAATGGTATGAGCTCTATGGTAAATTTGCGGACTACGCCAACAGTCTTGCTGCCATGGCCCGCGAAAAAGGCTTGCAGCCAATGGCCTTTAACGATGGCTTCTACTATGGAGACGAAGATGATGTTGCCTTTGACAAGGATGTCTTAATTTCTTACTGGTCTAAAGGATGGTGGGGCTACAATTTGGCATCACCACAGTACCTAGCAGACAAGGGCTACAAATTCCTCAACACCAACGGTGACTGGTACTATGTTTTGGGCCACAAGGGAGAGCAAAGTTATCCACTCGAAAAAGCCATCCAAAATACAGAAACCGTTCCGTTTGAACAATTAGCTTCAACTAAATACCCTGATGTGAAATTGCCGGTGTCCGGAAGTATGTTGGGAATCTGGGCAGATGAACCAGCCAATGAATACAAGGAAGAAGAAATCTTTGAACTTATGACTGCCTTTGCCAACCACAATAAGGACTATTTCAAAGCTGACTATACGGCCCTTCGTTCGGCTCTTGCCAGTGTTCCAACAGATCTTTCCATCTATACAGAGGAATCACGTTCAGCTCTTGCGAAAGTTTTGGATACATTGAACTGGACGATCAGTCGTGCCCATCAAGAAAAGGTAGATGAGCAAGTGACAAGCCTAACTCAAGCTCTCAGCCAGTTGAAACCAATCACCCAAGTGGGAAGCCAAGCAGAAAATGATGTCAGAGCCTTGGTAGAAGACAAACCAAGCTTGGAAATTGTTGAAAAAGAACTGGATTTTGAAGTCGTCGAACGTACGAATCCAGACTTAGCTAAGGGCGAACGGAAAGTGATTCAGACTGGTGCCAAAGGCCAACATCGTGAATTTGTTGCAGTATCTGCTCTTGATCAGAGTCGCCAAGTAGTAGGAACAGAAGTTTCGAAAGAAGCTGTTTCTGAGATTGTGGAAGTAGGAACCAAGGAGGCAAAAGTAGTCACTCCGACTCCAGGTTTACAGGATAGTCCAAGTCCTCAAGCAGACCGACCTCAAGTCGGTCAAGGAGGTCATCATCAAGTCAGACCAGTAGCTCCTGAAGTGAAGCCACTTGTGAACGCTCAACCAGCTCCAGTTGCTTCAGATCAAAAACCAGTAGAAGAGGCTAAGCTAGCACCGGTGCATGATCAAACACCATCTAGCCAACAGCTTCCTGAAACTGGCCAAGAGTCTATCTTAGGTTTGGCCTTGCTTGGAGCCATCTTAGGAGCGACAGGTATGAGTCTCAAAGGACGGGAAGAAGACTAATCAGCCCCCCGATTGAACTAAGTTTTTCTAGTTTTCCAGAAATGGAAAAGGAAAGACTTGGTTCTTTTTTTGTCCTAAAAACTGTACCCGGACAGTTGTTGCTTTTCTGCCTTGTTCCGCTTGGATGAACTTGATAAAATAAAAACATGACACGATACAAAGCAACTATTTCTTACGATGGAACTCTATTTGCGGGTTTCCAACGACAACCGCATGCACGTAGTGTGCAAGAAGAAATCGAGAAGACCTTGATGCGTCTGAACCATGGACAGGCAGTGACCATCCATGGCGCGGGCCGGACGGATGCAGGCGTCCATGCCCTTGGGCAGGTCATCCATTTTGATCTCCCTCAGCCACGGGATGAGGAGAAGCTCCGCTTTGCTCTGGATACCCAGACCCCAGAGGATATTGATTTCATCCGGGTGGAGCAAGTAGCAGATGACTTTCACTCACGTTACAAGAAGCACAGCAAGACCTACGAATTCATCGTGGATTATGGCCGCCCCAAGAATCCCATGATGCGCCACTATGCAACTTCCTATCCTTACCCCTTGGATGTGGCCAAGATGCAAGAAGCCATCCAAAAATTGGAGGGGACCCACGATTTCACTGGCTTCACAGCTTCGGGAACCAGTGTGGAAGACAAGGTTCGCACGATTACAGAGGCTCGCTTGGTCGAGGACGTGGCAAATCATCGTCTTCTCTTTACCTTTTCGGGCAATGGCTTTCTCTACAAGCAAATCCGTAATATGGTGGGAACTTTGTTGAAGATCGGAAATGATCGGATGCCGATCGAGCAGATCGATCTGATTTTAGAAAAGAAGGACCGCAATCTAGCAGGTCCTACAGCAGCGCCAAATGGCTTATATTTAAAGGAGATCCGTTATGAGTAATGAATTGATTCTAGCTATTTCAGGAAATGATATTTTTAGTGGGGGAGGTCTTCACGCTGACCTGGCCACCTATACAACCAACAAACAGCATGGCTTTGTAGCAGTGACTTGTTTGACCGCTATGACCGAGCACGGTTTTGAAGTCATTCCGGTGGATCCGACGACCTTTGCTCAACAGCTCAACTCTCTCAAGGATGTTCCTTTTTCTGCTATTAAACTCGGCCTCTTGCCAAATGTCCAAGTGGCAGACTTAGCCTTGGACTATGTCAAAGCCCATGCGGAGATTCCTGTGGTACTAGACCCTGTCTTGGTCTGCAAGGAAACTCATGACGTGGAAGTGTCAGCCCTTCGAGATGAATTGATCAAGTTCTTCCCTTATGTGACCATCATCACGCCAAACTTACCAGAAGCTGAGATCTTGACTCAAAGCAAGATTCAATCGCTCGACGATATGAAGGAGGCCGCTCGTAAGCTCCATGAATTAGGAGCAGCGACTGTCGTGGTCAAAGGGGGCAATCGCCTCAACAAGGAAAAAGCCATCGATGTCTTTTATGACGGCCAAGACTTTACGGTCTTCGAAGAAGACGTTTTAGAAAAGAATAATACAGGAGCTGGTTGTACTTTTGCCTCTAGCATAGCAAGCCAGTTAGTCCAAGGGAAGGCAACCTTAGAAGCTGTCAAAGCCTCTAAAGACTTTGTCTACCAAGCCATTCAAAAATCAGATCAATATGGAGTAGTTCAATATGACCAATAAACGGACCCAAGTAATCGCGCATTTAGCCATTTTAACCGCCTTGACAGTTGTACTAGGCTATTATACTAAGTTGCCAACTCCTACCGGGATGGTGACCTTGCTGGATCTAGGTGTATACTTCACCGCCTTTTATTTGGGGCGCAAAGAAGGAGCAGTAGTTGGTGGTCTTGGCGCCTTTCTCTTAGACCTCGTCTCCGGTTATCCTCAATGGATGTTCTTTAGTCTTCTTTTCCACGGAGCTCAAGGCTACTTTGCTGGCTTTAAAGGAAAAGCCCGCTATATCGGTCTGTTACTTGCTACTGTCATCATGGTAGGTGGCTATGCACTAGCTTCAGCGCTCTTTTTAGGAAACAACTGGGGGCCAGCCTTAGCGGAGATTCCTCATAATTTGGTTCAAAACTTCGTTGGTATGGCTCTAGGATATGCTCTTTATCATTTCTTACCAAAGAAGGGAAATTAGAAGATGGAGTTGGAGCAATTAAAAAGAGAAACCCAGGAAATCTTGCTGGATCTTTTATCCAAGGCTCATCTGCGTCAGGGGCAAATCCTTGTGTTAGGCCTGTCAACCAGCGAGGTCGCTGGAGCAAGTATCGGTAAGAACTCAAGTTTAGAGATTGGGCAAGCCATTGTAAAAACCATCCTAAATACCCTAACTCCCAAAGGGATTTATTTAGCGGTTCAAGGATGTGAACATCTTAACCGAGCTCTGGTGGTCGAACGTGAACTAGCAGAAAAGAAAGACTTAGAAATCGTTAATGTACTACCGAGCCTCCATGCGGGAGGTGCCGGTCAGTTGGCAGCTTTTAGTTATATGAAAGACCCCGTCGAAGTTGAATTTATCACAGCTCAGGCGGGTTTGGATATTGGAGATACCTCTATCGGGATGCATGTCAAGCATGTGCAAGTACCTGTTCGTCCTGTCTTGAAAGAACTGGGGGGCGCTCATGTGACGGCTCTAGCCAGTCGTCCGAAGTTAATCGGAGGGGCGCGTGCTTCTTACCAAGAAGATCCGCTTCGAAAATCTTAATAAGAAGGAAACTAGTTCAAGACATGGACTAGTTTTTTTGTTTCGGGACCAATTTTGAGAGAGGAAAGGGATTTGAAATCTATTGGTCTGCAGAAATCACTATAAAATTGCTAAAAAAGAAGCAGTTTCCACAAAACCAGGATGCCCAAAAACTTGCATTTTCGAAGTTTTATGGTAAAATTATTAGGAATGACTATATTATTTTAAGGAGAGACAGAATGTCTGTATCATTTGAAAACAAAGAAACAAACCGCGGTGTATTGACTTTCACCATTAGTCAAGAACAAATTAAACCAGCTTTAGATCGCGTGTTTGAATCTGTTAAGAAAAACTTGAACGTACCAGGATTCCGTAAAGGTCACCTTCCACGTCCAATCTTCAACCAACGTTTTGGTGAAGAATCACTTTATCAAGATGCTTTGAACGATCTTCTTCCGGCAGCTTATGAAGCAGCAGTAAAAGAAGCAGGTCTTGAAGTTGTTGCTCAACCAACTTTTGACGTTGTATCAATGGAAAAAGGTCAAGATTGGACTTTGACAGCAAATGTTGTTACAAAACCAGAAGTAAAATTGGGTGCTTACAAAGACCTTGAAGTATCTGTAGACGTTTCTAAAGAAGTAACAGATGAAGATGTAGATGCACGTATCGAACGCGAACGCAACAACTTGGCTGAATTGGTTATCAAAGAAGGACCAGCAGCTGAAGGTGATACAGTTGTGATCGACTTTGTAGGTTCTGTTGACGGTGTTGAGTTTGACGGAGGAAAAGGAGATAACTTCTCACTTGGACTTGGTTCAGGTCAATTCATCCCAGGTTTTGAAGACCAATTGGTTGGACACTCTGCTGGTGAAACAGTTGATGTGATCGTAACTTTCCCAGAAGACTACCAAGCAACTGACCTTGCAGGTAAAGAAGCGAAATTCGTGACAACTATCCACGAAGTAAAAGCAAAAGAAGTACCAGCTCTTGACGATGAATTGGCAAAAGACATCGATGAAGAAGTTGAAACTCTCGCTGAATTGAAAGAAAAATACCGCAAAGAGTTGGCTGAAGCGAAAGAAGAAGCTTACAAAGATGCAGTTGAGTCAGCAGCAATTGATCTTGCGGTAGAAAATGCAGAAATCGTTGACCTTCCAGAAGAAATGATCCACGAAGAAGTACACCGTGCTGTTAATGAATTCCTTGGAAACTTGCAACGTCAAGGAATCTCTCCAGACATGTACTTCCAAATCACTGGAACAACTCAAGAAGATCTTCACAAACAATATGAAGCAGACGCAGCAGCACGTACTAAGACAAACCTTGTCGTAGAAGCGGTTGCCAAAGCAGAAGGCTTCGAAGCAACTGACGAAGAAGTAACTGCAGAAATCGAACAATTGGCAGCAGATTACAACATGCCAGTTGAACAAGTTCGCAGCTTGCTTTCACCAGAAATGTTGAAACATGATATCGCTGTGAAGAAAGCTGTTGAAGTGATCACGAGCACTGCGAAAGTAAAATAAAAAAGATGATCTTCCATCTTTATGGAAAGCAATCATAAGAGGAAAAGCTGAGGCCATGTGTCCCGGCTTTTCTCTTCTTATTGGCGCGGAATTTTCCTTTGACGAAAGGGGAAAATTATCGTACAATAGAGTGTAACGATAAATGATGTATTCTAGGGGTATCCTCTTTTTTAATGAAAAAGAGTGATGCCTTGAGATGAAAATGAAGGAGATCTACCTTGGAATTAGAAGTATTTGCTGGACAAGAAAAAAGTGAACTTTCAATGATTGAAGTAGCCCGTGCCATTTTGGAGTCACGTGGCCGTGATCATGAAATGTATTTTAATGACCTGGTCAATGAAATTCAAAACTACCTCGAAAAATCAAACAGTGAAATTCGTGAAGCTCTTCCATTGTTCTATACGGAATTAAATGTGGATGGAAGCTTTATCCCACTAGGAGATAACAAATGGGGACTTCGCTCATGGTATGCCATCGATGAGGTAGATGAAGAAATCATCGCTCTTGAAGAAACAGATGAAGACGAAGAGCCTAAGAAACGTAAGAAAAAACGTGTCAACGCCTTTATGGATGGAGATGAAGACGCGATTGATTACAATGCGGATGATCCAGAAGACGAAGATGTCTATGAAGCAGATCCAGCGCTTACTTACGATGATGAAAACCCAGAAGATGAGAAGGATGAAGTGGAAGCATATGACGCTGAAATTAATGAAATCTCACCAGATGAGTTGGATGTGGAAGTTGAGTTAACTGACGAAGAAGACGAAGAAGAGTCTTACGAAGAAGAAGAATAATCCAAAAAAGAGGCTGGGACAAAAGTCCTAGCCTCTTTATTTTCTTTGGATTGTCGAGCAGGACGCAGTGGTTGAGTGGGCTCTACTACACTGATTTCATCGGCTTTTACAGCCCTACTCAACTATCCCACTCTCTTTTCTTTACTTGAAGGATGGTTCAAGGAGGAGTATAATGAGGGTGTAAGCCTAACCTAGCACAGAAGGAGGAAGGAAATATGGACTGGATACTGAATCAAAGTTTGGTGGATTTAGGGATTGAGACGGTAGTGATTGGAGTAGCAAAACAGGTGAATCCACAAGCTCCCTTATCTGAAGAATTTTTAGCTAAAAAGAAGGAAATGGAAGATTGGGCTTTAAATTGCGACCTCAGCTCGGTGAAAGAGGAGCCGGTTGTACAAGGCTACCTTGACTTATTGAAGGATGTGGGGCGTAGTGTTAAGAAGAACCCACCGACTATTCTTGCTTTGATTAAGAATATTCAAAGTCGTGGCTTCCTTCCTACGATTAATAGTGTGATTGATATCTATAATGTCGAATGCCTCAGTTCCTTTTTAGCCATCGGAGGGCATGATTTAGATAAGATCCAGGGGCCAATCGAATTTACGATTAGCCAAAGAGAGGATAGCTTTTTGCCCATCTTATCAACCGAAAAGCATGTTAGTGAAAGCGATCCGGTCTACCGAGATCAACAAGGTATTATGGCCTGGCTAGATGTGAGAGATGGTGAACGCTACAAGATGGAGGAGACTACCCGTAATGTCCTCTTTATCATACAGGGGAATCGAGCGACCTCTGTAGAGATGCGCTTGGAAGCACTCGATCAGATCAGAGAAGATTTGCTCTCATGCATGCCTGATTTAGAATTTGAAAAGTTTCTGGTTACGCCCAGTGAGACAATTCCAGTCCCTTAAAGGAGTCCTTCATCAAGGAGGATTTGTCAGCATCTAAACAGGAGAGAAAAGTGTAGACTTTGAAAAAAGTTTGAAAAAAATCTTGACAAGAAAGTAGAAGATTGATATACTAGTAAGGTACTCAATCGCGGGGATGGCGGAATTGGCAGACGCGCAGGACTAAGGATCCTGTGACCGCTTTAGGTCGTGAGGGTTCAAGTCCCTCTCTCCGCATCGGATTATCGAGATAGCTTCGGCTATCTTTTTTTCTTGTTCATTTAGCAGAAAGACAGCTTGAAAAGAGAAGAAAACGCTTTAAAGGTTCAGGAAAAGCTAGCATTTTCAATGAAAAAGTGATAAAATAAACAATGTAAGTGGTTTAACCACAAAAAATTAGAGGAGGCCTACTACTAATGGCAATCGTTTCAGCAGAAAAATTTGTCCAAGCAGCTCGTGACAATGGTTACGCAGTTGGTGGATTTAACACAAACAACCTTGAGTGGACTCAAGCTATCTTGCGTGCAGCAGAAGCTAAAAAAGCTCCAGTTTTGATCCAAACTTCTATGGGTGCTGCTAAATACATGGGTGGTTACAAAGTAGCTCGCAACATGATCGCTAACCTTGTTGAAGCAATGGGTATCACTGTACCAGTTGCAATCCACTTGGACCATGGTCACTACGAAGATGCTCTTGAGTGTATCGAAGTTGGTTACACTTCAATCATGTTCGACGGATCACACCTTCCAGTTGAAGAAAACCTTAAATTGGCAAAAGAAGTTGTAGAAAAAGCTCACGCTAAAGGTATCTCAGTTGAGGCTGAAGTTGGTACAATCGGTGGTGAAGAAGATGGTATCGTTGGTAAAGGTGAATTGGCACCAATCGAAGATGCTAAAGCAATGGTTGCTACAGGAATTGACTTCTTGGCAGCAGGTATTGGTAACATCCACGGTCCATACCCAGCAAACTGGGAAGGTCTTGACCTTGACCACTTGAAGAAATTGACAGAAGCTCTTCCAGGATTCCCAATCGTATTGCACGGTGGTTCAGGTATCCCTGATGACCAAATCCAAGAAGCTATCAAACTTGGTGTTGCGAAAGTTAACGTAAACACTGAGTGCCAAATCGCATTCGCTAACGCAACTCGTCAATTCGTACGTGAATACGATGCAAACGAAGCAGAATACGACAAGAAGAAACTCTTCGACCCACGTAAATTCTTGAAACCAGGATTCGAAGCAATCACAGCTTCAGTTGAAGAACGTATCGACGTATTCGGTTCAGAAAACAAAGCTTAATTTCGCTTGAAACGATATTAACCAGAGGCTTATCCGTGAGGATAAGCCTTTTTGATTTCTCTTTTTTGGAAAAATGTTTGTTTCAAACAAATAATGATTGCGATTCTGACAGTTTAAGGTTATAATAAACAAAAACGAAGCAAGTAGGTAGGAAATGAAGAAACAGGAAAGACTGAATGAGATTATCAATCTAGTCAATAAGGCTGGAACCGTTTACGTTCAAGATATAATGGAAAGTATGCAGGTGTCGGATATGACGGTCCGTCGTGATTTGATTGAACTGGAAAAACAGGGGCTGATTATTCGGGTTCGAAACGGAGCTAAAAGTAACCAATTCCTCCCTTCACGAGAACTTCCTCATGAAGAGAAGTTGCTCAAGAATATACTGGCTAAGCGTGAGGTAGCGAAGAAAGCTTGCGAACTGATAAAAGAAGGTGAGAGTATCTTCCTTGGACCTGGGACCTCTGTTGAAGTTCTTTCCGAAGCTATTAATAATAAGGAATTGCGCGTGGTGACCAACTGTCTGCCGATTTTCCAAGAGTTGTTAAAGAAGAAAAGTGATACCTTTAAGGTAATCCTCTTGGGAGGGGAGCTACGAGAAACCAGCCAAGCTTTTGTCGGCGAGATAACGAACACTCTCATGGAAAGAATGTACTTCCACAAGATGTTTTTTAGTGGGAATGGCATTGTGGATGGGCGCGTTCTGACCTCTTCTTTTGAAGAAGCCTATACGCAAAAGTTGGCTTTAGAACGTTCTTCCGAAGCCTACCTACTGATTGATTCCTCCAAGATTGGTAAAGAAGACTTTACCTCTATCTGCTCCTTAAAGAAAGTGACGGCAGTGATAACGGACGATGCATCTGAGAAAGCACATGAAGAATTAGAGGAGTATACACGAGTGATTGTATAAATGATGAACTGAAAAAAGAGAGAATCATTCTCTCTTTTTGTTTGTTATAAACAGAATAAGATTGAAAATTAAAACAAAAATGAAAAAAATAAACAAATATAGTTGACAACAAACAAAATTAGCGCTATACTATGTTTGTGAACAACAAAACGAAGTCGGATGAAGAAAGAGGAGAACTTTCTTTGTTGACGGAAATATAAAAAGGAGAATCATATGGCAATTGTAGTTGGTGCGGATGCAGCAGGTATTCGCTTAAAAGAAGTAGTCAAAGAGTGTTTGGAAGCAGAAGGTTTCCAAGTGGTGGATGTTACTGAAGAAGGGCAAGACTTTGTTGATGTGACCTTGGCTGTTGCAAAAGAAGTGAAACAAGCAGAAGACAATCTTGGGATTGTTATTGACGCTTATGGAGCAGGTCCTTTCATGGTCGCAACTAAAATTAAAGGAATGGTTGCGGCAGAAGTTTCAGATGAGCGTTCAGCTTATATGACTCGTGGTCATAACAATTCTCGCATGATCACCATGGGTGCTCAAATCGTGGGTGACCAATTGGCGAAAAATATTGCCAAGGGATTTGTTAACGGTAAGTATGACGGTGGTCGCCACCAAATCCGTGTGGATATGCTCAACAAGATGTGCTAAAGGGAGGAGTAAAAGAATGAAAATTGCAATTGGATGTGACCATATTGTCACGAATGAAAAAATGGCTGTTTCAGAATTTTTGAAATCAAAAGGCTATGAGGTCCTTGATTTCGGAACCTATGACCATGCTCGCACCCACTACCCAATTTTTGGGAAAAAAGTCGGAGAAGCTGTAGCTAGTGGTCTTGCAGATTTTGGAGTATGTATCTGTGGAACTGGCGTTGGGATTAACAACGCGGTTAACAAGGTCCCTGGAATCCGTTCAGCCTTGGTCCGCGATATGACAACTGCACTTTATGCCAAAGAAGAACTCAATGCCAACGTCATTGGTTTCGGTGGGAAAGTAACTGGTGAATTGCTCATGTGCGATATTATTGAAGCTTTCATTCATGCAGAATACAAACCAAGTGAAGAAAATAAGAAATTGATTGCCAAGATTCAACATTTGGAAACCCACAACGACCATCAAGAAGATGAGGATTTCTTCACAGAATTCCTTGAAAAATGGGACCGTGGGGAATACCACGACTAAGAGGTGAGTCTATGATACTAACGGTAACCATGAACCCTTCAATCGACATTTCCTATCCATTAGAAACTTTACACTTGGATACGGTCAATCGAGTTGACAAGGTAAGCAAAACCGCAGGAGGGAAGGGTCTCAATGTCACACGGGTCCTTGCAGAGATTGGAGATCCTGTCTCGGCAACTGGTCTGATTGGTGGTTCAACAGGCCAATTTATTTTGGACCATCTAGATCAGGAAATCGGCAAAGAATTCTTTGAAATTCAAGGGGAGACCCGGAATTGTATTGCGATCCTCCACGAAGGTCAACAAACAGAAATCTTAGAAAAAGGTCCATCTGTTTCTGAAGAAGAAGGGCAAGCATTTCTGGCTCACTTTGAAGCTTTGCTTCCAGATGTAGCAGTTGTTGCTATCTCAGGAAGTTTACCAGCTGGTTTACCAGTTGATTATTATGTGAAATTAGTCGAGCGTGCTAAGAAGGCAGGAAAACCAGTTGTTCTGGATTGTTCAGGTGTTTCCTTGGAAAAAGCTCTAGCAGCTCCTATTAAACCAACGGTTATCAAGCCCAATAATGAAGAGTTGTCTCAACTCTTGGGCTACGAGGTGACCAAGGATCTGGATCAATTAAAAGAGGTCCTTCAATCTAACTTGTTTAAAGGGATTGACTGGGTCATCGTCTCCCTAGGAGCTGACGGTGCCTTTGCCAAACATGGTGATGTCTTCTATAAAGTGGACATTCCAAAAATTGAAGTGGTCAATCCAGTAGGATCTGGTGATTCGACAGTTGCTGGGATTGCCTCAGCTCTCTATCATCAGGAAGACGACCAAGCACTTTTAACCAAAGCCAATGTCCTTGGCATGTTGAATGCTCAAGAAGCAACGACAGGCCATATCAATATTCATCGCTATGATGATTTGTATCAACAGATAAATGTAAAAGAGGTATAAGATGGTATTAACAGAACAAAAACGCAACTATTTAGAAAAATTGAGCACCAAAGAGGGTGTGATCTCAGCCTTAGCCTTTGACCAACGTGGCGCTTTGAAACGCCTCATGGCTCAATATCAAGACACAGAACCAACAGTGGCTCAAATGGAAGAATTGAAGGTCTTGGTGGCTGAAGAATTGACGCCATTCGCATCTTCTATGCTCTTGGACCCTGAGTATGGACTTCCAGCGACTAAGGTTTTGGATGCGGAAGCGGGGCTCTTGTTGGCTTATGAAAAAACAGGCTACGACACTTCAAGCACCAAGCGTCTGCCAGACTGCCTCAACCTTTGGTCAGCTAAACGCATCAAAGAACAAGGTGCAGATGCAGTGAAATTCTTGCTCTACTATGATGTGGATAGTGCTGATGAACTCAACCAAGAAAAACAAGCCTATATCGAACGCATCGGTTCAGAATGTGCGGCAGAAGAAATTCCATTCTTCCTTGAAATCTTGGCTTACGATGAAACCATCGCTGATGCAGGTTCTGTAGAATACGCTAAAGTGAAACCTCGCAAAGTCATCGAAGCTATGAAAGTCTTCTCAGACCCACGCTTTAACATCGATGTTTTGAAAGTAGAAGTTCCTGTTAACGTCAAATACGTAGAAGGCTTTGGAGATGGTGAAATTGTTCATAGCCGTGAAGAGGCTGCAGCCTTCTTTAAAGAACAAGAAGCAGCAACTAACCTTCCATATATCTACTTGAGTGCAGGTGTTTCTGCTAAACTCTTCCAAGAAACCTTAGTTTTTGCGCATGAAGCAGGAGCGAACTTCAACGGAGTTCTTTGTGGCCGTGCAACTTGGGCTGGATCTGTAGAAGCCTACATCAAGAATGGGGAAGCTGCAGCTCGTGAATGGTTGCGTACCGAAGGTCGTCGCAACATTGAAGAACTCAACCAAGTCTTGGACCAAGTCGCAACTTCTTGGAAAGAGCGTATTTAACAGTGTAGACCACTCCTTTAACGATGGGCGTTCGAATTTCCTTGAAGAGCCCAGAGAATACAACGATAAACAGCTATTTGTTAGAAAAAAACAAAAAAGTTAAAAAGTTGTTAAGAAAGGGTTTACAAAAACAAAAGCGTGTGCTATACTTAATCCATAAGTGAATACAAGGTGAGTGTTAGTAAGTTAGATTACGCATGATCACAGATGAATCGGGGAGAAACCTCTCTGATCTCATTTGTGGTCATTTTTTATACCCTAAACCTTAAATAAACTATCAAGGAGAGTACCATGTATCGGATTTTGAATCCACTCAATCACAATGTTGCTCTGGTGAGGAATGACAAAGGGGAAGAACTGATTGTCATTGGAAAAGGAATCGTTTTTGGGAAAAAGAAGGGCGACCTAGTCCCTAAAGAAAAGGTAGAAAAGCTCTTTCGGATGAAAACAGAGGAATCCCGAGAGAACTTTATGACCCTGCTAAAAGATGTTCCGTTAGACTTCATCACAGTGACCTACGAGATGATTGATTACTTGATCAAAAAGTATCACTATCCCGTTCAAGAATATATTTATGTGACCTTGACCGACCACATGTTTTGCTCTTACCAAGCAATGACCCAAGGCAGGTATAAGGAAAGTAATCTTTTGGATATCTCGGAGAACTATCCAGTGGCTTTTGAGATTGCCAAAGAGGCAGTAGATATCTATCGGGAGAAGCTCACAACTAGCTTCCCTGAAGATGAGATCACTCGCATCGCCTATCATTTCATCAACGCAGAAGGTGAAAATGGAGTGGAAATCGTGGATTCCATGGACCAGCGCAAAGAAATCTTAAAAGGTGTGGAAGAGGTTTTGGATAGTTACTCAATCAAACGAACCGAGACCAACAATAACTTTTATGATCGCTTCATGATTCATCTCAACTACTTCTTGGATTACCTGGATCGCAATCGAGACGATAATCAATCACTTCTAGATATGGAGGAGCACATCAAAAGCTCCTATCCCAAAGCCTTTGAGATTGGTTCCAAGATTTATGATGTGATTTCTAGGGAGACTGGAGTTGACTTGTACAAGAGCGAACGGGTCTATCTTGTCTTACACATTCAACGATTATTGTAACAACTTTTAAAAATTAAGAAATTCAAATTGGAGGAATTGGTCATGACCAAAGAAGAAATGACACTATTAGGTTTTGAGATCGTTGCCTATGCAGGGGATGCTCGCTCTAAACTTTTGGAGGCCCTCAAGGCAGCTGAGAAGGGTGACTTCGCTCAAGCGGAAAGCTTGGTAGAAGAAGCAGGAAGCTGCATCGCAGAGGCTCACAAGTCTCAAACAACTATGCTAGCGCAAGAAGCAGCCGGAGAAGACCTCCCTTACAGCATTACCATGATGCATGGGCAGGACCACTTAATGACAACGATCCTATTAAAAGATGTGATTCATCATTTCATTGAACTATACAAAAGAGGAGTAAAATAATGCATAAATTAATTGAATTTATTGAAAAAAAGAAACCTTTCTTTGAAAAATTATCGCGGAATATTTATCTCCGCGCCATCCGTGATGGCTTTATTGCGGGAATGCCAGTCATTCTCTTTTCAAGTATCTTTATCTTGATTGCCTTCGTACCAAACTCATGGGGCTTCCAATGGTCTGATGATGTAGTGGGCTTCTTGATGAAACCTTACAGCTATTCCATGGGGATCCTTGCTCTATTGGTAGCAGGAACAACAGCCAAGTCCTTAACAGACTCTGTCAATCGTAATATGGAAAAAACCAATCAAATCAACTATATGTCAACACTTTTGGCAGCAATCGTTGGTTTGTTGATGCTGGCTGCTGACCCAATTGAAGGTGGTATTTCTACAGGTTTCCTTGGAACAAAAGGTTTGCTTTCTGCTTTCCTTGCGGCCTTTGTTACTGTTAATATTTACAAGGTCTGTGTGAAAAACAATGTTACCATCCGCATGCCGGACGAAGTTCCACCGAATATCTCTCAAGTTTTTAAAGATGTGATTCCATTCACACTCTCAGTTGTTTCTCTTTATGCTCTTGATTTGATTGTTCGTCATATTGACGGGGCAAGTGTGGCCGAATCGATTGGTAAACTCTTCGCTCCTCTCTTCTCTGCAGCAGATGGCTATGTAGGAATTACCATTATCTTTGGGGCCTTTGCTTTCTTCTGGTTTGTTGGGATTCACGGACCATCTATTGTTGAACCTGCTATTGCAGCGATTACTTACGCAAATGCCGAAGTTAACTTGAATTTGCTAAAAGAAGGGATGCATGCGGATAAGATTCTCACTTCTGGTACGCAAATGTTTATCGTTACCATGGGTGGAACAGGTGCGACCCTAGTAGTTCCATTTATGTTTATGTGGCTATGTAAATCGAAACGAAATCGTGCTATTGGACGTGCATCAGTCGTTCCTACTTTCTTCGGTGTAAACGAGCCAATCTTGTTCGGTGCACCACTTGTATTGAACCCAATCTTCTTTATTCCATTTATCTTTGCGCCAATCGCTAACGTTTGGATCTTCAAGTTTTTTATTGAAACGCTTGGGATGAACTCATTCACGACCAACCTTCCATGGACTACTCCAGCACCACTTGGACAAATCTTGGGTACGAACTTCCAAGTCTTGTCCTTTATCTTGGCGGCCCTCCTGATTGTTGTAGACGTTGCTATTTACTATCCATTCCTCAAGGTTTATGATGAGCAGATTCTTGAAGAAGAACGCTCTGGTAAAGCAAACGATGAATTAAAAGAAAAAGTAGCTGCAAACTTCAATACTGCCAAAGCAGACGCTATTCTTGAAAAAGCAGGTGTTGAAGATGCACCAGCTGAAAATACGATTACAGAAGAAACAAACGTCTTGGTTCTCTGTGCAGGTGGAGGAACCAGTGGCCTCCTTGCCAATGCCTTGAATAAGGCTGCAGCTGAATATAAGGTTCCTGTCAAAGCGGCAGCAGGTGGTTACGGTGCCCACCGTGAAATGTTGCCAGAGTTTGATCTAGTCATCTTAGCTCCTCAGGTTGCTTCAAACTTCGAAGATATGAAGGCAGAAACAGACAAGTTGGGCATCAAACTGGCTAAGACAGAAGGTGCTCAGTACATTAAACTAACACGTGATGGACAAGGTGCTCTCGCCTTTGTTCAAGCTCAATTTGAAGAATAAGAACTAAGAACTAAGAAGTGAGATGGAGATGGATGGCTCACTAGCTCCTCTCCTCTCACTTTTCATTTGATTCAATCAAGAAATAGGTGAAATAATGACAAAAACACTTCCTAAAGATTTTATTTTTGGTGGGGCAACGGCTGCCTATCAAGCAGAAGGTGCTACTCATACTGATGGAAAAGGTCCAGTTGCTTGGGACAAATACTTAGCTGATAACTATTGGTATACAGCAGAACCAGCAAGTGATTTCTACCACAAATATCCAGTAGATCTTCAATTGGCTGAAGAATACGGTGTCAATGGCATCCGGATTTCCATCGCTTGGTCGCGGATCTTCCCAACTGGCTACGGGGAAGTCAATCCTAAAGGGGTTGAATTCTACCACAATCTATTTGCGGAATGCCACAAACGCCATGTGGAGCCTTTTGTAACCCTCCATCACTTTGATACACCAGAAGCTCTTCATTCAAATGGAGATTTCTTGAATCGTGAAAACATCCAACACTTTGTAGATTATGCTGCCTTCTGTTTTGAAGAATTCCCAGAAGTTAACTATTGGACAACCTTCAATGAAATTGGTCCCATCGGTGATGGTCAGTACCTGGTAGGTAAATTCCCGCCAGGAATCCAGTATGATCTTGCCAAAGTTTTCCAATCACACCATAATATGATGATTTCGCACGCCCGTGCTGTGAAATTGTACAAAGACAAAGGTTATGCGGGTGAAATTGGTGTCGTACATGCTCTTCCAACTAAGTATCCTTTGGATCCGAAAAATCCAGCAGATGTTCGTGCGGCTGAGTTGGAAGATATCATCCACAACAAATTTATCTTGGATGCTACTTACCTTGGACACTACTCAGATGCAACCATGGAAGGGGTAAACCACATCTTATCAGTAAATGGTGGTAGCTTGGATCTTCGTGACGAAGACTTTGTAGCGCTTGAAGCAGCTAAAGATTTGAACGACTTCCTTGGAATTAACTACTACATGAGTGATTGGATGGAAGCATTTGATGGTGAAACTGAAATCATCCACAACGGTAAAGGGGAAAAAGGAAGCTCTAAGTACCAAATTAAAGGTGTTGGTCGTCGTGTAGCTCCTGACTATGTACCTCGCACTGACTGGGACTGGATCATTTATCCTCAAGGGCTATATGATCAGATCATGCGTGTGAAGGCGGATTATCCAAATTATAAGAAAATCTACATTACTGAAAACGGACTGGGCTACAAAGATGAGTTTGTGGACAATACGGTTTATGACGATGGACGGATTGATTATGTGAAACAACACTTGGAAGTTCTGTCCGATGCGATTGCGGATGGGGCAAACGTCAAAGGCTACTTCATTTGGTCACTCATGGACGTCTTCTCTTGGTCAAATGGTTACGAAAAACGCTATGGTCTCTTTTATGTGGACTTTGAAACCCAAGAACGTTATCCAAAGAAATCAGCTCACTGGTACAAGAAAGTAGCAGGAAGCCAAGTGATTGAATAAAGAAATAAACATGTGAGAAGGCTTATCCGTAAGGGTAGGTCTTTTTGACTCGATAATATTTTTTGATAATTTTCTACTAGCTACTATTGACAGCCTTCTTCAAAGTGCTATACTATAGGGGTAATTGCCGAATTAGCTCAGTTGGTAGAGCAACGCACTCGTAACGCGTAGGTCACAGGTTCGATCCCTGCATTCGGCATCAAGCTACACAAGAAAAAGCCTATTGTAACAGGCTTTTTTGATGTTGAATTGCTTTTTGTACCAAAAATTATAAAAGTTTTTGAATGTTATCAAGTTCAACATTTATTTTCTCTTGTAATGTATGATCGTAGTCTTAGCTAATACGGGAATGACTTTATCAATATTCTAAAGTTATTTTAGAAATGCTCAAAACTATCTTTTCGGAAAATATAAATTTTTCGGAAAGTTGATTTATAGTCTCTTTTAAATATAAAATTAAAAAGATGTGCAGGGTTGTAATTAACTTGTGCATTTTTTTGTTTAAGGTGAATTCAAAGTATCCTAATATACCATATAGCTGAGAAATAAATCAAAATAGGGAAAAGAAGATATTGACAGAATTCCAGGGTTTGGTATAACAGTCAACTAGATAGTTACAATAATCAACAGGAGATATTCCTGAAGGTGTAATGTAAGATATTAGTGAAAAGATCGGAGAACATACATGGAATATAGTAAACTAGGCTGGGAAGAAGTTAGTAAGTTTGAGGAAATAAAAGGTTATGGACAACATATTTGGCGACATCATGAGAAATATTTTTTTGTTGCAGATGAAGGGGGAATAGTTGAACAGAGGGTAGTCTATGAATTACCATATAGAACTATTTCAATCACCCTACCAAGTTTTTCTGAGTTACTTGAAAAGTCTAACTTAATTTGAAAATTTAGGCAATAAAGAAATCCTAGACAAGCTTTTGAGCTATTCAGAAGACTTGAAATACCACTATAATCTCTATCAGCTCTTGCTTTTTCACTTTCAGAATAAGGAACCAGAGAAATTTTTGTGGACTCATTGAAGACAATATAAAGAAGGTTCATTCTCTTTTTCAGACTGTCTTTAAAACATTTCTAAAGGACAAAGGGAAAATCATCAATGCCCTTCAGTTATCCTATTCCAACGCAAAATTGGAAGCGACTAATAATCTCATCAAACTTATCAAGCGCAATGCCTTTGGTTTTCGGAACTTTGAAAACTTCAAGAAGCGAATTTTCATCGCTCTGAATATCAAAAAAGAAAGGACGAAATTTGTCCTTTCTCGAGCTTAGCCTTTCTTCAACCCACTACAGTTGACAAAGAGCCGTAGATTTTAGGTATTTACCTTGTCTACTTAAGAGGTATCATATCATCGAGATAAAGGTGATTTGTTTGTTCCTAAGAATTAGGTTTTAGGTTTGACTTGTGGCAACTTCTGGAAAAAGCTTGTCTAGGATTTTTGGAGTGATAGCTTGTCCAGGACCTTCAGCACAATAGGTGTGAATATACATAGAGGGATTGAAGTTGAGCTCGATACAAGTGCAATGAGGTTTTTCCTTGCTAGCAGGCTGAGTTCTATCTGGAATGATGAGGTCAACCCCGCAAGCCCAGGCCCCCATGCTAGTTGCCATAGCTGCTGCCAATTCTTGGTAAGAGGAATCTATTGTCTCAGTGACATCAATAGAGTCACCACCCGTAGAGATGTTGGAGTTACGGCGGAGATTGACCTTTTTCCCTTCTGGGAGAATATCATCAGGTGCATAACCTTGCTGAGTTAACATCAATTGTTCGATGTCTCCTAGCTTAATGATTTCCAGAGGTGAGCGGTGGTCACGGCCTCGCAATGGATTGGCATTTTTCTGAGCGACTAATTCACGAATGGTATGTTTGCCATCACCGACAACATTAGCAGCGACACGAAGGAGGACAGCCTCACAACGCCCGTCCAGAATGAAGAAACGGTATTCGGTTCCTGGGATAAATTCTTCAACAAGAACAGCTGTATCTTCTGCAAAGGCAATCTCGAGAGCTTTCTTATAGTTATCAAGGCTGGCAGGCTCTTGGAAAATGGAAATGCCCAGACCGAAGTTGGTTGATTTTGGTTTAACCACAATTTGCTTGCCCTTGATAAGAGGATAGTAGGCTAGACCTTGTTCTAGACTGGTAAATTCGTCGCCGGCAGGGACAGGGAAGCCAGCATCAGCCAGGATTTTTTTGGTCACGGTTTTATTAGCCATGGCAAGAGGAACTACATAGTTGTCTTTTGAGGTCATGTTACCATTTTTGACGTACTCAACATGATCTTTATGCCAGAGTTTAAGGAATTGATCCTGCTCATCTAGGATTTCAAAATGAAGCCCTTTTTGAATGGCATCAAAGAGCAGCATCTGGGTAGAAAGTTCCATCTCCTCATAACCCTTAAGGGCATAGTGGGCAGTCCAGTCGTAATCATGATAGGCAAGCGCCTTGTCAAGGGCAAAGTCAGAAAGGGACTTGTCTTTGATATGAGGAAGAAGTTGAGCAGCTAGTGTCTTGTTCGGATCTGCAAAGGCATCTTTAACTTGTTTGACCAGACCTTGATGATAGTCACCAAGCCCAAAATGTTGCACCAGTTGGTCTAGAGCTGTCGTAATGTTCTGAGTTTCAGCTTCAGAAGGTAGAGGTTCTAAAGGATGAGAGAGGGCAATTTTTTCATTCAGCGCGTGACCTTGAGCCAGAGCCTGATCAACATTTTCAGGGGCATCCAGCCAGAGGAAGGCTAGAAGGAGTAGGTGTACGGTATCCATGGTAGTTTGGCTAATACCGATACGCTCAAAGGGGTTGAGGTCGAAGTTACGGAATTCTAGGTAGGTGATTCCCTTGTCAAGGAAGGAGCGATTAACCTTTTGTCCACGGAAACGAACAGCCGAGTAAAATTCCTTTTCCGCAATCAAATCACCTTGTTCGATATAGTTTTCGATGGCAGAGACATAGTCTTCTAGGCTTGCAAAAGATACTTGTATTTCTTCCTTATTGACATAACCATGGTCGCTGTTTCGGAAGGAACGCACGAGTTCTGGCACTTCTTGGTCGAAGAAGCCTTGCTCAGCAACAGGTGCAGCACCAAAGAGATAGGTGATCACCCAACGATAGCGCAAATAGTTCTGAGCCAACTTAAGATAGAGGGCATTTTTGAAAGCAATTATATCAATCTGGTCACTTTCTTGGAATAGGGCCTCAACCAAATCTTTCCCTAGTTCCATATTATAGTGGATACCTGAGATAGCTTGTAGTTTAGTTCCGTATTTTTCGGCCAGGTAGTTACGATAATGGCGTTCAAATTCATTTTCCAGTTGGGCAACTTGAATTTCCTGGGCGTTGATACGAGGAGGCATGGACAAGGGCCAGAGAAGTTCATCTTTACTGATGGAACGTCCAGCTACATCGGTAATGGCTCCAAGAAATCGACGAGCCTCAGTGGTAGATTTAGCAACTGGTGTGATGAGTTCCATCTGAAACTCACAAAAATCTGTTTGAATATAAGGGTGGAAACTTCGAGCTCCTAGGCAGGAAGGGTGAGGCGTATGTGCTAATTTTCCCTGTCTATCGACACGAAGACTTTCGCGTTCAATTCCAAAGTTAGCTTGAAGGATAGGGCTAGTAGGCTCCAGCTTTTGAAGCAGTTGATTTATAATCATAGAGTCACCTTTTCATCTAATGTTAGTGTTAGTCTATTATAAATAGGAACAAAAAACAAATTTCTGCTACGTATGGCTATGATTTACCAACATTTAACGCAAGTTTGTGAAAAATGAGCAGGTTTTAGAGTTGTTTTTTCTCTACCTATTTTTCTAAAACTGGGGAAAATCTGATATAATAAGCTTTGTAGGTGTATTATATTAATACTTACAGAACCGAACTATTCCCCTATTTAAGAAATATTGATTCAAATTTTATGAAATCAATCAGTAAATATCGTTCATAAAAACCTTGATATTACGCTATTTTTAGTCCAACTGAAACTCATACTTTCCAAACCAGGTTTTACGAAAAGTTTTATTTGCACCAAATGATTTTAAAAGTATTCGGATATTTTCAAATTCATCGTTAATCTTCTCGATCGACAGGTACTTTAATTGTTTAATGAAAGAGAGGAACCATAACCTAAATATGGATACTTCATCTGGCTCATCAATGTTCATGTGACCAGATAGTCCGATAATTCGACCACTTATCCAAATTTCCTTGTCACCTTTGCCTTGGTTTGCTATAGTAGGATTATCGAAAGAAGCCAGTCTTCTGATAATATTACAAAAAGAGGTAGTATCATGAAAAAATTAATTGGTTTTGGATTTATCCTTGCAGCTATCGCCGTCATCACCTTTAGTATCATTGGTTATCCCAAAATAGATGCCAATCTTTGGCCCTTGGTTCCAGTTGTCTTGTTTGCTTTCTTTACTTTTGAAAATGCACTCAAGAAAGACTACAAGTCTAGTTTGATCTGTGCAGTGATTGGCTTGATCATTGCCAATGCCATCTATGATCTTCTTCCAATTTCAAATGGGGTCGTGATGACTGCGGGTGTCTTGGCCTGTCTTGGTCTAGGTTTTCTCTTTCCAGACGCATCAAAAGAAAAATAATGCTTCCGATTTTATTCGCTTTAGGAGAGTGGGACAGAAATCGGTCATTCGTTAGAATTCGATTTCGTCGTCCCACCTCCGCACAGTTGAGTAGGGCTGTAAAAGCTGATGAAATCAGCGTAGTAGAGCCCACTCAACCACTGCGTCTTGCTCGACAATCCAAAGACAATTGAGAGACTAGGACTTTTGTCCTAGCCTCTTTTTAGCTATCTGAAAGAACCACTTAGGGGCTGAAAATAACCACTTACCGAAAAGGACTTGTAAGATTTTGAACAGCTGTTATAATGTTACTAACAAAGGTTAAGAAAGGAGTCCTATGAAAGTTCGCATCGAATTAGATCCGCAGATGGATGAGCCAGAAATGATCATCCGGGCTCCTCGATTGACGGAGGAAGTCGCCCGCTTGCAACAGTTGATCTTGGAGCAAAAAATGACGCCACTGACCTTTTACAAGGATCGAAGCGAGTACTTCGTAGATGTGTCAGAAATTCTCTTCTTTGAGACAGATGGCGAAAAGATTTATGGGCATACCAGAGAAGAGGCCTATGAGGTTCGTCAAAAACTCTATGAGTTGGAAGAAATCTTGCCGATTGCTTTCTGTCGCATCTCCAAGTCGACCATTGTCAATGCCAAGCAGATTTATTCTATTGAAAAATCTTTTTCGGGAACTAGTACAGTAAACTTTTATCAAACCCATAAACAGGTACACGTGTCCCGGCACTATTATCAACTCTTAAAAGAACGGTTAAAGGAAATGAGGTAACAAGATGAAAAATAAATTAATTGGGATTTTCTTAATCCTCTTAGCAACCCTAGTGCTCTTACAAGGTTATTTTGTAAAATGGGAAATCAGTATCTGGACGCTGGCTTGGGTTGTTTTACTAGCAGTCCTTTCCCTCTCAAGTTTTTTGAAGCGGCACTTTGGCTGGGGCTTCCTATATGGGATTTTGCCCCTCTTCTCCCTGAATGGTCAATACCATTTTCTTCCAGTATCCAATTCGGTGGTCATCTTTTCTTCTATTTTAGCGGTGATTGGTCTGAATATTCTCTTTAAGCCCTCTAAAAAAGCGAAAACGACTTGGAGTTCCTATTCAGCAGGATCACATGCCCAAGCTGCTGGCAATGATATCGATGTTTCCTTTTCTACAGTGACCAAGTATTTGAATGACCAGAACTTTACAGGTGGAAGTGCCGATGTGAGTTTTGGAGAAGCTTCGATCTATTTTGATAATTGCCGGATGGAAGGTCCGTCTGCCCAGTTCGCAGTGGATGTTTCCCTTGGAAGTCTGAGCCTCTATGTTCCAAGCGACTGGCGGGTTCACGTCAATGTAGAAAATTCTCTGTCAGCCATCCAACACCAGGAAAATCCAAGCAATTTAACCAGCAAGGACTTTTACATCGTTGGAGAGGTCTCACTGGGGAACCTAGAAATCATCTATGTAGGTGAGAAATCCTTCGAATAAGCCTATCTAAGAAAAACTTATTCAAAGGTCTTGCCAAGAGGAAGTTTTTTTGGTAATATAGTACGGTATGTGGTGCTAGCACATCCGTAATATTAGATCTAATAGGAGGCAAAACAGAATGGCTAAAGTATGTTATTTCACTGGTCGTAAGACTGTATCAGGAAACAACCGTTCACACGCGATGAACCAAACCAAACGTGCCGTAAAACCAAACCTTCAAAAAGTAACTGTCCTTATCGATGGTAAACCTAAAAAAGTTTGGGCTTCAGCTCGTGCATTGAAATCTGGTAAAGTAGAACGCGTTTAATCAGAAATCAGGATCTCTTGGAGGTCCTTTTCTTTTTTCTTCGTTTTTTTCTCTTTTTGAACATTTGTATCAACCGATAGGAGAAAGGTGTATCCCTTTTACACGCGCCCTCTTTTATGGTAAAATAGAATATAAAATACTTTTGAGGTAGAAATTATGACAGTAAAAATCAATACAAAAGATGGTCAGATTGAATTGACCGATGATGTCATCGCAACTGTTGTAGGCGGTACAGCCACTGAAATTTTTGGAGTGGTTGGAATGGCCAGCAAAAAAGCGATTAAAGATAATTTCCAAGCTCTCTTAGGTAAGGAAAACTACTCTAAGGGTGTAGTTGTGAAGACAACAGAAGCAGGAAGTATTGCGGTTGATGTTTACACTGTTTTGAGCTATGGTACAAAAATTAGCGAAGTCTCAAAAAATATTCAAGAGCGTGTCAAATTCAGTCTAGAAAATCAACTTGGAATCACAACGGATACAGTCAACGTCTATATCCAAAACATTAAAATTGTGGGAGAATAATCGTGTCTAAAATTACAACTAGTTTATTTCAAGAAATGGTCCAAGCAGGGGCTACTCGCTTAAATAAACAAGCCGAGTATGTCAATTCATTGAACGTTTTTCCTGTACCAGATGGTGATACTGGAACCAATATGGGGATGACCATTGAAAATGGTGCAAAAGAAGTAGCCGATCGCTCTGCTTCAACTGTTGGAGAAGCAGCAAATATCTTTGCGAAAGGGCTTTTGATGGGAGCGCGTGGAAACTCAGGAGTGATTACGTCACAATTGTTCCGCGGATTTTCTCAAAGTGTCAAAGACAAGGATGAATTGGATGGAGCAGCTCTTGCGGCAGCCTTTCAAGCAGGGGTTGAAGTAGCCTATAAAGCGGTAATGAAGCCTGTAGAAGGAACCATCTTGACCGTTTCTCGTGGTGCTGCCATCGGTGCCAAGAAAAAAGCAGAATCTACCAATGATGCTGTCGAAGTCATGCGTGCGGCCCTTGAAGGAGCTAAGACAGCTCTTGCCAAAACACCAGATATGCTTCCTGTATTGAAGGAAGTCGGTGTGGTGGACTCTGGTGGTCAAGGTTTGGTCTTCATTTATGAAGGGTTCCTATCAGCTTTGACAGGAGAATTTATCGCTTCTGAAGAATTTGTGGCGACTCCAGCAACCATGTCAGAAATGATCAATGCAGAGCACCACAAGTCCGTAGCGGGCCATGTGGCAACCGAAGATATCACCTTTGGTTACTGTACAGAGATCATGGTCGCTTTGAAACAAGGCCCAACCTATGTCAAAGACTTTGACTACGATGAATTCCGTAACTATTTGAACAATCTTGGGGATTCTCTACTAGTCGTTAACGATGATGAAATCGTCAAAGTCCATGTCCATACTGAAGATCCAGGTCTTGTTATGCAAGAAGGATTGAAATATGGTAGCTTGGTCAAGGTAAAAGTAGACAACATGCGCAACCAGCATGAAGCACAAGTTGAAAAAGAAGAGCGTCAAGCGAAACCAGCTAAAGCAAAAGAATATGCGATCATCGCAGTCGTTGCGGGTGACGGATTAGCGGATATCTTCAAAGCGCAAGGTGTGGATTACATCATCTCTGGTGGTCAAACTATGAACCCATCAACAGAAGACTTTGTCAAAGCTGTTGAAGAGTTGAATGCGCGCAACATCATTATCTTGCCAAATAACAAAAATATCTTGATGGCCGCTCAATCAGCAGCAGAAGTCATTGAACAACCTGCAGTTGTCGTAGAGACCAAGACCATCCCTCAAGGATTGACCAGTCTTCTTGCCTTTGATGAGAGCAAGTCTATTGAAGAAAACCATGATCGAATGGCAGCAGCGATTGAAGATGTGGTGTCAGGTAGTGTGACGACAGCCGTTCGTGATACAACCATTGATGGCCTTGAAATCCATGAAAACGACAATCTTGGAATGGTCGATGGCAAAATCGTTGTTTCCAATCCAGATATGATGGAAACCTTGACAGCAACCTTTGATAAGATGTTGGACGAAGATAGTGAAATTGTTACGATCTATATCGGTGAAGATGGTCAAGAAGATCTAGCCAATGAGTTGGCTCAAAACTTGATGGCTAAATATGAGGACGTTGAAGTCGAAATTCATCAAGGAAATCAACCAGTTTACCCATATTTGTTTAGCGTTGAATAATCAAAAAATTTCAAAAATAGCAGGAAAAAGAGCCAAAAAAATGATTTTTTGGCCCTTTTTTTGATAAAAAAAACTTTATGAAAGCGATTAGATAGGTGTTTTTAGACAATTTTTATTTGATATGTTATACTTTAGAAAAATAGAAATAGGAGAAAAAGCAAATGAAAAAGGTAATCTGCTTTTTAGGAGCTTTGCTTTTTGTGATGACGGGGTGTGCTACTAAGTCTCAGTCCACAGAAACATCAAAAAGCTCAACCACTACTTCGATAGAAAAAAGTGAAACTGTTACTAGTGAGGCAAAGGAAGAAACCAAAGTTCTCACTGCAAAAATCAATGGCAATCAACATCGCTACACCATCACGACAAAAGGTGATAAGGTTCAGAAATTAAAGTTAGATGTTTTATCAGCCTTGCCAGAAAAAATCGCCACTAATTCAGCTAATCTAAGTCCTGAAGAGATGACAAAAATTATTAATGAAGGCTTGCAGTCAGATTCAGAATACAAGGCTCTGAAAGACATGGCTGGCTTCAGTATCGAATATAAGGTCACTCCAGAGAAAAAATTAGCCTCAACGGTCTCTGTTGATATGGAAACTATTGATTGGGACAAGGTTAAAGACCTATCTTACTTTAAAGATCTTGGTATCGGTGACCTAAAAGACATCAAGGCATCGACTGTTTTCACAGGATTAAAACTCCACGGTTTTAAAGAAGAAACGCCAGCACCATAGGTTCGGACTCTTGTCCGGCCTTTTTTATTTTCCATGACATTTGTCATGTCAGCCAGTGACAAAATCATCTAGTAGCCTGTTATTCCTTTCGCTATAATAAAGTCAGAAAGTAAGAGGTAAGGAAAAATGAAACAATGGTTCTATAAAGTGTTTACATTAACAGTGGTTGGGATGGTCGTCTATTTGATCTTTTCAAAGGATGATAGCCTCTATTACCATTTCCCTTGGGAATTATTTGCGGGGATTGGCATCATGAGCTGGGCAGTCCAAGAAGGGCTAAAAATGGTCAAGGCTGTTAAAAAGGAGATGGAGCAATGAAAAAGAAAATTGAAATTGGCTTGGTAGCTGCTCTGTGTTTGCTCCTTTGGGTAACTGAGATGATGACGGGATGGTTTTCTGCTCATTTTCCTAGCTGGTTTTTCCAAACGGTTTGGGGAGTGACCTTGGTTGTCTATGTCATCATTCCAGCTGGCCAAGCCTGGTTGAAAGGAGAGTCTCATGAGTGTCATTAGAGTTGAGAACTTGAAGAAAAGTATTAAAGGAAAAGTGATTCTAGAAGATCTTTCTTTCAGGGTTGAACGGGGAGACTGTATGGCCTTGATTGGGCCTAACGGAGCAGGGAAGACGACCTTGATGAATTGCCTCCTAGGAGATAGGAAGGCAACTTCTGGAACCATTGAAATAGAGGGAAAAGCTCCTGGTCATCCTCAATTGAAGACTAGTATCTCTTATCTCCCTCAAGAGAATGCTATCGTGCAAAAGTTAACCGTGCAGGAACTAATTAGTTTCTTTCGCTCCATCTATCCCAATCCCTTAACGGTCTGTGAAATCGATGATCTATTGCGTTTTAGTCTAGAACAAAAGAAACAATTGGCCAGTAAGCTGTCTGGTGGGCAAAAACGTCTCCTATCCTTTGTCCTGACCTTGATTGGTCGTCCCAGTCTTCTGTTTTTGGATGAGCCAACGGCTGCCATGGATACATCCACTCGCCAACGCTTTTGGGAGATTGTCGGGCATTTAAAAGATCAAGGTGTGACTATTGTCTATTCTTCCCATTACATTGAGGAAGTAGAGCATACAGCTGACCGGATCCTGGTCTTGCACCAGGGACGTTTGCTTCGAGATACGACGCCACTAGCTATGAGAAGTGAAGAGGTAGAAAAACATTTTACCCTGCCTTTGCGATACCAAGCTCTAGTGGCAGGGATGGACGGAATTGGTCAAGTGACGGTCAAACCTGATGCCCTTCAAGTTGTGACAGGCGATGCCAATCGTTTGTGGACTCGATTGCAAGAAGAAGGCTGTTCGATCCAAGAGATCGAAGTGACCAATCGAAGTTTATTGGATTCTATTTTTGAAAATACAAAGGAAGTAGGTAGAGAAGATGAAACGCATGAAAGCTCTCGGCGTGGTTGAGTGGCATTTGACCAGACGCCAAGCCATTTATTATTTATTATCAATAGGGATGCCCACGGCCTTTTATCTCTTCTTTTCAGGGATGTACCAGGACACACCAGGGGCGCCCGCTCATTTTATGAGGGATTATCTCCTCTCTATGACGGCTTTTTCCATGATGTCTACGGCTCTATTTTCCTTTCCAACAGTTCTTGAAACCGATCGACTCAATAATTGGCAAAAAGTCTTGCGCCATACCCCGGTATCTATGGTAGAATATTATCTAATAAAGGTTGCGGGTCTCTTTGTAGACTTTCTCCTATCCATTGGGGTCGTCTTTACCGTGGGTCATGTGGTGCGGCATGTGAACATGTCTCTACAGGATTGGGTCTTAGCGGCCTTCCTTCTCATCCTAGGAAGTCTAGCTTTTGTAGCTATCGGTCTGGTCTTGACCTTGCTTCCTTCCAGTCAATTGATGTCGGTTGCGGGCAATCTCCTCTATATGGGACTGGCTGTTATGGGTGGCCTATGGATGCCTATTAGTGTCTTTCCAGAATGGATGCAAGCTATTGGTAAATGCCTGCCAACCTATCAATTGATGGAGCTGATCAAGACCTTTTTAAATAAGGGGCAGGTCAATGGCTTTGCTAGTCTCTATTTAAGCTTGTTTACCCTGGTCTTGTTTGCTCTTGTCATCGTCTATCGTCGTCATTCTGAGGTTCGTTCATGATCGAAAAACTCAAGCGTATTCATTATATGTTTTACGCTAGCCTAGTTTTTATGGGATTCCCATTTATCTCTATTTTATTGGGTGAGGTTCCCTACTGGCACTTCTTTTTAGCCCTCTTGTTTATTGCTTCCTATCTAGGAATCTTGATTACTGAAAACAAAAAGCTGATCTGGATTTGTTGGCTGTACCTCCTAGCCTATGTAGCAGGAAATACTCTTTTTATTAACGCTAACTATTTTTGGTTTTATTTCTTCATCAGTAATCTGTTAGTCTATCACTTTGAGATTCGCAATTTTCGCTCTCCTTATCTTTGGACAGTTTTTCTATCGCAATTCCTACTTTTTGGAGTTATCTTTTTCAAACAGAATGCGATGGAGTATGAATGGGTATTTTTAATCATCATTTTCTTCTTTACCCATGCCATGACTTACGGCATGGTTCGGATTCGGATGATGGAAGAGTTGAAAGCTGACCATGCCAAGCAAAATGCCCAGATCAATCTCTTGCTGGCAGAAAACGAGCGCCATCGGATTGGCCGTGATCTACATGACAGTCTGGGCCATACCTTTGCTATGCTCAGTGTCAAGGCAGACCTGGCTGATCAATTCTTAGCATTGGGTCAGGTTGAGAAGGCGCAGGAGCAGGTGCAAGAGATTCAAGCCATTAGTCAAGAGTCCATGCACCAAGTCCGGGAGATTGTGGAGAACTTGAAGCAGCGAACGCTGGCAAGAGAGTTAGAAACCGTCCAGCAAATGCTAGAAGTGGCGCAAGTCAAAGTGGAGATTCAAAATGAGCTTGATACAGCTAGTATCTCGCCGATCCTAGAGTCTGCACTGGCCATGGTGTCTCTGGAATTAGCCACTAATATGATCAAACATGCCAAAGCGACGGAGGCCCATCTCTCTTATCGCTCTACCGAAACAGGGGTAGAAATGGTCGCAGAAGACAATGGCATCGGCTTTTCCAAAGTCTCCGGCAAGGACCTGCACTCGATCCGCGAACGGATTGCCTTATTGGGAGGAGAGCTAGAGATCAGTCATCGTCACAAGCCGACCCGCATAGAAATACGGATCCCCTATCAAGAAAGGAAATAAGATGCGCTTATTAGTTGCTGAAGACCAAAGTATGTTGCGAGATGCTCTCTGCCAGCTCTTGCTCCTGCAAGAGGATGTGGAAGAAGTCTTGCAGGCTGGAGACGGGCAAGAAGCTATTCACATACTCGAAAGCCATCCAGTCGATATTGCCATTGTAGATATCGAGATGCCAATCAAAACAGGGTTAGAAGTGTTGGAATGGGCTAAAAGTCAACAACCCCAACTCAAGGTCGTCATCGTTACGACTTTTAAGAGACCGGGTTATTTTGAGCGGGCCCTCAAGGCCGGAGTCGATGCCTATGTCTTAAAAGAACGTCGCATTACAGATTTGATGGCAACACTTCATACGGTTTTGGCAGGGCAAAAAGAATATTCTCCTGAATTAATGGAGGAAATCCTAACCCATCCCAATCCTCTAAGCTCTCAGGAGCAAGCGGTCCTAAAAGAAGTTGCAAAGGGAGTTTCTAATCAAGAAATTGCTGATCGTTTATTTCTCTCTAACGGGACTATTCGCAATTATATGTCGGCTATTCTGACCAAGTTGAATGCAGAGAACCGGACCGAGGCGGCGAAAATCGCCCAAGAAAAGGGATGGCTATAAGCAAGCAAAGTTTCTAGGATTCCTAGAGACTTTTTTGATTGGATTGTTCTTTTTTAGGACAACTCTCATTAATCGGATTTGGATAGAAAATTCAGAAAATTTGTGATTTTTACTTGAATTATTTTCCAAAAATGGTATGATAGTAGCATGCTCATTTGATAATCAAAGAAACAGAAAGGAGAGACATGGAGAAAATTACCTTAGAAACTGCAAAAACAGGTTCAGAGCTTGTGCTAGAAACGCTTCGAGATCTTGGGATTGATACCATTTTTGGCTACCCAGGTGGAGCGGTTTTGCCCCTTTATGATGCTATTTATAGTTTTAAAGGGATCAAACACATTCTTGGCCGACATGAACAAGGCTGCTTGCATGAAGCTGAAGGCTATGCCAAATCAACTGGGAAGCTAGGTGTGGCCGTCGTCACAAGTGGACCTGGAGCAACCAATGCCATTACAGGGATTGCGGATGCCATGAGTGATAGTGTTCCTCTTCTTGTGTTTACTGGTCAGGTCAACCGTTCTGGGATCGGGAAAGATGCCTTTCAAGAGGCGGATATTGTTGGGATTACCATGCCCATCACCAAGTACAATTACCAAGTACGTGAGACAGCGGATATTCCACGGGTTATCACGGAAGCAGTTCATATTGCGACAACTGGGCGTCCAGGCCCCGTCGTCATTGACCTTCCAAAAGATGTCTCTGCCCTAGAAACTGATTATATTTACAATCCGGCCATTAACATTCCAAGTTACCAGCCGACTATTGAACCAAATGAATTACAGATTAAGAAAATCTTGAAGCAACTTGGAAAGGCTAAGAAACCAGTCCTCTTGGCTGGAGGTGGCGTCAGCTATGCGGAAGCAGCAACAGAATTGGTCGAGTTGGCAGAACGCTATCAGATTCCTGTGGTAACTAGTCTTCTAGGACAAGGAACGATTGCGACCAGCCACCCTCTCTTCCTTGGAATGGGTGGGATGCACGGTTCCTTTGCGGCTAACATTGCCATGACAGAAGCGGATTTTATGATTAGCATCGGTTGTCGTTTTGATGATCGTCTGACGGGAAATCCAAAGACCTTTGCGAAGAATGCCAAAGTCGCTCACATTGATATTGATCCGGCTGAGATTGGTAAAATCATTGCAGTCGATATTCCAGTCGTTGGCGATGCCAAAAAAGCCTTAAAACAGTTGTTAGCAGAGCCAGTGGTTCATAACAATACGGAGAAATGGGTCGAGAAAGTCACCCAAGATAAGAATCGGGTTCGTTCTTATGATAAGAAAGAACGCGTCGTCCAACCTCAAGCGGTTATTGAACGCGTTGGTGAGTTGACCAAGGGGAATGCTATCGTCGTAACAGACGTTGGGCAGCATCAAATGTGGGCAGCTCAGTACTACCCGTACCAAAACGAACGGCAGTTGGTGACTTCTGGTGGTCTAGGAACCATGGGATTCGGTGTACCAGCCGCCATTGGTGCTAAGATTGCCAATCCAGATAAAGAAGTCGTGCTCTTTGTCGGAGATGGTGGCTTCCAGATGACCAACCAAGAATTGGCAATCTTGAATGTTTACAAGATCCCAATCAAGGTCATCATGCTCAACAACCATTCACTTGGAATGGTTCGGCAGTGGCAAGAAGCCTTCTATGATGGACGAACATCAGAGTCTGTCTTTGAAACCTTGCCAGACTTCCAATTGATGGCGCAAGCCTATGGGATTAAGAATTACAAATTTGATAATCCCGAAACCTTAGAGAAGGATTTGGAAGTTATTACCGAAGATGTACCAATGTTCATCGAGATCGACATTTCTCGGAAAGAGCACGTTTTACCAATGGTACCAGCTGGTAAGAGCAATCATGAGATGTTGGGGGTGAAGTTTAATGCGTAGAATGTTAACAGCCAAACTTCAAAACCGGTCTGGGGTTCTCAATCGCTTTACTGGTGTCTTGTCTAGACGCCAAGTCAACATTGAGAGTATCTCGGTAGGGGCGACAGAAAATCCTAATGTGTCACGGATTACTATTATCATTGACGTCGCGTCTCATGATGAAGTGGAACAAATCATCAAGCAACTCAACCGTCAGGTCGATGTGATTCGCGTTCGAGATATTACAGATAAACCTCATCTCGAGCGTGAAGTGATTCTGATCAAGGTCTCAGCGCCTGCAGAGAAACGGGCAGAATTGCTGGCCATTATCCAGCCCTTCCGCGCGACTGTGGTAGACGTGGCTCCAAGCTCCATCACCGTGCAGATGACAGGAAATGCAGAGAAGAACGAAGCTCTCTTGCGTGTCATTCGTCCTTATGGGATTAAGAATGTTGCACGGACGGGTGCAACTGGCTTTACCCGCGATTAAAGCCCACCATTCAAAATAGTTACTACCGCCTAAGAGGCAATAAAAATAGAAAAGAGAGAAAAAAACTATGGCAGTTCAAATGGAATACGAAAAAGATGTAAAAGTAGCAGCACTTGACGGTAAAAAAATCGCCGTTATCGGTTATGGATCACAAGGTCATGCCCATGCTCAAAACTTGCGTGACTCAGGTCATGATGTGATCATCGGTGTACGTCCAGGTAAATCTTTTGACAAAGCAAAAGAAGATGGTTTTGATACTTACACAGTAGCAGAAGCAACTAAATTGGCTGATGTCATCATGATCTTGGCTCCAGACGAAATCCAACAAGAATTGTACGAAGCAGAAATTGCTCCAAACTTGGAAGCTGGAAATGCTGTTGGATTTGCACATGGTTTCAACATCCACTTCGAATTCATTAAAGTTCCTGCAGATGTTGATGTCTTCATGTGTGCGCCTAAAGGACCAGGTCACTTGGTTCGCCGTACGTATGAAGAAGGATTTGGTGTTCCTGCACTTTACGCGGTATACCAAGATGCTACAGGTAACGCTAAAGACATCGCTATGGACTGGTGTAAAGGTGTTGGTTCAGCACGTGTAGGACTTTTGGAAACAACCTACAAAGAAGAAACGGAAGAAGATTTGTTTGGTGAACAAGCCGTTCTTTGTGGTGGTTTGACTGCCCTTATCGAAGCAGGTTTTGAAGTCTTGACGGAAGCCGGATACGCTCCAGAATTGGCTTACTTTGAAGTACTTCACGAAATGAAACTCATCGTTGACTTGATCTACGAAGGTGGATTCAAGAAAATGCGTCAATCAATTTCAAACACTGCTGAATACGGTGACTACGTGTCAGGTCCACGTGTCATTACTGAGCAAGTGAAAGAAAACATGAAAGCCGTTCTTGCGGACATCCAAAATGGTAAATTTGCTAATGACTTTGTCAACGACTACAAAGCTGGTCGTCCAAAATTGACTGCTTACCGTGAACAAGCGGCTAACCTTGAAATCGAAAAAGTTGGTGCTGAATTGCGTAAAGCAATGCCATTCGTTGGAAAAAATGATGACGACGCCTTTAAAATCTATAACTAATGAGGTGATGGTGAAGTTGGGAGAAATCCCAACTTCTTTTTCATCAATAGCAGAGATGGATTGGAAGGTATTTTCAACCATTTAGCAGAATCTGTATGAAGAGACGTGCCATATCGAGCATTTTGGGTGATTTTTCTGAAAATTTGGAAAACACGCTGAAATTTTTGCAGTCTTTTGATATAATTAGATGAAATAAGGAGAAGAAGAGGAAGACTATGATAACATCGAAAGATATCATAAAAGCCCACAAGGTCTTAAAGGGTGTGGTTGTTGAGACTCCCTTAGATTATGATCATTATTTATCCGAAAAGTATGGAGCGAAAATCTACTTAAAGAAGGAAAATGCTCAGCGTGTTCGTTCCTTTAAGATTCGTGGAGCCTACTACGCGATTTCTCAGTTGAATGAGAAAGAGAGAGAGCGAGGAGTAGTCTGTGCCTCGGCGGGTAACCATGCACAAGGGGTCGCCTACACATGTAGAGAGATGAAAATCCCAGCGACCATCTTTATGCCCATTACGACACCTCAGCAGAAGATTAGCCAGGTTCGTTTCTTCGGTGGAGAGTATGTGACCATTAAATTAGTAGGAGATACCTTTGATGCTTCTTCTAAGGCAGCGCAGGAATACACCGAGCTTAAAAACTGTACCTTCATTGATCCATTTGATGATGTCAACGTCCAAGCGGGTCAAGGGACTGTAGCCTACGAAATCCTAGAGGAAGCTAAAAAAGAGTCGATTGACTTTGATGCTGTGTTAGTACCAGTTGGTGGGGGAGGTCTCATCGCTGGAGTATCCACCTATATAAAGGAACAAGCACCAGAGATCGATGTTATTGGGATCGAAGCAGATGGAGCTCGGTCGATGAAGGCAGCATTTGAAGCTGGAGGCCCGGTCAAACTCAAACAAATTGATAAGTTTGCGGATGGAATCGCTGTTCAAAAGGTTGGCCAGCTGACTTATGAAGCAACGAAAAAAAATGTTGAGACCTTAATTGGAGTAAACGAGGGCTTGATCTCTGAGACCTTGATTGATCTTTATTCCAAGCAAGGCTTGGTTGCAGAACCGGCTGGAGCTGCCAGTGTTGCGGCTTTAGAAGTGTTGAGAGACTATATCAAAGGGAAGACCATTTGTTGTGTGATTTCTGGTGGGAACAATGATATTAACCGGATGCCAGAGATGGAAGAGCGAGCTTTAATCTATGATGGTATCAAACACTACTTCATCGTCAACTTCCCGCAACGTCCAGGAGCTTTGAGAGAGTTTGTAAATGATATCTTAGGGCCAAATGACGATATCACGCGGTTTGAGTACATCAAACGGGCAAGCAAGGGGACGGGCCCAGTCTTGATTGGGGTTGCTTTAGCGGATAAGCATGATTACGCAGGTCTGATCAATCGGATTGAACAATTTGACCCCGCTTTCATTAATTTAAATGGAAATGAAACTCTCTACAACATGTTGGTATGATGGATTCTTTACCAAAGAATCACTTTTAAAAAGTAAATAAAACATAAAGGAGAATCAGAAAATGATTTGGATTTTTCTACTGGCTATTCTAGTCGTTGGAGCTAGTGTATTTATTAGCTCACTCTATGTGGTGAAACAACAATCTGTTGCGATTATTGAGCGTTTTGGACGCTATCAAAAGATCAGCAACAGTGGGATTCATGTCCGTGCACCATTTGGAATCGATAAAATTGCGGCGCGTGTGCAATTGCGTCTCTTGCAAAGCGAGATTGTGGTCGAAACAAAGACACAAGATAACGTATTTGTTACCATGAATGTAGCGACACAATACCGCGTAAATGAAAACAATGTAACGGATGCTTACTACAAATTGATGCGCCCAGAAGCTCAGATCAAATCTTACATCGAAGATGCCTTGCGCTCATCTGTTCCAAAGTTGACCTTGGATGAATTGTTCGAGAAAAAAGATGAAATCGCCCTTGAGGTTCAAAAGCAAGTAGCTGAAGAAATGTCGACCTATGGTTACATTATCGTAAAAACCTTGATTACTAAAGTTGAACCAGATGCTGAAGTTAAGCAATCTATGAACGAGATTAATGCGGCTCAACGGAAACGTGTGGCAGCCCAAGAACTGGCAGAAGCTGATAAGATCAAGATTGTTACAGCAGCTGAGGCAGAAGCTGAAAAGGATCGTCTTCACGGGGTCGGGATTGCAGAACAACGGAAGGCTATCGTAGATGGTTTGGCTGATTCTATCAAGGAATTGAAAGATACCAATGTGAATTTGACAGAAGAACAGATCATGTCCATTCTTTTGACCAACCAATATTTGGATACTTTGAATAACTTTGCAGAAAAGCAAGGAACCAATACCCTCTTCTTACCAGCAAATCCGGATGGCGTAGAGAATATTCGTACCCAAATCCTTTCAGCTTTAAAAGCAAAATAACAAAATATCTGACTTTTTTAAAATTGTTCGTACTTTCAGCTATTATGGTTGACAAAATATGCAAAAAATTTTATATTAGTATTGGAAATAATAATATAGGAGAATGATCATGGCTAAATCGAACTTCGAAAAAGTGGAATCAGTTGTTGGTTGGGTACGTGATAAAAAGATCACTGGGTATCGTATCAGTAAAGAAACGAACGCCCGTGAAATGTCTATCATTGCACTTGCGCAAGGTCGTGCAAAAGTGAAAAACATCTCGTTTGAAACTGCGCTTGGCTTAATCGATTTTTATGATAAGAATCATCAAAAATTTGAAAATTAAAATACTATATAAAAAAGAAGGGAACAAGCTTCCCTTCTTTTTATATAGTATAAATCAGGATATCGTAGGAAAGTATCACTAACTCTCTCCCTAGCTATTAAAGGATTTCGACAAGCTTATGTGTGGAATTTCACTTTCATTTAATGGTATTCGAAAACTCCCTCATCGGAATCATTCCAGTGAGGGAGTTTGTTTTAATTTAAGAAACGTTGAAGGAATTCCTTGGTTCGTTCTTCTTTTGGATTGGTAAAGATTTCTTTTGGATCACCTTGTTCAGCGATGACCCCCTTGTCCATAAAGATAACGCGACTTGAAACATCTCGGGCAAATTCCATTTCGTGAGTCACCACGATCATGGTTAGGCCTTCTTTGGCTAACTCTTGCATAATTTTAAGAACTTCTCCGACCATTTCAGGGTCCAGAGCTGAGGTTGGTTCATCAAACAAAATGGCATCAGGATCCATAGAAAGGGCCCGAGCGATAGCCACCCGTTGCTTTTGGCCGCCTGAGAGTTGTTTTGGACGAGCAGCCCAATAAGGTTCTCCCATGCCAACTTTCTCTAAGTTCGCTTTAGCAATTTTCTCTGCTGTTTCACGATCACGCTTGAGAACGGTTGTTTGTGCCACAATGGTATTTTCCAAGACATTTAAGTTTTCAAATAGATTGAAGCTTTGGAAAACCATGCCCAATTTTTCCCGATAGTGGGTGAGATCGTAATCAGGATCAAGAACGTTCTGTCCCCGGTAGAGGATTTCTCCATCAGTCGGAGTTTCTAAGAGATTAATGGAGCGAAGGAAGGTAGATTTCCCGCTACCAGAGCTCCCAATGATGGAGATAACTTCGCCCTTCTCAACAGAAAGAGAGATGTCCTTCAAAACTTCGTTTTGACCGTAGGATTTTTTTAAGTGTTTGATTTCAAGTATTTTTTCTGCCATTATTTCACCTCTTTGACTTGCATTTGATTGGCACCAGTTGTGTAGGTATCAGAGTCTAAGCGACGTTCGATGTATCGAAGGATACGGGTGATGGTGAAAGTCAGGATAAAGTAAATTACCGCAATAATGGTAAAGGTTGGGAAGTATTGGTAGTTTTGAGTTGCGACCGTATTTCCTGTAAAGTAGAGTTCAACCACAGAGATAACATTCAAGACAGATGTATCCTTGATGTTGATGACAAATTCATTCCCTGTCGCTGGCAAGATATTGCGCACGACCTGTGGGAGAACGACCTTGCGCATGGTTTGTCCATGGGTCATCCCCAGAGCGGTAGCCGCTTCAAACTGGCCAGTATCCACTGCTAAGATTCCTCCACGAACAATCTCACTCATATAAGCTCCTGTGTTGATCGAAACAATAAAGATAGCAGCCCAGGTACGATCCAAGGAAATGTTAAAGGCTTGGGCTGAACCGTAGAAAATAACCATGGATTGAACGATCATCGGAGTACCACGGAAGATTTCAATGTAGACATTGAGGAACCAGCCAAAGAATTTTTGCAAGGCAGCTAGAGCCTTGTTTTTAGACGTAGGAGCAGTTCGGAAAACACCGATTAACAAACCGATAATCAAACCAGCAATGGTCCCTGTCATAGAGATTAAGAGGGTCATTCCAGTTCCTCGTAAGAACTGTGGTCCATTATCTTTCAAAATTTTCATCATTTGGCTGAAGAAAGTCTGCTCATCATCACTAGCATCGTTGGAAGCGGGTTGCTTCTCAATCATATCATCCATGAGTTTGACTTGGTCTTCAGCCGAAATTTTAGCTAGTGTAGCATTGACTTGGTCGATTCGACTGTCGCCTTTTTTCATCCCGATAGCAATGGTCGCATCTTCCTCCCCGACTTCAAAACCTTTTTTGAATTGGATCATCTTAAATTTTGAATTAGCAGATTCAGCTGTCAAGGCTTCAGGCCGCTCAGAAACATAGGCATCGATAACGCCAGATTCTAAAGCTTGACGCATCTGGGCGAAATCCCCCATAGCGGTTTCTTGTTTGGCGCCCTTGAGTTGGGAGATGAGAGAATAGAGGTAGACCCCTTGTTGAGAGGTGACCTTTGCATCCTTGAAGTCATCTAGACTAGTCGCATTTGCATAGTTCCCGTCTTTGCGCACCAGCATGACCGGCTCACTGGTATAGTAGCTATTAGAGAAAGCAACCTCTTTCTTGCGTTCAGCAGTAGGACTCATTCCAGCGATGATCATATCGATTTTACCAGAGGTGAGGGCGGGAATTAGTCCGTTCCAAGATGTTTTTACGATCAGCGGTTTTTTACCTAGTCCCTCAGCAACCTTTTTTGCGATTTGGACATCGTATCCGTTGGCATATTGGTTAGTGCCATCAATCTTCACGGCTCCATTTGCATCATCCTCTTGGGTCCAGTTGAAAGGAGCGTAAGCGGCTTCCATCCCGATCCGGAGATATTCGTCTGCTTTTACAATATGGCTCATTCCCAGGCATAAAAGTAGTCCTGTAAAGAGAGCATAAATTGTTTTTTTCATGTAGTCTCCTCTTCCTATATAAATAGTATCATCTTATTGTACAGGAAATTGGCCTACTTTTCAAACCTGATAGCCTTTTCATAAAAAAATGCTATAATATACCAAAGGAGTATAGGAAAATGAAAAAAATTCTGTATGTTCTATTTGCAGTGATGACCTGTCTATTTGTAACGGGTCTTGTCAAGGCGGATGGTCCTTCCTATGAGATTCATTCTTATCGGGGGACTTTAATCTTGGAAACTTGGGACGATGCTACTTATGAGGAAGAATTGGTCTATCATTTTACAACTTCCTATAATGGCCAATATGTCACCTTGGGATCGGCGGGTAAAATGCCTCAAGGTTTTGAAATAGTAACTCCTCCCCTGGTGGAAGTAGAAGGCAGAACCTTGTCACAAGAACCAGAAGTTCAAAATTTAGGTGATGGTTATCAGGTTAAGATTTACAATGGCGGAAGCGCAGGGGATACTGTTAAGGTGAAGGTTACCTGGCAGTTAAAAAACCTGCTCTATGTTCATCGGGATATCTTGTTATTGAACTGGAAGCCCATCAGTGATGGGGATCAGGGGGTCAAAAAAGTAGAGTTGCAGGTCATTCCGAAATTTGCCACGGCTACCTCGAAAGCGGAACTAAATATCCATACGGCTTATATGGGAGCTGAGGTAACTGTCCAGAAAGAAGGAGCAAACTATAGGGCTATTCTACATCATCTGAAACGAAAAGAAGGTGTTGAAATTTATGCTTACTGGTTGAAATCGGATGTAGCTTCCTTTGGGGAATCAGATAGAGATACAGGCTTAATGGAGGAGGCCAACTATCATCGGACGCAAGCTGGAATTGTTCAAAAACGGACCTGGATTCGCCTATTTATAAAGGTCCTACTTCCAATCCTTGTTCTGCTCTTCCTTCTTCTTGCTATTTATTATCGTCATCGTTTCATGAAATCTGTTACTTCTACCAAGGTTTTTCCGAAAAATAGTCGCTTGTATGAGATTCCAAATAACGTTGCGCCTCTACTAATGGCTTCAATTGTTTATTCTACAGAGCTAGATGAAATCTCTCCAACCAAAAAACACGCTCGGGGAGCCTTTAAATTTGATCAGTTGGTGCAAGCTACCTTACTTGATTTGATTGATCGAAAAAATATCATCTGTGAGCAATACGACACTCATACAGTTTTAACGATTCAAAATGAAGATACATTGGATGAATTTGAGAGAGAGTTTCTTAGACTTGCATTCGGTTCTCAAAAATATTGTAGAACAGATGACTTGTTTTCAGATTATGAAATTTCAGATTCTCTCTATAAATATGCTTCTAAGAAAGATCAAGATGAGATTCGTGAGCGAGGAAAACAAGCACAAAATCGTATTGATGCAGCGATTTCTCGTGTCTCTCAAGCTGTTCAGCAGAAGATCCAAACATTTACCCTTCCTTCTTATTATCGTCCCTTAGAGGCTGGGGAGGAAAGTGCAGGACGTAAAAGTCTCTTCTTTGGATGGGTTGCATGGAGCATTGCCTTGGTAGCTGGTTTAGTAGCTTATTTTGTCTTAAACTGGCTCTCTATCTTTTGCGTGATGTATGTGTTGGTGATGTGGATCCTTCCGGCATCCTTCCAAGGGAAGTTCAGCCTCTATCAACGGGATGGGGTCCCAACAGAGCTCGGAGCTGAGCAACGCTATTATTGGGATAGCTTCCGTAATATGTTGCGGGATATCGCTCATTTGGAAGAAGCAGAAATTCAATCGCTGGTTTTATGGAATCGTTTATTAGTCTATGCTACTTTGTTTGGTTTTGCAGATCAAGTAAGTAAAGTGATGAAGCTTCGTCAAATCCACTTAGAGAACCCAGGTATGGATGCCTATGTCTACACTCCGTTTCGTAGTAATCTAATCCATTCCAGCCGTCTCTTGTCTAATTATGGAACGACTGCTACAACCGCTAGTCATTTCACAGTATCGTCAGGCGGAAGTTCAGGGGGTGGTTTCTCTGGCGGTGGCGGAGGCGGTGGCTTCGGTGCTTTTTAGAGTTACAAATGTGTCGACTAGCCAATCTTGTGTTTACAATTTTATAGGAGGCTGGGACAAAAGTCCTAGCCTCTCAATTGTCTTTGGATTGTCGAGCAAGACGCAGTGGTTGAGTGGGCTCTACTAGGCTGATTTCATCAGCTTTTACAGCCCTACTCAACTGTGCGGAGGTGGGACGACGAAATCGAATTCTAACGAATGACCGATTTCTATCCCACTCTCTTTTAGTCTATGCATCCTTGCAAGCGCATCTGGTTCTATGGCTAGAAATGTGTTATAATATAGCAAATGTAAGTTTAGGAGAAAAAGATGTTTATCATTGAACTGATAAAAGCGATTCTTTTTGGAATTGTTGAAGGAGTCACAGAGTGGCTTCCAATCTCAAGTACAGGTCATTTGATTTTGATTCAAGACTTTATCCAGTTTAAGGATCAAAATCCTGCCTTTATGGAGATGTTTAATGTCGTTATTCAGCTTGGTGCCATTATGGCTGTCGTCGTGATTTATTTCGACAAGCTTTATCCATTTAAGCCGGGGAAATCGAAAAAAGAGGTGAGACGGACTTGGCAATTGTGGGCCAAGGTTGCTGTGGCGACTCTACCCTTGCTCTTTGTCTTTAAATTGGATGATTGGTTTGAAGCTCATTTTCATAACTCTTTTTCTGTAGCCATCATGCTGATCACCTATGGTTGGGCCTTTATTTACCTTGAAAAACGGGAGCAAGTAGAGCCGGAAGTGACGGAATTACACAAGTTGCCTTATAAGACAGCTCTCTATATTGGATTGTTCCAAGTCTTGTCGCTTTTCCCAGGAACCAGTCGGTCAGGTGCAACAATTGTAGGTGGTTTGGTCAATGGAGTTAGTCGCTCAGTGGTGACAGAATTCACCTTTTATCTGGGGATTCCTGCCATGTTTGGGGCTAGCCTATTAAAGGTCGCTAAGTTTGTCTTGGGAGGAAATGCTTTAAGCTTCAGCCAGGGAACAATCCTTTTAGTTGCTATGGCGGTAGCCTTCGGTGTTAGTATGGTAGCGATTCGCTTCTTGACAGACTATGTCAAAACTCATGACTTCACAGTCTTTGGGAAATATCGGATTGTTCTGGGGGCGATTTTGCTCGTCTACGCAGTGATTAAAATCTTTATCTAATAATGAAATTGGAGTGCTTCTTCCTTTTCTTCAAACTGCTATGTTTGCGGGGGAGGAAGTGCTCTTTTGTTTAAGTCTTGTTTCCTATCTAAGGAGGGGGTCATGTTTTGAAAAATATGTCCCTTTTTAGTATAATAGAAAGACTAATAGTATGAGGTGCAGTCATGAAGATGAAGCAAATCAGTGATTCAACCATTAAAATCACGATTCAATTAGAGGACTTAGAAGAACGGGGCATGGAAATGGCCGATTTTTTGGTGCCTCAAGAAAAAACAGAAGAATTTTTCTATACCATCTTAGATGAATTAGAAATGCCAGAAAGTTTCTTAGACAGTGGTATGTTAAGTTTCCGAGTGACCCCTAAGCCAGATAAACTCGATGTTTTTGTGACCAAATCAAAAATTGATCAGCATTTAAATTTTGAAGATTTTTCCGACTTGCCTGATATGGAAGAATTGTCGCAAATGTCTCCAGACGAATTTATCAAAACCTTGGAAAAAACCATCTCTGAAAAGAGTAAGGGAGACGGCGATGCGATCCGTCATTTAGAAGCTGAGGAATTGGCTGACGAAAATCAGATTTCAGAAGAAGATACATCGAATCATCCAGTAGATACACGGTATATTTATTATATCCTCCAGTTTTCTCAGTTAGAAGAAGTGATTCGGTTTACAAAAACAGTTCATTATGCTGTTGAGACTTCTGAACTTTATAAAATGGACGGGATGTACTATTTAACCATCCTGATCGATTTGGAAGGGTGTCCGCAGGATTATCCAGGTTGGCTTTTGGCAACTATGCGTGAATATGCGGAAGATACAGATACTACTAGAGCTGTCCTTCAGGAACATGGCCATCTCTTGCTTGTCTCAGATGCTATTCACGAACTTCAAAAGGTTAATTTGGTATGATTACTTTTCCGTTACAATTTATCCTGGTCCTGATTGCAACTTTTTTGATCAGTTTGATTCTAACTCCCTTTGTGAGGTTATTGGCGTTTAAAATAGATGCCGTAGACTATCCAAATGCGCGTCGGATCAATAAGAAACCCATGCCCAGCGCTGGTGGTTTAGCTATTATTCTTGCTTTTACCATTGCAACCGTCATTTTGTTGCCGATGATTACAAAGGGGCATGTAGCTAAGACATCTTATCTGACCTATACCGTACCAGTTGTCGTTGGAGGATGGATTATTGGACTGACTGGTTTAGTCGATGATATAAAAGAATTATCACCGCGGTTAAAGATGCTGGGGATTTTCCTAGGAGCTAGTGTGATCTGGTTTTTTACAGATTTTCGCTTAAATGATTTCAAGATACCTTTCGGGGGACCATTTCTTCATTTTGATCCTTGGTTATCGTATATTTTAACAGTTATTTGGATCATTTCTATTACCAATGCAGTCAACCTAATTGATGGTTTGGATGGCCTGGTCAGTGGAGTTTCGATTATTTCCTTGGTGACGATGGGGATTGTTTCTCATTTCTTTCTCCCAGTGCCCAATCTCTTTTTGACCATGACGATTTTTGTCTTAGTCATGGCCATTGCTGGTTTCTTCCCCTTTAATTATCATCCAGCGATTCTTTATTTAGGGGATACAGGAGCCCTCTTCATTGGTTTTATGATCTCTGTTTTGTCCTTGCAAGGTCTTAAGAATGCGACAGCTGTTGCGGTTGTTACGCCGATGATTATCTTGGGAGTTCCAATTACGGATACCTTTTTAGCAATTGTCCGTCGGACTCTCTCTGGTCAGAAGTTTTATGCACCAGATCGGAATCACTTGCACCATCGTTTACTTTCTTTGGGCTTAACGCATCGCGGAACCGTTTTGGTTATCTATGGAATTTCGATGATTTTTGCTATGATCTCTCTGCTGTTGAATATCTCTACTCGTATTGGCGGAGTTCTTCTTGTCATTGGTTTGGTATTAGGGGTTGAGCTCTTAGCGGAATTAATTGGAGTCCTAGGTCCTCACCATAGTCCGCTTCTCAATTGTTTACGCTATATAGGGAATTCTGCCTATCGAGAGAAAGTTCGACAAAATAGAAAAAACAAGACTAAATAAGAACGATTCTAAACACCAGAAAAGCCTTTTAGGCTTTTTTTTGTTATACTAGATAAGACAAAACTCTATAGCAGAAAGGAATACAAATGTCAGTATTAGAGATTAAAGATCTTCATGTAGAAATTGAAGGCAAGGAAATTTTGAAAGGCGTGAACTTGACCCTTAGAACAGGAGAAATCGCAGCCATTATGGGTCCTAACGGAACAGGGAAATCAACCCTATCTGCAGCCATTATGGGGAATCCAAACTATGAAGTTACCAAAGGTGAAATTCTATTTGATGGAGTAAATATCCTTGAGTTGGAAGTGGATGAGCGTGCTCGTATGGGACTTTTCCTTGCTATGCAATATCCATCAGAAATTCCAGGAATTACCAATGCTGAATTCCTTCGTGCAGCTATGAATGCTGGAAAAGAAGAAGACGAAAAAATTTCTGTTCGTGATTTTATCACAAAATTGGATGAAAAAATGGAACTTCTCAACATGAAGGAAGAAATGGCAGAGCGTTATTTGAATGAAGGCTTCTCAGGTGGTGAGAAAAAACGCAATGAAATTCTGCAATTGTTGATGTTGGAACCGAAGTTTGCCCTTCTTGATGAGATTGACTCTGGTTTAGATATTGATGCCCTTAAAGTGGTTTCAAAAGGGGTCAATGAAATGCGTGGTGAAGGTTTCGGTGCTATGATCATTACCCACTACCAACGTCTCCTAAACTATATTACTCCTGATGTGGTTCACGTGATGATGGAAGGTCGTGTGGTCCTTACAGGTGGTCCTGAACTTGCTGTGCGTTTGGAACGTGAAGGATACGCGAAATTAGCAGAAGAGTTAGGTTACGACTACAAAGAAGAACTCTAATCTTGTGTCAAAAACTGAACAGGATCTTTGAGGAGGAGTAAATGACCAAAGAAAATATCAAACTTTTTTCAGAAATGCATGCAGAGCCTCAATGGTTGCAAGAGTTGCGCCAGAAGGCTTTTGATAAAATGGATGACTTAGAACTACCCGTGATTGAACGTGTGAAATTTCATCGTTGGAATCTTGGGGATGGAACGATCACAGAAAGTGAACCACTCACTGCTGTGCCAGACTTCACTGCGATTGACAATCAATTAAAATTGGTTCAGTATGGGACCCATACAGTATTTGAACAGATTCCAGTTGACTTGGCGAACCAGGGTGTTGTCTTCACAGATTTTCACTCAGCCTTGGAAGAAATTCCGGAGGTCATAAAAGAATTTTTCATGTCATCTGTTAAATACGATGATGACAAGTTAGCGGCTTACCACACAGCCTACTTTAACAGTGGTGCTGTTCTCTATATTCCAGATAATGTAGAAATTGCGGAACCAATCGAGGGTGTATTCTACCAAGATAGTGATAGCGATGTGCCATTTAACAAGCACATCCTGATTATCGCTGGTAAAAACAGTAAGATTAGCTATCTAGAACGCTTAGAATCGCGTGGAGAGGGTAGTGCCAAAGCGACTGCTAATATTACAGTCGAAGTGATTGCTCGTTCTGGAGCGCAAGTGAAGTTTGCAGCGATTGATCGCCTCGGTGAGAATGTTACTGCCTACATTAGCCGCCGTGGCAAACTAGGCAAGGATGCCAGCATTGACTGGGCTATCGGTGTCATGAACGAAGGAAATGTCGTTGCTGACTTTGATAGTGACTTGATCGGAAATGGAAGCCATGCAGACCTTAAGGTTGTAGCTTTATCTAGTGGGCGTCAAATTCAAGGGATTGATACCCGTGTAACCAACTATGGTTGCAATTCAGTAGGGAATATTTTGCAACATGGTGTCATTCTTGAAAAGGCAACCTTGACCTTCAACGGGATTGGCCACATTATCAAGGGAGCTAAGGGAGCGGATGCCCAACAAGAAAGCCGTGTGTTAATGCTTTCTGATCAAGCACGTTCTGATGCCAATCCAATTCTTTTGATTGATGAGAACGACGTGACAGCAGGTCACGCGGCTTCTATCGGTCAAGTTGACCCTGAAGATATGTATTATTTGATGAGCCGTGGCTTGGATCAAGCAACTGCAGAACGCCTAGTGGTTCGTGGCTTCCTTGGATCAGTGATTGTGGAAATTCCAGTTAAAGAAGTTCGTGAAGAAATGATCCAAACCATTGAAGATAAATTATTAAAGAGATAAAGATGATAGATGTCGAAAAGATTCGGAAAGATTTCCCGATTTTAGATCAAATTGTGAATGATGAGCCACTTGTCTATTTGGATAATGCAGCGACGACACAAAAACCAAAAGCTGTCTTAGAAGCTGTGAATCGATATTACCAAGAGGATAATGCCAATGTTCACCGCGGAGTCCATACCTTGGCCGAACGGGCGACCGCTTCCTACGAAGCAGCAAGAGAAACTGTCCGTCGTTTTATAAATGCTTCCTCAACCAAAGAGGTCTTGTTTACGAGAGGAACCACGACAGGCTTGAACTGGGTTGGTCGGTTTGCAGAAGAAATCCTAGAAGAGGGGGATGAGGTCCTCATCTCCATTATGGAACACCATTCCAATATCCTTCCTTGGCAGGAGGCTTGCCGTAAGACGGGGGCTAAGTTGGTTTATGCTTACTTGAAAGACGGTGGTCTGGATCTAGAGGATTTCCGAAAAAAATTGACAGATCGAACCAAGTTTGTTTCCATTGCTCATGCCTCTAATGTACTCGGGGTGATAAATCCTGTCCAAGAAATCGCTCAATTGGCCCATGAAAAAGGAGCCATTGTGGTAGTGGATGGGGCTCAATCAGTCCCTCATATGAAAATAGATGTTCAAAAACTAGATGCAGACTTCTTTGTCTTTTCGGGCCATAAAATGGCTGGACCTACAGGGATTGGAGTCTTGTATGGAAAAGAGCAGTATCTCAACCAAATGTCACCTGTTGAATTTGGTGGAGAAATGATTGACTTTGTCTATGAACAATCAGCAACCTGGAAGGAACTCCCTTGGAAATTCGAAGCAGGGACTCCCAATATGGCTGGCGCCATTGGTTTGGCTGCGGCGATTGATTATTTGGAGGCTATTGGCATGGATGCGATTGAGCGTCACGAGCAAGACTTGATTGCCTATGTCTTTCCCAAACTTCAAGCGATTGAAGGCTTGAAAATTTATGGCTCCCAAGATTTAGCGAAACGTTCAGGGGTGATTTCCTTCAATTTAGGGGATTTGCATCCTCATGATCTTGCGACTGCCTTGGATTATGAAGGGGTTGCCGTTCGGGCAGGCCACCATTGTGCCCAACCTTTAATCCAGTATTTGGAGGTTCCGGCGACTGCTCGAGCTAGCTTTTATCTCTACAATACAAAAGAAGACTGCGATAAGCTTGTAGAAGCGCTGATAAAAACAAAGGAGTTTTTCAATGGCACTTTCTAAATTAGATAGCCTCTATATGGCAGTAGTGGCTGACCATTCAAAAAATCCCCATCATCATGGAAAGATTGAAGGAGTTGAACAAATCAACCTGAACAATCCTACCTGTGGGGATGTGATTAGTTTGTCTGTTCAGTTTGATGATAATGGAGTAGTCAAGGATATTGCCTTTGTCAACTCAGGTTGTACGATTTCGACGGCTTCTGCTAGTATGATGACGGATGTTGTCCTAGGAAAATCAAAGGAAGAAGTGCTAGAGTTGGCGACTATTTTTTCGGAAATGGTCCAAGGCAAAGAAGATGCCCGTCAAGACCAGTTGGGAGATGCTGCTTTTTTAGCTGGGGTTGCTAAATTCCCGCAACGGATCAAGTGTTCGACCCTAGCCTGGAATGCTCTCAAAAAAGCAATTGATTCTCAATCGTAATGATGCATAAGAGTGTGCAAATTCTAGTGTGCCCTTTAACCGATTTTCTTCTTACTTAATTGACTCAAAACTCGGATGCTTATGGTCAAGACTAGAAGATGAATCATATGGAAAGAGCGCAAAAAAGAAACTGAAAGGAAAGATATGACAGAAGAAAGAGTAGAACCAAAACCAATTGATCTTGGTGAATATAAATTTGGCTTTCACGATGATGTAGACCCGATCTTGTCGACAGGAAAAGGGTTGAATGAATCAGTTATTCGTGAGTTATCTGCTGCGAAAAATGAGCCGGAATGGATGCTGGAGTTCCGTTTGAAGTCCTATGAAGCATTTAAAAAAATGCCTATGCAAACATGGGGGGCAGACTTGTCAGATATTGATTTTGATGATTTGATTTACTATCAAAAACCATCTGATAAACCTGCACGTAGCTGGGATGAAGTGCCCGAAAAAATCAAGGAGACCTTTGAACGGATTGGGATTCCAGAAGCAGAGCGTGCTTACTTGGCCGGAGCAGCAGCTCAGTATGAGTCTGAAGTGGTTTACCACAATATGAAGGAAGAATTTGAGAAGTTAGGAATCATCTTTACCGATACAGATTCTGCCTTGAAGGAATATCCAGACTTGTTCAAGCAATACTTTGCTAAGTTGGTACCTCCGACAGATAACAAGTTAGCAGCCCTCAACTCCGCAGTATGGTCAGGCGGAACCTTTATCTATGTACCGAAGGGTGTAAAGGTTGATGTTCCTTTGCAGACTTACTTCCGAATTAACAATGAAAATACAGGTCAGTTTGAACGGACCTTGATTATTGTCGATGAAGGAGCAAGTGTCCACTACGTAGAAGGATGTACAGCGCCAACTTATTCAAGTAACAGCTTGCATGCTGCTATTGTCGAAATCTTTGCTTTGGATGGCGCTTATATGCGTTATACAACTATCCAAAACTGGTCTGATAACGTCTATAACTTGGTAACGAAACGGGCCAAAGCGATGAAAGATGCGACGGTTGAATGGATCGATGGGAACCTCGGTGCCAAAACGACCATGAAATACCCATCAGTTTACCTAGATGGAGAAGGTGCACGTGGGACCATGTTGTCGATCGCTTTTGCCAATGCTGGGCAACACCAAGATACAGGTGCTAAAATGATCCACAATGCTCCTCACACGAGCTCTTCTATTGTTTCAAAATCCATCGCTAAAGGTGGAGGAAAGGTTGATTACCGTGGACAAGTGACCTTCAATAAAGATTCAGCGAAATCGGTTAGTCACATCGAGTGTGATACCATTATTATGGATGACTTGTCTGCATCTGACACCATTCCATTTAATGAAATCCACAATTCACAAGTTGCATTGGAACACGAAGCTAAGGTCTCAAAAATTTCAGAGGAACAATTGTATTACCTCATGAGTCGAGGCTTGTCAGAATCCGAGGCAACAGAGATGATTGTCATGGGATTTGTGGAGCCCTTCACTAAAGAACTTCCGATGGAATATGCAGTTGAGCTTAACCGCTTGATTAGCTATGAAATGGAAGGATCTGTCGGCTAATAGGAGCAAGGAGTAGCAAATGGGATTCTTAAAAAAATTATTTGGTAATGTTGAAAAAGCGAATAAGGGCGAAATTCCTGCAGAGGAAATTGTTCCCCCCATTTACAAACGATCTAGCCGAAGAAGCGGATGATTATTGGAGACAAATGGAACAAAATCTCTTGATTAATGCTGTGAAGGCTGTTGGTGGCCCTGATAAAGCTGATCGTGCCTTTATGCTAGTGAATTTTAAGCCAGGTCAAGAAACATTTGACTTGTATTATCAAGTTGATGGGAAATTAATTTCTTGGCAAGAATTAGATCCACCGCTTGTGGAAAAAATCCGTCTTCAACTCTTGCCGCAAGCTTCAGCTGTAGCCCATGCAGTAAATGAAAATTACGAAGCTGCGAATGTTCCTGTGATTAGCTACGCCATGCTTCAATTAGAAACAGCGACCATGGCTTGGTTTGGTCGTAAATTAACAACAGCTACTCCTGAAGCTAGCTTATCTTTTGAAGAATTGGTAGCAGGTTGGCGTGGGGTGATTGAAGAAGAAATCCCGACTCATCCAATAGACAGTGACACTGCTTTTCCTTATTTCGAAGTTCGATAGAAGTTCTATTGATTGATTCAACTAAACAAGAGAGTGGGACAGAAATCGGTAATTCGTTAGAATTCGATTTCGTCGTCCCACCTCCGCACAGTTGAGTAGGGCTATAAAAGCTGATGAAATTAGCGTAGTAGAGCCCACTCAACCACTGCGTCTTGCTCGACAATCCAAAGACAATTGAGAGGCTAGGACTTTTGTCCCAGCCTCTTTGTTTATTAGTATTTATAGCTTTTCGTTAACGTAACGAACAAATTGATTCCACCATACCTTTAAGAAGAAACTTTTTTGGATATTTTCTCCGCTCACCATTTCCATACTAGGAGCTTTACCTTCGATATACCCTCGCCCGATGGGTTCTGGGTCGGTGTAGGTAAGGGTCCCTAGGGAAGTACCTTTCTTTAAGGGAGCGCTAAAAGAAGGTTGGCTGCTTTCGAAGGTGATTTTAGGTTCTGCTTGGCTTCCTTGCCGTTCGATCACGATGAAGTCATCCTTGGCAACAGCAATAGCGCTGGTTTTCTTGCCATCAAGAACCGTTGATTTACTGTTGTTGTAGGCTTCGCCTTTGCTGACAATCAAGCTTGCAATGAAGTTTTGGCTCACATAATTCATCAGGTTGGCTGTTGCAACAAATCGTGCGTAGGGATCTCCATCGATTGCCTCAACACCAATGACAACGGTAATCATTCGAATACCGTTTTGGTTAGTAGAAGCCACAAATGAAATGCCTCCTTTTTCGGAATTTCCAGTTTTTAGACCATCCACTCCTGCTCGATAGCTGGGCATGTTCTCTAGCATATAATTGCTGCTCTCCAATTGAATTCCAGCAAATTCTGCATGGGAAAGGGAGGTGATTTTGGTAACTTCAGGGTAGTCTTCTAAGAGATGTTTTGCGATGACTGCCACATCATAAGCACTCAGCTTGTTTTCAGTATTCTTCTTTTTAGATTCCTTATTATCGTCAATAAGGGATTGATCCAGTCCGCTAGCATTTACAATGATAGCGTCTTTAATCCCCCATTTTTTTAGTTTTGCTTGCATAAGGAGGATGAATTTTTCCTCGCTTCCAGCTACTTTTTCAGCTAAGGCGATGGCAGCGCTATTGGCGTTTGATACAAGCAGCGCAGTGAGCAGGTCTTTAACCTTGTACTTGCGAGCTTCCATAGGGACGTTACTGATTCCTTCGACAGCAGTTAGTTGGTAGGCTTTGTCCGAAATCTCCACGTCGTCATTTAAAGATAATTTTCCTTGTTGAATGGCTTCATAGACGAGATAAGTGGTCAAAAGGTTGCTGATTCCACCAACCTCTTTTTTTTCTTCGCTATTTTTTTCGTAGAGTATTTTACCTGTTGTCCCATCAATCGCGATAGCATGCTGGGCTCCAAGCTCTAGGTCCTCTGCTTTCACAGGAGAAGTAGTGAGAAGTGTAAGAAGTAGACAAAGAAGTAAAGTGATTATTTTTTTCACGTTTGAATCCTCGATTGTTTATTGTCACTACTATTGTATCATAAAAGAAGGAAACTTCCCCAATCCTCTTTTTGTCCAGTTATCAATCGAGATCCTACGGTTCGATTTTAAAGATAGTTGGTAAAATGAGAGAAATAGTGTATAATGGTAGAAAACCTAACATAAGGAGATAGTGATGAAAGTAAATAAACGGTTCGTACTGGCCGGTGTTTCTCTAGCCAGTGCTCTTCTATTGACAGCCTGTGGCGGTGGAAGTAGCAATCAATCTACTTATTCTTATATTTATTCAACAGATCCAAATACTTTGGACTACATTGCCTCGACTCGTACAACAACGTCTGATATTACAAGTAACCTTGTTGATGGTTTGTTAGAAAATGATAAATATGGAAATTTAATCCCAAGTTTGGCAGAAGACTGGACTGTTTCGGAAGATGGCTTGGTGTATACCTATAAACTTCGAAAAGATGCAAAATGGTATACCAGTGAGGGAGAAGAGTATGGTGCTGTAACAGCCCAGGACTTTGTGACAGGTATCAAACACGCTGTGGAAGCAAAATCTGAGGGTCTTTTCTTAATCCAAAATTCGATTAAAGGCTTAGATGCATTTGTCAAAGGTGAAACAAAAGATTTCAATACAGTTGGCGTGAAAGCCCTAGATGATTATACCGTTCAATATACCTTGGAACGTCCAGAAAGTTTTTGGAATTCTAAGACGACCTCAGGCGTCCTCTTCCCGGTTAACAAAGCTTTCTTAGAATCTCAAGGGAAAGACTTCGGTTCTTTGAAGCCAAGTAGTATTCTCTATAATGGTCCTTATTATTTGAAGAATTTAACTTCAAAATCGCAGATTGAACTTGTGAAAAATAAGGAATATTATGATGAAAAGAATGTTCATATTGATCATGTGAAGTTGACCTATAATGACGGATCAGATCCAGAATCTGTCATCAAGAAATTTGAGAATGGACAATATTCATTTGCGACAGTAATGCCAAATAGCTCCACTTATAAGAGTGTAAAAAAGAAATTTGGTGATAATATTGTTTATGGTGTTCAATACGGAACATCATACTACCTCGGATTCAACATTGATCGTCAGAAGTATAACCATACAGCCAAAACAACAGATGCTCAGAAATCGTCCACAAAACAAGCGATTTTAAACAAAGACTTCCGTCAAGCTGTAAACTTTGCCTTTGACCGTGAAGCCTATGCAGCTCAAACATCGGGAGCAGATGCGGCGACCAAGATTCTTCGGAATACCTTGGTTCCACCGACTTTTGTTCAAGTAAATGGAGAAGAGTTCGGTAAGGTTGTTGAGAAACAATTGGTGACCTATGGAGATGAGTGGAAAGATGTAAATCTAGATGATGCCCAAACCACTCTCTACAATCAAGAAAAAGCCAAGACTGAGTTTGCAAAAGCTAAAGAACAACTGCAAAAAGAAGGGGTAGAATTCCCAATTCATTTGGATTACGTTGTCAGTCAAACGGATAACAGTCAGGTACAACAAGCTAGCTCCTTTAAACAATCCGTAGAAGCTGTTCTCGGTGCAGACAATGTTGTCGTAGATATTCAGAAATTATCTGATGATGACTTTAACAATATTACCTATTTCACAGATACTGCTGCTGAGAAAGATTATGACCTTGCAGGAGGTGGATGGGTTCCAGACTACCAAGATCCATCTACTTATTTAGAGAGCTTAAGTCCTGTTAACGGTTCTGTTTTCTACTATCTAGGTGTGGATGCAGGCTCAAACAGTCCTGCTATTCCAGCAGTTGACTTTGGGAAGTATGCAGAACTATTAAAAGATGCCAATGCTGAAGTGAATGATCAAGCTGTACGCTATGAGAAATACGCAGCTGCTCAAGCATGGCTAACCGATAGTTCATTGATCTTGCCGACTGTTTCAAATGGTGGAACTCCAATGTTGCAACGGACTGTTCCATATAGTCGTGCGGCTTCATGGGTTGGAACAAAAGGAACTGGAACCAACTATAAATATCTTGAACTTTCAGAAGAAGTCATCAAGACAAAGGATTACGATGCAAGCAAAGAAAAATGGTTAAAAGAAAAGACTGAATCCAATAAAAAAGCTCAAGAAGAATTAAAGAACCACATCGAATCGAAATAGATGAAAAATAATTGGGATAGTAAGAAGGCATAAGTTTATTTAAGGGAAGGAGCCACTAAAAAGGATTGATTTTTTAGGCAGTCCCCCGCTTAGTGGCTCCTTTCACTTGCCAAATATTCAGAAAATTTAGTTTACTTTTTTCTTTACTTATGCTATAATTCTATCTAAATTCAATAAAATGGAGACTCAAAATGAAAAAAAGTAAAGTTTTTGCATTTGCCGGAGTAACATTGCTCGCAGCAACTTTCCTTGCAGCATGTTCTGGCTCAAAAGATAGCAAGTCTGCATCAAAAAAAGATACAACGTATGGCTATGTTTATACAGATGATCCTACAACTTTGGATTACACCGTATCTTCAAAAGCTTCCGTACACGATATTACAACAAACGGTGTAGATGGTTTGTTGGAAAATGACAAATACGGAAACCTTGTGCCATCTATTGCTGAGGATTGGTCTGTTTCAAAAGACGGCTTGACCTATACTTACAAAATCCGTAAGGGTGTTAAATGGTATGATGCCGACGGCGAAGAGCATGGTGAAGTAACAGCTCATGACTTTGTTACTGGATTGAAGCATGCGGCAGACAAGAAATCAGAATCTCTTCCATTGGTGAAAGACTCAATCAAAGGATTGAAAGACTACTCAGAAGGAAAAATTTCAGATTTCTCCGAGGTTGGGGTCAAAGCAATAGATGATTATACACTTGAGTATACTTTGAATCAACCAGAAACTTTTTGGAATTCAAAAACAACTAATGGAGTTCTTTTCCCAATTAGTACAGAATTCTTGAAGAGCAAGGGTGATGAATTTGGTCAACCTGGTAATGTCAAATCAATCTTGTTCAATGGTCCATTCCTTTTGAAATCAATCACTTCTAAATCAGAAATCACTTTTGAAAAGAACGAAGATTACTGGGATAAAGACAACGTTCATATTGACAAGATTAAATTGTCTTATTATGATGGATCAGATCAAGATTCCATAGCGCGCGGTTTTAGCGATGGTTCATATACCAAGGCGCGTCTATACCCTGCTAGCTCTAACTTTGCGTCTGTTGAAGAAAAATACAAAGACAATATCTACAACACACAGCCTGGTTCTGGTGTCGCAGTCTTAGGTTTCAACATTGACCGTCAAGCTTACAACCATACTTCTAAGACGTCAGATGAGCAGAAATCTTCTACGAAGAAAGCTATCTTGAACAAGAATTTCCGTCAAGCTATCACCTTTGCCTTGAACCGCGAAAATTATTCAGCGCAAGTCAATGGTAAAGAGTATGCTAAGGCTGCTATTCGGAATATGTACACTGCACCTGCCTTTGTTCAAGTAAACGGTAAAGACTTTGGTGATGTAGTAGCAGACAAGTTGCAAACTTATGGGGATCAATGGAGCGGTGTGAATCTTGCAGACAGTCAAAACGGACTCTATAGCAAGGAAAAAGCAAAAGCTCAGTTTGAAAAGGCAAAAGCTGAACTCCAAAAAGAGGGTGTTCAATTCCCAATCCACTTGGATGTTCCGGTTGCACAAAACTCAACAAACTTTGTGTCACGGATGCAATCCTTCAAACAATCAGTTGAAGAAACACTTGGTACAGAAAACGTTGTTGTGGACCTTCAAATGATGGACCAAGATGAAGTCTTGAACATTACTCTTAACGTACCATCAGCTGCAGAAACTGACTGGGACCTTCAAGGACTTGTAGGATGGAATCCAGACTATGATGACCCATCTACTTACCTTGATACCTTGCAACCATCTTCTCCAGACCAAACTAAGACTTATCTTGGATTTGCTGGTGGTGTCGATAATGCCTCTGCTAAGGCTGTTGGCTTAGATGAATATGCGAAGTTGCTTGATGATGCAGAAAAAGAAACCCTAGACGTAGTGACACGTTATGAAAAATTTGCAGCAGCGCAAGCTTGGTTAACAGATAGCGCATTGGTAATTCCAACTATGACAAGCTCTGGTGCAGCTACAGTGGTTTCAAAAGTGGTTCCATTCTCTGAACCTTCATCACAAACAGGTAACAAAGGATCAACTTATTTCAAATATGTTGAAATTCAAGATGAACCTGTCACTAAAAAACAATATGATCAAGCACGTGAAAAATGGTTGAAAGAAAAAGCTGAATCAAACAAGAAGGCTCAGCAAGATCTTGAAAAACACGTCAAATAATCACCTTCATCAGAACTTTCTCTAATAGGGGAGAAAGTTCTTTTGAACATTAAAGGAACGGAATATGAAAAAATATATATTTATGCGTATTTTACGTTCGTTGGTGTCGATCTTTTTGGTTACGACATTGACGTATACAATTATTTATACGCTAACCCCAAGAAATTTAATTTTCAAAAACGACCCTAACTATAACAAGATTGCGAAAACAAAAGACTCTAAAATCAATTATGAAAATACAGTCTATGATCGCATGGGGTATATAGAATATCTTGATTCAAAAGCTTTGAAAGAAAAAGCAAGCAAGGAAGACTCATCAGTAACAGTAGAGCCTACTAAAGAAAACGAGAAGATCTACAAAAAGTACATTTCTAACCTTGGAAATGGCTGGGTATTGAAACGTTTCCCTGAAAACAAAGGTTTTTACGCTACTCGTGAAGTCCCTGTCTTTGAACGTGTTATTGGATTCTATGGTAATCTGATTCAGATTGACCATCCAAATGTCATCAAAGATGCTTCTAATCCAAAACTTGAACGCTATATTCGAATTGAAAATGACCCAGCTATTGGTTGGTCAGTAGTTGGTTCGGGGACTAAACATAAATATCTTTTGTATTTCAATGGTCAATTCCCGTTCATTCATCAAAATTTTGTATCCTTAAACTTGGGTGAATCTTACCCAACTTATTCAAATACACCTGTTCTTCAGGTTATTACACAAGGACAAGGTACAACTAAGAAGAGTGAAGTAAACTTCCCAACAGGAAAAAAAGAATCTTCTATCAATATCTACTCTCGTACATACAAATCACCAAGCAAGGCAGATGCTCAAGATATCGCCCGCTTTGGTAAAGGAGATGCTTATACAGCAACATTGAGCAACTATGAAAATCCATCCATGATTGTGAGCTCAGCCATTATCGGTTTAATCGGGATTGCGATTGCCTACTTGATTGCTATTCCTTTAGGATCTTATATGGCCTTGTTGAAGAATACTTGGTTTGATAGTGCATCTACGGCAACTTTAACATTTATGATGTCATTGCCGACGATTGCCTTGGTTTACATCGTTCGCTTGGCTGGCTCTTCTATCGGCTTACCAGATTCCTTCCCAGTGTTAGGGGCTCAGGATTGGCGCTCTTATGTACTACCTTCTGTGATTTTGGGTCTCTTGAGTGCACCAGGATTGGCAGTTTGGATTCGCCGTTACATGATCGACTTGCATTCTCAAGACTTTGTCCGTTTTGCACGTGCCAAAGGGCTTTCTGAGAAAGAAATTTCCCGCAAACATATCTTCAAAAACGCCATGGTTCCGATCGTTACAGGGATTCCTGTTCAATTGGTTCTAGTCATTTCAGGGGCAACTTTGACAGAAACTGTCTTTGCCTTCCCTGGTATGGGTAAAATGTTGATTGATTCTATCAAGGCATCCAATAATACCATGGTAGTTGGTCTTGTCTTCATCTTTACTGTTCTTGCTGTATTTGGAGCAATGGCTGGAGATATCCTTATGGTTATGGTAGACCCTCGTATCAAACTAACAACTAAGAAAGGAGGCAAATAATGTCTACAATCGATAAGAAGAAATTCCAATTTGTGGAACGTGATGATTTTGCCTCTGAGACAATTGATGCGCCGTCTTACTCCTATTGGAAATCCGTATTCCGTCAATTCTTCAAAAAGAAATCAACCATTTTGATGTTAGCCGTTTTGGTTGCTATTCTCTTAATGAGTTTTGTATACCCAATGTTTTCAAACTTTGATTACAATGATGTAAGTAAAGTAAATGACTTTACTGCCCGTTTGAATCCGCCAAGCACCAAGGCCTTCTTTGGTACGGATAACAATGGTAAATCCTTGTTTGATGGAGTTTGGTTTGGTGCCCGCAATTCGATTATCATCTCCTTTATTGCTACCTTGATCAACGTTGTGATTGGAGTAGTGATCGGCGGGATTTGGGGTGTGTCAAAATCAATCGACCGCTTCATGATGGAAGTTTATAACGTTATTTCAAATGTTCCATTCATGTTGATTGTTATTGTCTTGACTTACTCAATTGGTGCTGGTTTCTGGAACTTGATTTTGGCGATGACAGTGACAGGATGGATTGGGATTGCTTACTCTATCCGTGTCCAAATTATGCGTTACCGCGATTTAGAGTACAACTTGGCCAGTCGCACCTTGGGTACACCAACCCTTAAAATTGTGACGAAAAATATTTTGCCACAGTTGGTTTCTGTTATTGTGACGACAACTACACAATTGTTGCCAGCCTTTATTTCGACTGAGGCCTTCCTTTCCTTCTTTGGATTGGGATTGCCGATTACAGTTCCAAGTTTAGGTCGTCTTATTTCAGACTACTCACAAAACGTAACAACCAATGCGTATCTTTTCTGGATTCCATTGACAGTCTTAGTCTTGGTATCCTTGTCATTCTATATCGTTGGACAAAATCTTGCAGACGCCAGCGATCCACGTACACATAGATAGGAGGAGTAGATATGACAAATGATAAAAATGTAATCTTATCTGCTCGCGATATCGTAGTAGAATTTGATGTTCGGGATCGTGTCTTAACAGCTATTCGCAATGTCTCTTTGGATCTTGTTGAAGGAGAGGTCATGGCGCTTGTTGGTGAATCAGGTTCTGGTAAATCTGTTTTGACAAAAACTTTTACAGGAATGTTAGAAGAAAACGGACGAATTGCCAATGGGACCATTAATTATCGCGGGCAAGAATTAACAGAACTCAAGTCAAACAAAGATTGGGAAGAAATTCGTGGTGCAAAAATTGCAACGATCTTCCAAGACCCAATGACCAGTTTGGACCCGATTAATACAATCGGATCACAAATTACAGAGGTTATTATTAAACACCAAGGCAAGAGTGCAAAAGAAGCCAGAGAAATGGCTATTGACTATATGGAAAAGGTGGGAATCCCGGAAGCAGAACGTCGCTTTGATGAATATCCTTTCCAATATTCAGGTGGGATGCGCCAACGGATCGTTATTGCTATTGCGCTTGCTTGCCGTCCTGATATCTTGATCTGTGACGAGCCTACAACGGCCCTCGACGTAACTATTCAAGCCCAAATCATTGACTTGTTGAAATCATTACAAAAAGAATATAACTTTACAACAATATTTATCACCCATGATTTGGGTGTGGTGGCAAGTATTGCAGATAAGGTTGCCGTAATGTATGCTGGTGAAATTGTAGAATTTGGTAAAGTAGAAGAAATTTTCTATGACCCAAGACATCCTTATACATGGAGTCTTCTTTCAAGTTTGCCACAGTTGTCTACTTCTAAGGGTGATTTATTTTCTATCCCAGGGACTCCTCCATCATTGTACTCACCGGTAAAAGGGGATGCCTTTGCTTTGCGCTCAGACTATGCCATGCAAATTGATTTTGAGGAACATCCACCAGTTTTCAAAGTTTCAGATACACATTGGGCTAAAACGTGGCTCTTGCATGAAGATGCACCAAAAGTCAATAAACCAGAAATTATTGATAATCTTCATGAAAAAATAAGTGCAAAAATGGGATTCACTACAATCAAGGACTAGGAGAAGGAAATGACAGAAAAATTAATAGAAGTTAAAGATCTAGAAATTTCCTTCGGTGAAGGAAGTAAAAAATTTGTAGCCGTAAAGAATGCAAATTTCTTCATCAATAAAGGGGAAACATTTTCCCTCGTTGGTGAGTCAGGTAGTGGGAAGACAACAATTGGTCGAGCAATCATTGGTTTGAATGACACTAGTGCAGGTGACATCTTATATGATGGTAAAAAGATCAATGGGAAGCAAAATCGCAAGGATGAAAATGAATTAATCCGAAAGATTCAAATGATCTTCCAAGACCCAGCAGCTAGCTTGAATGAGCGTGCAACAGTCGACTACATTATTTCAGAAGGTTTGTACAATTATCATCTATTCGAAAATGAAGAAGACCGAGTACGTAAAGTAAAAGAGATTATGCATGAAGTGGGTCTTCTAGCAGAACATTTGACTCGTTATCCCCATGAATTCTCTGGTGGACAACGCCAGCGGATTGGTATCGCTCGTGCCTTGGTAATGGAGCCAGAATTTGTTATTGCAGATGAACCAATTTCTGCCCTAGACGTATCAGTTCGTGCACAAGTATTGAACCTCCTGAAGAAATTCCAAAAAGAGTTGGGCTTGACTTATCTCTTTATAGCACACGATCTTTCAGTAGTTCGTTTTATCTCTGATCGTATTGCGGTTATTTACAAAGGTGTTATTGTAGAAGTAGCTGAAACGGAAGAATTGTTTAACAACCCAATTCATCCTTATACACAATCTCTACTATCGGCAGTTCCGATTCCAGATCCAATTCTAGAACGCAAAAAAGTTCTGAAAGTTTATGATCCTGATCAGCATGATTATTCAACCGACAAACCAGAAATGGTTGAAATCAAGCCAGGACATTACGTTTGGGCAAATAAAGCAGAACAGAAAAAATATAAAGAACTTGTATAATCATAAGAAAACGAGAAGAATCCACTTCTCGTTTTCTATTTTTTTAAAAAAAGAAAAACTTTTTTTAAAAAAATAGAAAAAAGATATTGACAAGATTTAAGAAAAAGAATGGATTCCAGAAGAAGTGGAACTCAAGTCTGAAAAAGATGAGATTAAATTTGAAGACTTTGACAAGGTCGAAATCCGTGTGGCAGAGGTCAAAGAAGTTGAACGCGTCGAAGGATCTGACAAATTGCTTCGCTTCCGCCTAGATGCAGGAGATGGCGAAGACCGTCAAATCCTCTCTGGTATCGCAAAATTCTATCCAAATGAACAAGAATTGGTCGGCAAGAAACTCCAAATCGTGGCCAACCTCAAACCACGTAAGATGATGAAGAAATATGTCAGCCAAGGCATGATTCTTTCTGCAGAACACGGGGATCAATTAACAGTCTTAACCGTTGATCCATCTGTGCTAAATGGCAGCATCATTGGCTAAACTGATGATTGTATACTAAAAGCACTCCCGCGGGAGTGCTTTTGTTGTATCGCTATAGTTTTCATCAGTGAGAAAAGAGTCTGAAACAGTTTCGTTTCAGACTCTCGGAAGATTTGAGACAGTAGGCTCAAATTTTAGGTATGGAATCCCAGAGGGATTCGCTACCGTCCGTCCTCACCTAAGGAAAGTCTCCAATTACTTTTCTTAAGATATTTCCTATTCATCTGGCCGGTATTCCAGGATATCTCCGGGCTGGCAGTCCAGTTCTTTGCAGATAGCTTCAAGGGTGGTGAAGCGGATAGCTTTGGCCTTGCCTGTCTTAAGGATGGAGAGGTTGGCGGTAGTGATGCCGATTTTGTCAGCTAGCTCATTGGATTTCATCTTTCGCTTGGCCAGCATGACATCTAGATTGACGATAATCATGGTCCCCTCCTTAAATGGTCAGCTCATTTTCTTCAGCGATCGCAATTCCTCTCTCTAAAATCTTGCCAAGGACCCAGACAATTGGGACAGCGAGGAGGAGTCCCGTATTAAAGGTCAATTGGAAGGTAAAGGGAAGGAGATAAACGTCGCCACTGGTTTCAAGTGTACCAGACATAAAGGACAAGACCAATAAGATCTTCCAAGCTCGGTTGCAAAGATCAATGTTGGAGTGAGAAAAGATCTTTTCTTGGTAGAGATTTTGGAGGAAGCTACGAATGGTGATGAGAAGAAGAATATAAATAGCACTTGAGGCTAGTGGGAAGAGCAACTGCCATAGGGGTTGCAGATGTTTTGGGAAAAGCTGGATGCCATTCACCTCAAAGGACAAGCGCCCAGATTGAACGAGATCCTTAAACACACCCATCCGTGAAAGCAGGTGGATGACCAGTGCTGCCACAGTCATAAAGCCACAGAAGTAAATGAAAGCCGTTAAGACTTCAATAACATTTTTTAAGGTTTTTGAGTTTTTCATCGCAAGCCTCCTTAAAGTTTATTTATTATTTACTTATAGTATACTCTTTATAAAAAATAAGTCAATAAAAAAGTATCGAAAAACGATAAAAAATTTATGAAATTCGGTCAAAGTTTGCTTTAAATAGAATTTAAGGTATACTAATAGGTAACTACCATTTCAAGGAGGTATTGAAATGATCAAAAAGTTAGATAAGAAATATCTTTGGATGATCATCGCTTTTGTGAGTGCAGTGGTTCTAATTGGAGGAGTCTATCTCTACTCTAGCTCCAATATCCAACCGGATCATCAAAAAGAGTTCAACCAGACCTCGAAGACCTCGTCCTCATCTAAGGAAAAAGCCATCGATTTGTCTGGTGAATATGTCTCTAGCGCGCGTGATAAGGCCAAGATACAGAAAGATGGGAAATCTTGGAAAATTGATTATCAAACAGATGATGGTGCTGTTTCAGCAACGTTCTCAACGGATTTCAAAGTAGAAGGTGCCAATAAAGTTTCTACTAGTCAGATGAAAAAGTCTGATGGAAATACTGATTTCACCGTCACTGTGCGTATCTTTAAATACCAATCAGATAAGGATCCCCTCATTACGGTAACTATGTCAGATAAAGACCCCGATCATGAGATGGTCTTTGCCAATCGGAAGGATTTCTTCAAGTCGACGAATCCAGATGATGCGGTATTGGATGGGGATTTGACAACCTTCTCAGGAAGTTAGATTTTTTCTGTCTAACTTTTGGGGTGCAGTTCACTGACCATCTAAGCTTTTTTCAAATCTATATTAGACTTCTTTGCCTGCTAACCGTCGAATGGTCTCGGCATAAATTTCCATTGCACGATACAAATCATCCAGTTTGGCTCGTTCATTCGCCTGGTGCTCTGTTTGGAGAGCATCAGGGAAGAGGGCCCCATAAGCCACACAATTTTCCATGGTTCGAGCAAAAGTAGCTCCTCCTGAGGACATAGCTGGAGTCTGATCCCCCGTTTCTTCTTGGTAGACCGCCATCAGAGTACTCACCAACGGACTATCTAATGGAACGTACAGGGGAGCTACATAATCAAACTCTTCATACTGAAGTTGATAGCTAGCTGCCACTTCAGTTAATCGCTCTACTAAAGCATCCTTATCTGCTAGGACAGGGATCCGAATATCAATCCCGATTTCAGATTGCTCTTCATCAATAGAGAGGGTCGCAATATTGAAGGAAAGAGCACCACTTGGTTCATCTTTGATTTCACCAAAGAGAGCTGCTCCTATCGCATCTTCCCCAACAGCATCTGCTATAAAGAGAAGGGCTGGATGAGGCTGGATCAAGGAAAGACTTTCCGCTAAGCCGACAATAGCATTGACACCCTCAGCCGCATCCTTGGAGTGTTTAGACAGTCCAAGAACGGTTACTGCTCCAGTTTCTTCTGTATAGTTCACACCACTTTGCTCGATCACTGGTAAAAGTTCCTCTAAGCGTTCCCCTTTATAAGTTGCCTTATCTGGTACCACGTTAAGGGCACGACCAGCTTGTAAAGGACGATCCTCCCAGCCTGGTCCATGGAGCTTCACTTGAAGCAAGCCTTTTTCAGCATAGGTTAATGGGAAGGACGAATCTGGAGCAAAGCCAAGATCTGCTTTTTCTTCTAGCTGATTGTAGCGGTTCATACAGCGCCAGAGAGTTTCCTCGTCCGTACCAAATATAAAGCGAATCCGTTTGGTAAATACAAGTCCTTGGTCAAGCAGACTCTTAACTGCGTAAAGGGCCGCAAGGGATGGCCCCTTGTCATCTTGTACTCCACGTCCGATCAACCATCCATCTTTCAGAGTCGCCTCAAAAGGTGGCGTCTGCCAATCTTCTAAATCACCGGCTGGAACAACATCCAAGTGACAAAGAACGGCCAGGAGTTCTTCCCCCTGACCGATCTCTGCATATCCATAGTATCCTTCAGGATCTAGATAGGTTTGAAAGCCCATTTCTTGAGCAATTTCTAACGTTTTCTCAAGGACATCTTGGATAGCTTGTCCAAACGGTGTTCCATTTTCGCCTTCGTTTAAAACCGAAGGATAAGAAATGATGGTTTGAAGAGAGGTTAAAAACTGCTCTTTTACATCGTCCTTTATTCTATTTTTCATGAAACACCTACTTTATTCTATTGTAAGAATGGAACCACAGTTCCTAGTAGAAGAAGGGCAGTTTGACTGGGGCGGTCGCCTCCTAAAAGGTAACGGAGGCGCCCAAAGGTTCCCTCAGAATGGTTGGAAATCATTCGCAGAGTGTAAAGGTATAAGGGAGCTTGACTGCGAGAGCTACAACTCGAGCAGGGACGAAAGTCGGGCTTAGTGATCCGGTGGTTCCGTATGGAAGGGCCATCGCTCAACGGATAAAAGCTACCCTGGGGATAACAGGCTTATCTCCCCCAAGAGTTCACATCGACGGGGAGGTTTGGCACCTCGATGTCGGCTCGTCGCATCCTGGGGCTGTAGTCGGTCCCAAGGGTTGGGCTGTTCGCCCATTAAAGCGGCACGCGAGCTGGGTTCAGAACGTCGTGAGACAGTTCGGTCCCTATCCGTCGCGGGCGTAGGAAATTTGAGAGGATCTGCTCCTAGTACGAGAGGACCAGAGTGGACTTACCGCTGGTGTACCAGTTGTCTCGCCAGAGGCATCGCTGGGTAGCTATGTAGGGAAGGGATAAACGCTGAAAGCATCTAAGTGTGAAACCCACCTCAAGATGAGATTTCCCATAACTATATGTTAGTAAGAGCCCTGAGAGAAGATCAGGTAGATAGGTTAGGAGTGGAAGTTGTGTGAGCAATGGAGCGGACTAATACTAATAGCTCGAGGACTTATCCAAAAAGTAACTGAGGATATTTACAGCCGTTTAGATTTTTGTTAGAATATAGGTATTCAATTTTGAATGTTCATCATTCAGAGTTAAGTGACGATAGCCTAGGAGATACACCTGTACCCATGCCGAACACAGAAGTTAAGCCCTAGAACGCCGGAAGTAGTTGGGGGTTGCCCCCTGTGAGATATGGTAGTCGCTTAGCTTTTTTCCGCCATAGCTCAGTTGGTAGTAGCGCATGACTGTTAATCATGATGTCGTAGGTTCGAGTCCTACTGGCGGAGTAAGTGCCCGAAAGGGTTTTTTTATTTTTCTTTTTTATTAGATAAGTAAAAAAGGTTCTTTCGAACCTTTTTTTAGTTAAAGAATACATTGTATAGAGCTTTTATGGCTTGTTTTTCTTGTTCTTGATTAACTACAAACATGATAGAAACTTCACTGGATCCTTGGGAAATCATTTGGATATTAATGTTGTTTTCTGATAAAGCTTTCGTAGCTGTTGCAGTTACACCGATCTGATTTTTCATATTTTCTCCTACTATCATGATAATAGAAAGATCATGTTCGATTTCTGCATAGTCCACTTGTAAGTCTTGGATTAAATGTTTTAAGATTTCTTGTTCTTTAATTGGGGTTAGTTCTTTCGAACGTAGAATAACCGATAAATCGTCAATTCCAGTTGGCATGTGATCCCAACTAATATTCAAATCTTCTAAAATTTGTAATAGTTTTCTACCAAAACCGACTTCTCTATTCATTAGGTACTTTGTGGTATTAATGCTGACAAATCCAGAATCTCCTGCTATTCCAACAACTTTAACATTTTCATCGATATGGTTCAGCACAATCTTGGTACCTGGATGTTTTGGATTGTTGGTGTTTTTAATGACCATTGGAATTTTTCCACGATATGCAGGAACAAGTGCTTCATCATGGAGGACACTAAAGCCAGCATAGGCTAATTCCCGCATCTCTTTATAGGTTAATTCAGGAATAGAATGAGGATGTTTAATGATTCCTGGGTGGGCTGCAAAAATACCGTCTACGTCCGTAAAGTTCTCGTAGAGATCTGCTTTAACTCCGGCTGCGATAATGGATCCTGTAATGTCAGATCCTCCTCTTGAGAATGTACATACTTGGTCTTCTTTTGTAATTCCAAAGAATCCTGGGATAACTAAAATCTCATTATGGTTTATCAGTTCTTCAATCTTGTCATAACTAGAAGGGAGAATACGGGCATTGCAAGGTTCACTTGTTACAAAAATACCTGCATTTTTTGGGTGGATATATTTTGCTTCTAAGCCTTTTTTAACAAAGTAGGCTGCAATCAGTTTTGCATTATTGTTTTCTCCAGCTGCCAAGAAGGTATCATATAAGAAGGTGTTATCGGATTTGGGAAGTGTTGCAAGAGACTTGATATCTCTAGAAATCTCTTCAATTATTTCCTCGTCCAAGTCTAACTCCTCTGTAATAGAACGATAGCGATTGATAATCCATTCTTGACTTTGACTAGTATCTTTTCCGTTGGTATATTCTTTGTAATACTTAATGAGGGCATCTGTAACTTTTGTATCCTCAGGATTTCGTTTTCCTGGGGCAGAGACGACAACGTATTTACGGGTTTCATCTTCTTTAACGATATTGAATACTTTTTCTAGCTGGGTAGCAGATGCTAATGAACTACCACCAAATTTAACTACTTTCATGTGGACTCCTTTACACAACTTTCTTTAAATTATACCAAAGATAGGGCCTTGTTACAATCTAAAATAGCACTGTTATCAAGGGAGTCTTTCGGATGAGACACTTTGTTATGAAAATGTAATTTACTTCTCAAAGTAGTTGTGCTAAAATAATATAAAAATAAACAAGTTCAACTATCAAATAATATGAATAGCTAATTAGTAAAGAGGTAGCTTATGGTGTTCGAAACGATTATATTTTCTGTAGAAGAGGATCTCGCATCCATTATTTTAAATAGGCCTGAGGTTTCAAATGGTTTTAACATTCCAATGTGTCAGGAAATTCTTGAAGCATTAGAATTAGCTGAGCAGAACGCAGACGTTCGTTTTATTTTATTTAAAGCAGTCGGAAAGGTTTTTTCAGTCGGTGGTGATCTAGCAGAGATGAAACGGGCTGTCGATGCCGATGATATCGATTCTTTAACGCAAATTGCGGAATTGGTTAATCAAATCTCTAAAAGAATGAAGCAAATTCCAAAACCAGTGATTATGGTTGCAGATGGTGCGGTTGCAGGAGCAACTGCTAATATGGCAGTAGCGGCAGATTTTTGTATTGCGTCTGATAAAGCGAAGTTTATTCAAGCCTTTGTTGGAGTCGGTTTAGCTCCTGATGCAGGTGGTCTTTTCCTTTTAGGAAGAGCGATTGGTTTGAGTAGAGCAACTCAGTTAGCGATGACTGGTGAACCATTAGGTGCTGAAAAGGCTCTGGAATATGGAGTTGTTTATAAGGTTTCTGAAGTAGAAAAATTAGATAAGACTGCCAATCAACTTCTCATGAAGTTAAGACGTAGCTCAGACAATTCTTTTGCTGCGATTAAGGAGTTGGCATGGTCTAGTATGTTGATTGACTGGGATCGCTATGCCGAAATTGAGTTGAAGTTACAAAGAAATCTATCTCTAAAAGAAGACTTCAAAGAGGGAGTGATAGCCTATTCAGAGCGTCGGCGGCCAAAATTTCAAGGAAAATAAAAACGTAAAATTTCTATGTTTTTGTTGTTGAGGCTTGCTATTTGGTTTGAATTTTGATAAAATTCGATTATCAAAGTAATGAATAGGGGGTGTGGTTTTTGAATTTTCAACTAGTCAATGATTATCTTACATCCATTTTTAACAACGTATTAGTCATCGAAGAAACTAGTTTACGTAGCAGTCGATTTAATGATGTTTCTATCAAGGAAATGCACACAATTGATGTGATCGGCTCAACACCAAACGCAACTCCAAGTGATATTTCGCGTTCGTTAATGGTAACGTTAGGTACAGTCACTACCAGTTTAAATAATCTTGAACGAAAAGGTTATATTGAACGAACCAGGTCTGAAGTTGATCGTCGTGTTGTCCATTTGAGTTTGACAAAAAGAGGAAAGCTCTTGTATCGCCTTCACCAACAATTTCACAAGCGGATGGTCAATCAGATTATCGATGGGATGTCTCCAGATGAACGGAAAGTGATGCAAAAAGGTTTGCAGAACCTTTATCGTTTCTTGGAGGAGTTGAAATAATGACTTTTGCAAAAATAAGTCAAGTAGCCCATTATTCGCCTAGCCAAGTGATTTCCAATCAAGATCTTTCTGAACGGATGGATACCAGCGATGAGTGGATTGCAAGTCGGACAGGAATTCGGAAGCGACATATATCCAAGTCGGAATCAACCAGCGATTTAGCTGCGGAAGTAGCTCGTCGCTTACTTAAAAAGAGTGGTTTACATGCGGATCAGTTGGATTTTATCTTTGTTGCAACAATTTCTCCGGATTCTATGATGCCATCTACAGCTGCTCGCGTTCAAGCTAAAATTGGGGCCTCTAGAGCTTTTGTTTTTGATTTGACAGCTGCTTGTAGTGGATTTGTCTTTGCGCTTGCGACTGCTGAAAAGTTTATTCGCTCTGGACAGTACAAACGAGGAATTGTTATCGGAAGTGAAACCTTGTCGAAAGTGATCGATTGGGAAGATCGGACAACAGCAGTCTTATTTGGAGATGGTGCTGGTGGCGTTTTATTGGAAGCTTCCGAGCAACAAACTTTTTTAGCAGAAAGTCTGTTTTCAGATGGTTCCCGTGGAGAGGTTCTTCAATCATCATCTGTTGGTTTATCTTCACCATATTCTGATAAGGAAGAAGATAAAAAATATTTGTCAATGGATGGGAGAGCAGTCTTTGATTTTGCTATTCGGGATGTGGCTAAGAGTATTAAAAATGTGTTAGCAGCTGCTCCAGTGCCTGTTGAGGAGATTGATTATTTTCTTCTGCACCAAGCAAATGACCGTATCTTAGATAAAATGGCTAAGAAAATCGGGGTTGATCGGGAAAAACTTCCTGCAAACATGATGGAATATGGTAACACGAGTGCCGCAAGTATTCCAATTTTATTATCGGAGTGTGTCGACCAAGGACTGATCAAATTGGATGGAAGTCAAACAATTCTTCTGTCTGGATTTGGTGGAGGTTTGACATGGGGCTCACTTCTTGTTACAATCTAGTTAAACATGTGGTAACACATTTTAAAAATTTTTTATTATTTTAAGGAGGCCAATCATGGCAGTATTTGAAAAAGTACAAGAAATTATCGTTGAAGAACTTGGTAAAGAACCATCAGAAGTAACACTTGAGTCTACTTTTGAAGATCTTGAAGCTGATTCATTGGATTTGTTCCAAGTGATTTCAGAAATTGAAGATGCATTCGACATTCAAATTGAAACTGAAGAAGGATTGTCTACTGTAGGTGACCTTGTTGCTTACGTAGAAGAAAAAACTAAATAATAATGGATGAGAGTATCGAAAGATATTCTCTCTTGTTTAGGTAATAGTTTGACGCTCAAAGCAAAGAACCGCTTTCAAACTATTACTTAAGCGAAAATGAGGAAGGTACTATGCAAACACGAATTACAGAATTATTAAACATTAAATATCCAATTTTCCAAGGTGGTATGGCTTGGGTAGCAGATGGAGATCTTGCTGGAGCTGTATCCAATGCAGGTGGTCTTGGGATCATCGGTGGAGGAAATGCACCTAAAGAAGTTGTCAAAGCGAATATTGATCGTGTCAAATCCATTACTGACAAACCTTTTGGAGTGAATATCATGCTCCTCTCTCCTTTTGCAGATGACATTGTTGACTTGGTTATCGAAGAAGGGGTTAAAGTTGTTACCACTGGTGCAGGGAATCCTGGGAAATATATGGATCGTTTCCACGAAGCTGGCATTACCGTTATTCCAGTTGTACCTTCAGTAGCTTTAGCAAAACGGATGGAAAAACTAGGTGCGGATGCTGTGATTGCTGAAGGAATGGAAGCAGGTGGGCATATTGGTAAATTGACTACCATGACCCTGGTTCGTCAAGTGGTCGAAGCTGTTTCTATTCCCGTTATTGGTGCTGGTGGTGTGGCTGATGGTGCTGGAGCAGCTGCAGTCTTCATGCTTGGAGCAGCTGCTGTTCAAGTGGGAACACGATTTGTCGTAGCTAAAGAATCAAATGCTCACCAAAACTTTAAGAATAAAATCTTGAAAGCTAAAGACATTGATACAGTAGTGTCTGCGTCAGTTGTTGGCCATCCAGTTCGTGCGATTAAGAATAAATTGGCTTCTGCCTATAACCAAGCGGAAAAAGATTTCTTGGCAGGTAAGAAGACTCAAGAAGAAATTGAAGAATTAGGAGCAGGTGCTCTTCGCAATGCTGTTGTGGACGGAGACGTTGATAACGGATCTGTGATGGCAGGACAAATTGCAGGTCTCGTAGGTAAAGAAGAAACCTGTGCTGAAATCTTGGAAGATATCTATTTTGGAGCTGCTAAAGTCATTCAGAAAGAAGCAGCTCGCTGGGCAGATGTCAAATTCTAACAAGTAAAGGAAAGGAAGAGGACAGTGACAAAACGTGCTTTCTTATTTGCTGGTCAAGGTGCCCAAAAATTGGGGATGGCTAGTGACTTGTATGCAACTTATCCGATTGTTAAGGAGACATTTGATACTGCAAGTCAGATTTTGGGCTATGATTTACGAGAATTGATTGATTCTGATGAAGACAAGCTCAATCAAACACGCTTTACCCAACCGGCTATTTTGACAACTTCAGTAGCTATTTATCGTCTATTAGCAGAAAAGGGCATGACACCGGATATTGTTGCCGGTCTTTCTCTAGGAGAATATTCTGCTTTGGTTGCTGCAGGTGCTCTTTCTTTTGAAGAAGCAGTCGCTTTGGTAGCCAAGCGGGGTGAATTTATGGAAACAGCTGCGCCTGCTGGAAGCGGGAAGATGGTAGCTGTCATGAATACTGATCCTGCCTTGATTGAAGAAATCTGTCAACAGGCTTCTGAAAAGGGAGTTGTAACACCAGCTAACTACAATACTCCTGCCCAAATTGTGATTGGTGGAGAGGTTGAAGCTGTGGATTATGCAGTTGAACTCTTACAAGAAGCAGGGGCAAAACGGTTGATTCCTCTAAATGTCTCTGGTCCTTTCCATACGGCCTTACTTGCTTCTGCTAGTGAAAAACTAGCGACTGAACTTGAAAAAGTTACTTTTAAGGACTTTAGCTTGCCTTTGGTTGGGAATACAGAAGCAAAGATCATGAAATCAGACGAAATCAAAGCTTTATTAGCTCGCCAGGTGATGGAGCCTGTTCGTTTCTATGATTCGATTGCAACGATTCAAGAGTTTGGAGTAGATGAAGTGATTGAAATTGGTCCAGGTAAGGTCTTGACTGGTTTCTTGAAAAAAATTGATAAAACTCTTCCAACGAAAAATGTTGAGGATCAAGCAAGCCTTGATGCCTTACTGAACGAATAAGATGAGGTGACTATGGAACTGAAGAATAAAAATGTATTTGTTACTGGCTCAAGTCGAGGCATTGGATTGGCTATTGCACATAAATTTGCGTCAAAAGGTGCCAACATTGTCTTAAATAGTCGTGGAGAGCTCCCTGCAGGTCTAGTGGATGAATTTGCCTCATACGGTGTGAAGGTAGTTGGCGTTACTGGGGATGTATCCCAAGCTACGGAAGCGAAACGAATGGTCGCGGAAGCGATTGAAGCACTTGGCTCAGTAGACATCCTTGTTAACAATGCTGGGATTACCAATGATAAGCTCATGTTAAAATTGACGGAAGAAGATTTTGAGCAAGTCTTGAAGGTGAATTTGACTGGTGCTTTTAATATGACACAATCAGTCTTAAAGCCGATGACCAAGGCGCGTGAAGGTGCTATCATTAACATGTCGAGTGTTGTCGGTCTGACAGGAAATGTTGGACAAGCTAACTATGCTGCCTCGAAAGCTGGTTTGATTGGTTTTTCTAAATCGGTAGCGCGTGAAGTAGCTGGTAGAAATGTCCGAGTCAATGTCATTGCGCCGGGCTTCATTGAGTCTGATATGACAGAAGGACTTCCGGAAAAAATTAAAGAAATGTCTCTCGCTCAAATTCCAATGAAACGATTTGGAAATACAGAAGAAGTAGCAGATGTTGCAGTCTTTCTTGCGACTCAAGAATATCTAACAGGGCAAGTCATCGCAATTGATGGTGGCTTAACCATGCAATAAAAAGAGGTAGGTTTTGAAATGAAATTAAATCGTGTTGTTGTAACAGGCTATGGCTTGACATCTCCAATCGGAAACACTCCAGAAGAATTTTGGAATAGCTTAAAAGAAGGAAAAATTGGAATTGGTCCGATTACAAAATTTGACCACAGTGACTTTGCTGTTCATAATGCAGCTGAAATCCAAGATTTCCCATTTGATAAATACTTTATCAAAAAAGATACAAACCGCTTTGACAACTACTCATTATATGCTTTGTATGCCGCTCAAGAAGCTGTGAATCATGCAGGTTTAGATGTAGAAGCTATTGATAAAGATCGTTTTGGTGTCATTGTTGCTTCTGGTATCGGTGGTATCAAAGAAATCGAAGATCAAGTGATTCGCTTGCATGAAAAAGGGCCAAAACGTGTCAAACCAATGACCCTTCCAAAAGCTCTGCCAAATATGGCATCTGGTAATGTTGCTATGCGTTTTGGAGCTAATGGAATTTGTAAATCGATCAATACTGCTTGTGCCTCTTCCAATGATGCGATTGGGGATGCTTTCCGTGCCATTAAATTTGGTTTCCAAGATTTGATGTTGGTAGGTGGTTCAGAAGCTTCTATTACGCCATTTGCAATTGCCGGTTTCCAAGCCCTAACAGCTCTTTCAACAACAGAAGATCCAACTCGTGCTTCTATTCCATTTGATAAAGATCGGAATGGATTTGTAATGGGTGAAGGATCAGGTATGTTGGTACTTGAAAGTTTGGAACACGCTGAAAAACGTGGTGCAACCATTCTTGCTGAAGTGGTGGGCTACGGTAATACCTGTGATGCTTACCATATGACTTCTCCACATCCAGAAGGTCAAGGTGCTATCAAGGCAATGAAGTTGGCTTTGGATGAGGCAGAAATTGAACCAGCTCAAGTTGATTATGTCAACGCCCATGGAACCTCTACTCCAGCAAATGAAAAAGGAGAAAGTGGTGCAATCGTTTCTGTATTTGGTACAGAAGTTCCAGTATCTTCTACAAAATCATTTACAGGTCACCTCTTGGGAGCAGCAGGGGCAGTTGAAGCTATTGCGACAATTGAAGCAATTCGCCATCAATATGTTCCAAAAACTGCTGGAACACAAGAGTTATCAGATTATATTGAAGCCAATGTCATCTTTGGTGAAGGGCAAGAACGTCCGATTTCCTATGCTATTTCCAATACATTTGGATTTGGAGGACACAATGCTGTCTTAGCCTTTAAACGTTGGGAGGGATAAAGTGAATATTCAAGAAATTAAAGACCTAATGAGTCAATTTGACCAATCCAGTCTTCGTGAATTTAGCTATCAAAATGCAACGGATGTGCTATCATTTAGTAAAAATACTGGCAGTGTAGCTAGCTCGCAACCTGCTACGCCAGCTCCTGTAGTTCAGGAAGTGGCGCCCGCTGTTGAAAGCCCTGTTGTTCTCGCAGAAGAACCAGCTGCTCCGTCAGCTCCAGAAGTTGCTCCAACAGTAGCAGCAGAAGGGGAAGTAGTTGAAAGTCCTCTTGTCGGTGTAGCTTATTTAGCTTCAGGTCCAGATAAACCAGCTTTTGTTCAGGTTGGAGATAGCGTTTCAAAAGGCCAAACTTTATTGATTATTGAAGCAATGAAAGTCATGAATGAAGTTCCTGCGCCAAGAGATGGAATCGTCACTGAAATCCTTGTTTCAAATGAAGAAATGGTCGAGTTTGGGAAAGGATTGGTACGGATTAAATGATCGATATTCAAGCTATTAAAGAGGCTCTTCCGCATCGCTATCCGATGTTGTTGGTGGATCGCGTCCTTGAAACAAGTGAGGATACGATTGTAGCCATTAAGAATGTGACGATCAATGAGCCCTTCTTTAATGGGCACTTTCCAAGCTACCCAGTAATGCCAGGTGTCCTCATTATGGAAGCCTTGGCACAAACTGCCGGTGTCTTAGAATTATCCAAACCAGAAAATAAAGGGAAATTAGTCTTTTACGCTGGAATGGATAAGGTTAAATTTAAAAAACAAGTCGTTCCGGGAGATCAGCTCGTGATGACGGCTACCTTTGTCAAGCGTCGTGGTTCGATTGCGGTCGTGGAAGCAAAAGCGGAAGTCGATGGGAAATTAGCTGCTAGCGGGACCCTAACATTTGCAATTGGTAACTAGGGAGGTTTCTATGTTCCGAAAAATTTTAATCGCGAATCGTGGTGAAATTGCGGTCCGGATTATTCGAGCTGCTCGTGAATTAGGAATTGAAACAGTCGCTGTCTATTCAACGGCTGATAAAGAAGCCTTGCATACCTTACTAGCGGATGAAGCAGTTTGTATTGGGCCTGCCAAGTCAACCGAGTCTTATTTGAACATGAATGCTGTTTTATCTGCAGCAGTTTTGACTGGATCAGAAGCGATTCACCCAGGATTTGGATTTTTGAGTGAAAATTCGAAGTTTGCCACCATGTGTGAAGAAGTAGGGATTAAGTTTATTGGACCATCAGGATCTGTTATGGATATGATGGGTGATAAAATTAATGCCCGAGCACAAATGATCAAAGCAGGCGTACCTGTGATTCCAGGATCAGATGGTGAAGTTCATACAGCTGAAGAAGCCTTGGAAGTTGCTGATCGGATTGGCTATCCTGTTATGCTGAAGGCGTCAGCTGGAGGTGGCGGTAAAGGTATCCGTAAAGTAGAACGGGCAGAGGACCTAGTTCCAGCTTTTGAATCTGCTTCGACAGAAGCTAAGGCGGCCTTTGGCAATGGAGCTATGTATCTTGAACGCGTCATCTACCCAGCTCGTCATATTGAGGTTCAAATTTTGGCTGACCAATTTGGACATGTGGTTCATTTGGGTGAACGGGATTGTTCCCTTCAAAGAAACAACCAAAAAGTCCTCGAAGAATCTCCATCCGTAGCAATCGGTAAGACAATTCGAGACCAAATCGGATCTGCAGCTGTCCGCGCGGCAGAATCTGTTGGCTATGAAAATGCTGGGACAATCGAGTTTCTTTACGATGAAGGTAAAGGCGAATTTTACTTCATGGAGATGAATACTCGGGTTCAAGTTGAGCATCCCGTGACAGAATTTGTCACTGGAATTGATATCGTGAAAGAGCAAATTAAGATTGCTGAAGGCCAAGAATTGTCTGTGCGTCAAGAAGATATCCAAATTTCCGGTCATGCCATTGAATGCCGGATCAATGCGGAAAATCCTGCCTTTAACTTTGCACCAAGTCCAGGAAAGATCACCAATCTCTACCTTCCAAGTGGAGGGGTTGGCTTGCGCGTGGATTCTGCAGTCTATCCTGGCTATACGATTCCACCTTACTACGATAGTATGATTGCCAAAATCATTGTCCATGGAGAGAATCGTTTCGATGCCTTGATGAAGATGCAACGCGCCCTCTATGAGTTGGAAATTGACGGTGTAATGACCAACAGTGATTTCCAATTGGATTTGATTTCAGATTCGAATGTGATTGCTGGTGATTACGATACCGCCTTTCTGATGGAAAAATTTTTACCAAATTATCAGAAAAATCAATAAGCATTGAACTTTGTAAATGTGAGATTCATTTTCACAAGGAATGAACGCGCACAATTACAAAGTTCTTTTACCAAGTAAGGAGAAGTTGATGGCTTTATTTTCTAAAAAAGATAAGTACATTCGAATTAATCCCAATCGGTCGGCCATTGAAGCACCTCAGCCGAAACCAGAGGTTCCAGATGAGTTGTTTTCTCAGTGTCCGGGCTGTAAACATACCATTTACCAAAAGGATCTAGGAAGTGAACGTCTGTGTCCTAAGTGTGGCTATACCTTCCGTATTTCTGCTGTAGAACGGCTTCAATTGACGATTGATCCAGGAAGCTTTATTGAACTGTTTACGGGTATTGAGACCAAGGACCCGCTTAAGTTTCCAAACTACAAGAAGAAATTGGCGACTGTTCGTGAATTAACAGGGCTTGATGAGGCTGTGTTAACAGGAACTGCAAAAATCGGGGGCCATAAAGTCGCTCTTGGTATTATGGATTCCAATTTTATCATGGCTTCTATGGGCTCTGTGGTCGGTGAAAAGATTACCCGCCTATTTGAATTGGCGACAGAAGAAAAGCTCCCAGTCGTGCTCTTTACAGCTTCTGGTGGTGCTCGGATGCAAGAAGGAATCGTCAGTTTGATGCAGATGGCTAAAATCTCTGCAGCTGTTCAAAGACACTCAAAAGCAGGCTTGTTTTATCTTACCGTTCTAACAGACCCAACAACAGGAGGGGTAACGGCGTCATTTGCAATGGAAGGGGATATCATCATTGCAGAGAGTCAAGCCCTTGTGGGATTTGCAGGTCGTCGAGTGATCGAGTCAACCGTGCGGGAACAGTTGCCGGATAATTTCCAAAAGGCTGAATTTTTACAAGAGCATGGCTTTGTGGATGTGATTGTCCAGCGTAGTGATATGCGTTCAACAATCGCAGACTTGTTAGCCTTTCATGGAGGGAAGTAATGACAAGAATAACACAAATTATTAAAGAAGCTCGTGACCAAGGACGTTTGACAGCTCTTGATTATGCTCATGGAATTTTTGAAAACTTTATCGAACTACATGGAGATCGGAATTTCCGAGATGACGGTGCAGTGATTGGTGGAATTGGTTGGCTTGGAGATCAAGCGGTAACGGTTGTCGGGATTCAAAAAGGAAAGAATCTTCAGGATAACCTCAGTAGAAACTTTGGTCAACCCCATCCTGAAGGTTATCGAAAAGCTTTGCGTCTGATGAAACAGGCGGAGAAGTTTGGTCGTCCAGTAGTAACCTTCATCAATACCGCGGGTGCTTATCCGGGTGTTGGCGCTGAAGAACGGGGACAGGGTGAGGCTATCGCGCGTAACCTCATGGAAATGAGTGATTTAAAGGTTCCGATTATCGCAATTATCATCGGGGAAGGTGGCTCAGGTGGCGCCCTTGCTCTGGCTGTAGCGGACAAGGTCTGGATGTTGGAGAACTCTATCTATGCCGTCTTGAGTCCAGAAGGATTTGCTTCTATTCTATGGAAAGATGGAAGCCGTGCCATGGAAGCTGCTGAGTTGATGAAGATTACTTCGCATGAGTTGTTAAATATGGATATTGTAGACAAGGTGATTCCGGAGCATGGTTTCTCAAATGGAGAACTACTCGCTCAAGTGAAGAAGGAAATTCAAGCAGAATTGAAGGAACTACAAGCTTTGTCTCTCGAAGATCTGCTAGAGCAACGCTACCAGCGTTTTCGTAAATATTAAAAAAACTGAGCTTGCAGATGCAAGACTCAGTTTTTTATTCTTATCTTATTTTGGTGCAATAACTTCAGCTCCACCCATGTATGGACGAAGGACTTCTGGAATGGTTACAGAACCATCTGCGTTTTGATAGTTTTCAAGAATAGCAGCGACGGTACGTCCAACAGCCAATCCTGAACCATTCAAAGTGTGAAGAAGTTTGACTTTACCATCGGCTTCATCACGGTAGCGGATTTGCGCGCGTCGTGCTTGGAAATCTTCTGTGTTGGAACAGCTTGAGATTTCACGGTAGGTATTTTGTGCTGGGATCCAGACTTCCAAGTCGTAAGTCTTAGCGGCTGAGAAGCCCATATCTCCTGTAGAAAGAGCTACGACACGGTATGGCAAGTTCAACTTTTGAAGGATATTTTCAGCGTTAGCTGTCATCTTTTCCAATTCTTCATATGATTCTTCCGGTTTGGCAAATTTAACCATTTCAACCTTGTGGAATTGGTGCAAACGAATCAAGCCACGTGTATCACGACCAGCAGAACCAGCTTCTGAACGGAAAGATGGGCTCATGGCAGTAAAGTAGATCGGAAGATCCTTCCCATCGATGATTTCATCACGGTAGTAGTTCGTTAGAGGCACTTCAGCGGTTGGAATCAAGACATAGTTAGTGTCGCTGAGTTCAAAAGTATCTTCCTTGAATTTTGGATATTGTCCGGTACCAAACATAGAATCATGGTTAACCATGTAAGGGGTGATGACTTCAGTATAGCCTTCCTTACCGTGCTCATCTAGCATAAAGTTGTAGATAGCACGTTCCAAACGAGCTCCCAGGCCTTTATAGAAGAGGAAGCGGGCACCAGTGACTTTTCCACCACGTTCCCAGTCAAGGATATCTAAGTCTTCCCCAAGATCCCAGTGGGCTTTTGGTTCAAAGTCAAACTCACGAGGAGTTCCCCAACGGCGAACTTCTACGTTATCGTCCTCGTCTGCACCAATAGGAACACTATCAGCTGGGATGTTTGGAAGAGTCGTAGTAAATTCTGTCAATTTAGCATCGATTTCCGCTAATTCTGCATCTAGCGCTTTGACTTCAGCAGATAGGGTTTGCATGGCAGCAATCTTGTCGTCTGCATTTTCCTTGTTGCGTTTGGCTTGAGCAATTTCAGCAGAAACGGTGTTACGCTCTGCCTTGAGGGTTTCAACCTTGACTAAGATGTCACGACGTTTAGCATCGATTTCCTTCATCTCATTTAAGATAGCAGCGTCTACCCCACGTGTCGCCAATTTTTCAGCAACCGTATCAAAATCGGTACGAATTCGTTTAATATCTAACATAGCTTCTCCTTTAACAAAAAACACACCTGTTATAGTGTTGGAGTGGCAGGGCCACGGTTCCATCCAACTTCACAGGTGTGCACTTGATTCAATATTGTATTTTAAAGAAACGGTAGAATTTCAATTAAGGTTTCTATCTGCTCACAGCAACCGCAGACTTTCTGAAAGAGCCTCTTAACTTACTTATCCGTTTTTGTTTATTATACAAGAAAAGAAGCTATTTTGCAAATAGATTTTTTATTTTAGCTGCGATGGTTTGGATCAAGGTCGGCAATTTGACAATTTTATCATTTCCAAGGTGTTCACGGGCAATTTTTAAGATTTTTCCCGAGTCTTTAGAAGCAAACAGGAATTTGCTTTCCTTGGTATAGATTTCAAAATGGCGGCTAATTTTACGCCCGGATACGTTGGCTCCAATCTGTTCGATTTCTTTCCAGGGAATTTGGACGTAGTCTTCTACATTAGCATCTGCATAAAATTCAAAAGCCACGTCTCCAACTAAAATTTTTCCAACCTTTCCTCCCACTCCTAGATAAGAGACTCCTGTGGTATGGAATTCAACGGTTTTATTCTGCGATTGCGCCATTCTTTCCTCCTGATTTCAAGTAATTCTATTATATCATAATAAAAAGAAGGCCGAAACCTTCTTTTTATTGATTTTTGCTTACATCAAGCCAGCAACGTGTGCCAAGACACCGATGACAAAGAGGGCGATAATGATGGTGATAGGAGATACTTTTTTCTTAAGCAACCACATACAAGCAAAAGTAAGAAGTAAGCCCATCAAACCAGGAATCAATGAATCCAAGTTTTGTTGGAAAGTCGTAACTTTTTCCGGTGTTTGAGATAGGCCTGAACCAACTTGAGCGAAGGCTTCTTGGATTCCCTTGTATCCTTCAGGAAGTTTATCCCAGTGGATATAAGCTTTATCGTCTAGCTTAACTGATGAGACATTGAAGATAAATTTAATCGATACCCAACGTTCTACTAAGACAGCGAGGATAAACATCCCAAGGATAGAAGCTCCTTTAGTGATATCTTGCAAGATTCCACCAGACATATCTTTGGTAATTTCAGAACCGGCTTTGTATCCAAGTTCTTGGGTATACCACAAGAAGGACATACGAATTGCGTTCCATGCAAGGAAGAAGATGAGTGGACCAAGGATATTACCAGTCAAGGCAAGAGATGCACCAAGTGCTCCAAGGATCGGACGAACTGTAAACCAGAAGACTGGATCTCCGATACCAGCCAAAGGCCCCATCATACCAATTTTAACCCCTTGGATAGCAGCATCATCAATAGCAGCACCGTTTGCTTTTTCTTCTTCAAGGGCAAGAGTAACCCCGATGATTGGAGCAGCTACGTATGGGTGAGTGTTGAAGAACTCCATGTGACGCTCAAGAGCAGCCGCTTGGTCTTCTTTCTTGGTGTAGAGTTTTTTGATAGCTGGGATCAATGAGTAAGCCCAACCCAAGTTTTGCATCCGTTCGTAGTTCCAAGAACCTTGCAAGAAGGTTGAACGCCACCAAACTTTTTGACGATCTGATTTAGATAATTGTAATTTTTCAGTCATGATAGTGTCACACCTTTCTTAATAGTCTTCGAGAATATCGCCGATTGGGTCATTAGAAGTAGCGACTCCGCCACCTCCGTTGCCACCTTTCTTAGAAAGTGAAAGGTAAATCAAGGCAAGGGCAACACCAATCGCTCCAAGAGCAATCAAAGTTAATTCGCTGACGGCAGCAAGTGCAAAACCAATGGCAAAGAATGGCCAAACTTCACGGCTTGCCATCATGTTGATAACCATAGCATAACCAACGGCTACAACCATACCCCCACCGATTTGCATACCGTCTGACAACCAAGCAGGCATCGCTTCAAGCGCACCTTTAACAGTTTCAGCAGGGATCATCAACAAGAGGGCTGCAGGAATAGCGATACGAAGACCTTGAAGAAGAAGAGCTACAAAGTGAGCGCGTTCTACCCCTTTGATATCACCTTTTTTAGCAGCAGCATCGGCAGTGTGGACCAAACCAACAGAGAGAGTACGGACGATCATGGTCAAGAAAAGACCAGCGACTGCAAGTGGAATAGCCACACCTTGAGCCACAGCGATTCCTTTAGAGCTAAAGTCACCACCAAGAACCAAGATAATCGCAGCAGCGACAGATGCAAGAGCAGCATCGGGTGCAACGGCAGCTCCAATGTTTGCCCAGCCAAGTGCAAGTAATTGAAGGGAACCACCAAGCATCACACCGGCAGTCAAGTTACCTGTTACCAAACCGATTAAGGTACAAGCAACAAGTGGTTGGTGGAATTGGAATTGGTCAAGGATACCTTCAAGACCTGCTAAGAAGGCAACAACGACCACTAATACCATAGAAATAATAGACATGTTTAAAATCCTTTCGTAAGTAATCGATTATTGAACGTTAGCTTTGTTAATTAAGTCAAACAAATCTTTCTTAGAGTCATTTGGCACTTTACGGACATCAAATTCTACTCCAAGATCACGCATTTTTTCAAATGTAGCCACATCTTCTTTATCCATTGACAACACATTGTTAACCATGGTTTTACCAGTTGAGTGGGCCATTGAACCAACGTTCAAGGTTTTAATCGGAACACCACCTTCGATGGCACGAAGAGCATCCTGAGGTGTTTCAAATAAGATCAAAGCATGTGTTTCACCAAAGCGTGGATCTTTTGCGACGTCGATCAATTTTTGAATTGGGACTACGTTTGCTTTTACACCATTTGGTGCCGCCTGCTTAATCAACTCTTTACGGAGTTCATCTTTGGCAACTGAGTCTGAAGCAACGATAATGCGATCTGCTTTTGAATCAGGAGTCCAAGCAGTAGCGACTTGTCCATGAAGGAGACGAGTATCGAGACGAGCAAGGTTGATTTTGAGTTTGCCATCTCCAATCACTGTTCCCTCTGGAATAGCAGCTTGGGCAACAGGGGCAGCGGAAGCAGTGCTTGCTTCTTCGACAGGATTCAATTCTTCTGGAAGAGCTTTGATTCCATCTTTAGATTCTTTGATGATGTTTGCAGCGACTTGATCAACGCCTGCATTTGCATCCATCAAACGCTCTGTATAAGCTTGAATCAACATCGGAAGATTTAATCCAGTGATGATCGCAAATTTACGCTCTGGATTTTCTCCCATAACGCGACTCGCTTGGTTAAATGGAGAACCACTCCAAAGGTCAGCCAAAACCAAGATTTCATCTTCTGCATCAAATGCGGCAACAGCAGCATTGAATTTAGCATAGAGATCATCTGGGCCTTCACTTGGCATGAACGTAACCACTTGAACTTTCTCTTGATCCCCAAAGATCATCGAGCCGGATTGGTGGATTCCAGCTGCAAATTCACCGTGGCTAGCAATAATGATACCAATACTCATTATTGACATTCCTCCTTATAAAATTTGTTTGACTTTCAGTTTAAGAAAACTTTAAGCTTATCTATTATAAAACGTTTTCATGATAAAGTCAATTTTTCAGTACTAAATTAAAGGAAAAAGAAGAGCTTTAATATATTAAATAATTAACATTTATCTTTGGGTGTTAGCAGAGTTTTTCACTACAGAACTCGGAAGGCCTTTGGAAATCCTTGACAAAATGGGAGTGAAGGGGATTCGGAGTTTCTGAAATGATTAGTAGTCGGTTCTAAGGGGTAAAATAAAGATATAGAAACTCCTTTCAGGCCCTGCTTGTGAGAAACTAAAAAAGACCAGCCCAGTTGGACTAGTCTTGTAGATTCAGTTGTTTAGTTGGTGAAGTCAAGTACCATACGTCCTTGAATGGTTCCAGCTTCCATTTCGTCAAAGACTTTGACAGCATCTCCTACTGGACGTTAGAGACGGTAATAAAACGAGAAGTAAAATCACTAGAATCATTATCGTATGAAACGAGCTAGGCTCCTTTTTTATTTTTGTTATGTTAATTTTATCACAAACTTTATTGGTCAGTAAGCGTTTATATAGAAAATTTTCTGAAAATAAATTTGACCGGTTAAATAATTTTCGGAAAAGGATAGGCCCCTGTTTTCTTATTAAGTAAGAAAACAAAAAGCTTGAATCCCTTCTTGTAAAAGGTGATTCAAGCGGTTCGCTTTATAGGAAGAGTTTTTCTAGTTGACGAGCAACGCCGTCCTGATCATTGGTATAATCGGTTAGTTTATCCGCATAGGGGAGGAGGACAGGATTGGCATTTTTCATAGCATAACCAGTTCCTGCAAAAGCCAACATGTCTGTATCGTTTTGCTCATCCCCAAAAGCAATCAAGTCTTTCCGATCAAGTCCGTAAGTCTCGAGGAGATAGTTGAGGGCAAAAGCCTTATTGACCCCTTTTGGAGCGCACTCCAGAATATTGAGTGGCCCACCCCAACTATTGATTTCCAACTCATGATGGTAGTAGGCACGCATTTCTTCGGCTAAAGCATACTTATCTTCAGCGCGTGTTTGAAAGAGGATCGCATTCGGATTTTCGGTAACTTTGCGAGCTTCGAATTTTGTTTTGGAGGAGATTTTAGAAACCCCAAATAAGGCAGGATCAATAGTATGGTGGTAGGTATGGGTGACATAGAACTTATTGCGATACTCCCCTGCAATAAAGTCCGCCTGGATGTCATTTTCTCTCTCGACCATATCTAGGAGGTATTTTTTATCAAGGGTCATCGATAGTTCTTTCGACCATTTTTTATTTGGAATATGAGTGAGAGCACCGTTAAAGTTAATCATGGGACTCTCCAAACCCAATTCCTTATAGATATGATCTGCCATTCGATAGGGACGCCCAGTTGTAATAATGACCTGGTGGCCTTGTTCACTGATTTTCTGGATGGTTTCAATCGTATAGGGTGATAATTTACTCTCAGAATTTAATAAGGTGCCATCTAAATCGACAGCGATTAGTTTTTTATTCATAGGAAAAATCCTTTCATTTGTATGGTTTTTCGTACTCTAAACAAGGAATGTTTTATAGAGTAAAGAGCACCATATTTTAAGAAGAATGCTACCATTATACCAGATAAATAGGAAAATTTCAGTCTTTCGAATGGTAAAGGATGTGCCACGAAAGATTGTCCAGATGAATCGCTTGTAAAAGTGAATGATATTTGATAAAATATTGGTATTGTTCGTGATTGAATCGCGGACAGATTTATTTTTTTAAGGAGTTTATTGGAAAAATGGATAAGTTTTTCAAACTATCTGAACACGGAACGACGGTTCGTACAGAGGTATTAGCTGGTTTAACGACATTCTTTGCCATGTCTTATATCTTGTTTGTAAACCCTCAAATGCTTTCCCAAACAGGTATGCCTGCTCAAGGAGTATTTCTAGCAACCATTATTGGGTCAGTCGTTGGAACTCTCATGATGGCTTTCTATGCCAATCTACCTTATGCCCAAGCACCGGGGATGGGCTTGAATGCCTTCTTTACCTTTACAGTGGTATTTGGGATGGGCTATTCTTGGAAAGAAGCTTTGGGAATGGTCTTCATTTGCGGATTGATTTCCTTGGTTATCACATTAACTAATGTTCGGAAAATGATTATTGAGTCAATTCCAAATGCTTTGCGTTCAGCTATCTCTGCTGGTATCGGAATTTTCTTGGCCTATGTTGGAATTAAAAATGCTGGTCTGTTGAAGTTTTCGATTGATCCACATACCTATACAGTAGCAGGAGAAGGGGCTGATAAGGCAAATGCGGCGATTACAGCAAATTCTGCAGCGGTCCCAGGACTTGTTAATTTCAATAGTCCGACAGTCCTCCTTGCATTGGCTGGCTTAGCTATTACTGTTTTCTTTGTCATCAAGGGCATTAAAGGAGGGATTATCCTATCTATCCTTACGACAACAGTCCTCGCTATTGTATTTGGCATTGTTGATCTTTCAACGATTGACTTTGGTAGTACCCATCTTGGAGCAGCTGTCAATGATCTTGGGAAAATTTTTGGTGCTGCACTTGGTTCAGAAGGATTAGGTTCTTTGATTACCAATACTTCTCGTCTTCCTGAAACCTTGATGGCTATTCTCGCTTTCTCATTGACAGATATTTTTGATACTATTGGTACCTTGATTGGAACAGGTGAAAAAGTTGGTATTGTTGCCACAAATGGTGAAAATCACCAATCCGCTAAATTGGATAAAGCCCTTTATTCAGATCTCGTAGCGACATCTGTTGGTGCAATTGCGGGTACTTCGAATGTGACAACTTATGTTGAGTCAGCTGCGGGTATTGGAGCTGGTGGACGGACTGGTCTGACAGCCCTCGTAGTAGCTCTTTGTTTTGCTGTGTCAAGTATTTTTAGTCCCCTTCTTGCCATTGTGCCAACTGCAGCGACAGCACCAATTTTGATTATCGTTGGGATCATGATGTTAAGTAGCTTGAAAAACATCCATTGGGATGATATGGCAGAAGCTGTACCAGCCTTCTTCACTTCTATCTTTATGGGATTCAGCTATTCAATCACAAATGGGATTGCAGCAGGTTTCATCACTTATACAGTAACCAAACTTGTCAAAGGTGAAGCCAAAGAGGTTCACAGTATGATTTGGATTTTAGATGCTTTGTTTATCCTGAACTTTATCAGTATGGCCTTGCACTAAAATGAGAACTGAGGGAAGAGAGTGGGACAGAAATCGGTCATTCGTTAGAATTCGATTTCGTCGTCCCACCTCCGCACAGTTGAGTAGGGATGTAAAAGCTGATGAAATCAGCCTAGTAGAGCCCACTCAACCACTGCGTCTTGCTCGACAATCCAAAGACAATTGAGAGGCTAGGACTTTTGTCCCAGCCTCTTCTTTTTATTGTCTCAAGTGAGGTAGAAGGATGATTGACGAAAAATGGTGGGCAAGAATCAATTATTTTTGGTATAATGGTGGAATGAAAAGTCAAAATGAACAAGAGTTAATTGCCCTTGGGAAACAGTTGGGTCAACAATTAGAAAAACAGGATGTAGTGATTCTGACTGGAGATCTGGGGGCAGGGAAAACAACCTTTACAAAAGGCCTTGCTCAAGGTTTGGACATTCGTCAGATGATCAAAAGTCCTACTTATACTATCGTGAGAGAATATGAAGGTCGCTTGCCTTTGTATCACCTGGATGTCTATCGTATAGGGGACGATCCAGATTCGATTGATTTGGATGACTTTTTGTTTGGTGAAGGGGTTACCGTCATTGAGTGGGGAGAGTTGCTAGAGACCAGTCTTCCTGCTGGATATTTAAAGGTTGAATTGCTCAAGGATGGTGACGGACGCGAGATACGCTTGTCAGCTGTCGGGGAACGTGCAGAACAATTAAGGGAGTCATTTCTGACTTCTGTAGGAGCTTGAAGATGGAACAGGTACTAGATCTCTTTTTGAAAGAGGCTGAAGTGTCGGATGCACAGTCTTTACTCGACTTTTTTAAAGATGTAGCGACTGAATCTGATTTTACGACCTTATCTTCAGAAGGACTTGGGATGACCAAGCAAGAGTTGGAAATGTATGCAAAAAAACAAGCACAAACAGACAATCAATTATGTCTTTTGTTATACTTGGGTGAGGATCTAGTAGGTGTCTTAAATATTGTCGCGGATCAAAACAAGGCTTTGCGTCATATTGGAGATCTCTTTATTGTTATTCGGAAGGCATACTGGAATAAAGGCTTAGGTCGCCTTCTTCTAGAAGAAGGAATCGCATGGGCAGAAGGGACCAACCTCCTTCGGAAGTTAGAACTCAGTGTCCAAGTTCGAAATGAACGGGCTATCCATCTTTATCAAACGCTAGGATTTGAAATTGAAGGCCTCCGAAAGAGAGGCGTATACAAGGAAGGGGAATATCTGGATGTTTACCTAATGGGCAAACTGATAGATGGACAGAATCAATGATTAAAAAAATTCTATTAATGTTTTTTAGTTTGTTAGCAGTAACGACGATTGGGATTGGGGCGTACGGGCTGACCATCCTTAATCAGTCGACAAATGCGTTGAGTAAGACCTATAAAGGAATCGGCGGTGAAAACAATGTCATTGCAGAAAACAAACCAATGACCATCTTGCTCATGGGGGTCGATACTGGATCAGGCTCACGAGAGGATCAGTGGGTAGGAAACAGTGATACCATGATCCTGGTGACGGTGAATCCACAAACGAGTGAGACAACGATTATGAGTTTGGAACGGGATATCTTAACCAATATTACGCAGGATGGAGAAACGGTTCAAGCTAAGCTGAACGCAGCTTATGCTCAAGGTGGGGCCGAGTTGGCCATTGAAACCATCCAAGATTTGATGAATATTCATATTGACCGTTATGCGATGATTAATATGAAAGGCCTAGTCCAACTGGTTGATAAGGTCGGCGGAATAACGGTAAACAATCCATTTGATTTCGATATTTCGATTGAAGAAAATGAACCGGAGTATACAGCTAAAATTCCACCTGGTCGTCAAGAAATTGACGGAGAACAAGCGTTAGTATACTCACGGATGCGTTATCAAGATCCAGAAGGAGACTATGGTCGTCAAAAACGTCAACGAGAAGTCATCGAAAAGATCATCAAGAAAATATTGACTTTGGATGGTCTGAGCAATTATCAAGGAATTATTGAAGCGGTTAGTGATAATATGCAGACCAATATCTCCTTGGATACGGATAGTTTGATGCAGTTGATGGGCTATCGAGATGCCTTGAAGAACATTCGTATGGAACAGTTGAAAGGTGAAGATGCTACCCTTGCCGATGGCGGAAGTTACCAAATTGTTACTTCAGAACACCTGTTGAAGATGCAGAATATACTGCGTAAAAGTCTTGGTTTATCGCCTTTGCGCAAGCTTAAAACGAGTGCTGTTTTATTAGATGGAGACGAAGCTAGTGGAACTGTTTCATCAGAAAGTGGTGAAGCTTCAGTAGAATCGAGCCAGGATACTGGTGGAGGATATTATGAACCTTCCTATGTTCCAGAAACTACTGTAAGCTCAGAAGCAATTACACAATACCAACCGGCAGTGACTCCTTCTACGGATACAACAGTAGCTGGTGATGGAGGAAACTAAATCATTTCTCTTCTAAAAATAAAAAGGTTTTGAGACGACTGTCTCAAAACCTTTTTTGCTTATTCGTGATTTGATTTCTCAGACCAAATAGTTTGGATTTGTTCTACAGAAGCATTGGCTTGCTGAGAGAAGACCCTTGCTTTATAGGAAAAGTCTTCCAGTAATTGATTTAAAAGGACTCTTTGATCTTGGATGATTTCAATATTTTTTTTGATGTTAGAAAGGTTTGATTGGATTCCTTCGGTTAGTTGTTTGGTTTCACTGAATTCATTTTTCAGAGGTTCGCGATTTTTAACAAGCTGATAGCTGATGGTTGCTCCAGTCGCAAACCAAAATAGATCTCTTAATTTCATAGTAAGCTCCTTTTTAATGGTTTGAGATATCCTTGGCTAATTGGACAAGGTGATTAAAATCGGGTTCATGGGCAATGAAATCAATCTTTAAGTCGTCATCTTGAGAGTAGCGTGGAAGAATATGGACATGGGTATGGAAGACAGATTGTCCTGCGATTTCTTCCATATTACTAATGATATTCATCCCTTGAGGTTGCGTAGCACTTTCAACTTTTTTGGTGACTGTTGAAACGACGTTAAAGAGATCAGCCGTTTCATCTGGTGTCATTTCCAACAGATTGCGGGCATGTTTTTTTGGAATCACAAGGGTATGGCCTGGAGTGACCTGGGAGATATCTAAAAAAGCAAGAAAATGGTCATCTTCGTAGACCTTAGAAGCAGGAATGTCTCCAGAAACAATCTTACAAAAAATACAATCCGAAACCATAAATATACCTCAATTTAGCTAGATTTTGTTATAATATAAGAACATTATACCAGAAAGCAAAGAAAATATGTTAGAAATAAAAAACCTGACAGGAGGCTATGTCAATATCCCTGTCTTAAAAGATGTTAGTTTTGAGGTTGGCGATGGCCAATTAATTGGATTGATCGGCTTGAATGGGGCAGGGAAATCAACGACCATTAATGAAATTATTGGTCTCCTGCGTCCCTATGCTGGTGAAATCCGGATTGATGACTTGACTCTAGTTGCTTCTCCAAGTGCTTATCGTCAAAAAATTGGTTATATCCCAGAAACCCCTAGCCTTTATGAAGAGTTAACCTTGCGTGAGCATATTGAAACAGTAGCTATGGCCTATGATTTGGATCAAGAAGCTGTTTTTGCGCGTGTAACTCCTCTCTTGAAACAATTTCGACTAGAGGAAAAATTGGATTGGTTTCCTGTCCATTTTTCTAAGGGGATGAAACAAAAGGTCATGATCATTTGTGCCTTTGCTGTGGATCCAAGTTTGTTTATTGTGGATGAGCCCTTTTTAGGCTTAGATCCAGTTGCAATCTCAGATTTAATTCAACTATTGAATGCAGAGAAAGAAAAAGGAAAATCTATTTTAATGAGTACCCATGTTCTGGATTCTGCTGAAAAAATGTGTGATGCCTTTGTCATCCTCCATAAGGGACAGGTCCGTGCCCAGGGGACTTTAGAGGAATTGCGAAAAGAGTTTGGAATGGCAGATGCGGATTTGAATGAGATTTACCTTGCACTAACAAAAGAGGCTGACCGATGATAGAAGTACTAAAAAAGAGGAAAGCGAGCTTTCGCAATCAGTGTTTGAAATATTCTCGCTATGTGTTTAATGATCACTTTGTTCTCTTTCTCTTGATTTTTCTAGGTTTTTTAGCAGTTCAGTACAGCCAATTTTTGCGCTCTCTACCAGAAGATAAGAGCCTTCTCCTCCTTGTACTTGTCCTAGCTCCCTTTCTCCTGCTTCCTGTTGGTTCAATCGCAACCTATGTTGAGAAGCCAGACATGATTTTCCTCCTAGTAAAAGAAGAGGAATTGAAGGGCTATTTGAAACAACAAACCTTACGAGCGACTATTTTCTGGGGAATTGTGCAAACCTTTGTGCTTGTCCTGTTTGTCCCTTTGGCTCTGGCTTTAGGACTGTCTCTTGCCATTGTAGGGGTTTATTTGGTTGCTCTCTTTCTCTTGAAAGTTCTTGTTTTTCAAGGGAAGGGGAAAAGATTCTATAACCAGGCGGGTCTTGATTGGAAGCGAATCGTAGAGCTTGAAAACCTGAGAAAGCAAAGTATTCTAAGGTTTTTTGCCCTTTTTACAACAGTAAAAGGAATGACTAATAGCGTAAAACGGCGGGCTTATTTAGATAAGCTGACAAAAATGGTTCCGAAAGTCAGCGACAAGACCTGGAACAACTTGTATCTCCGTTCTTATCTCAGAAATGGGGATCTGTTTTCCATGAGCCTGCGTCTATTAGGACTATCAATAGCGGTCTTTCTCTTCATCCCGCAAACACTAGTAGCAGTGGCTGTCACTGGGCTCTTGAATTATTTACTTGTTTTTCAATTGCTTGGACTCTACAAGGCCTTTGACTATCAATATTTAACGCGACTTTTCCCCTTGGAAAATCGTGCTAAGACACGAGGGCTTCTTCAAACAGTTCAATCGGTGACTTTGTTTGTGGCTCTCATCGAGGGAGGCCTAGGATTGGTGGTCTTTGAAGACAAACTTCTTGTCTTGGCCTTGCTAGCTTTCACAGCCTTTTTAGCCTATGTTTATGCACCTTTCAAGGTGAGACGATTAGTTGACGAAACGCCTTAAAATTAGTAAAATAGATGGGAAACTTTTTACGGAGGAATAGATGGACTCGAACGAAAAAGAGCTAACGTTGACCCCAATTGCTGGTAAAAGCGGGAAAGCCTTTATGGGGACTTATCCGGATGGGGGGAAAGTATTTGTCAAAATGAATACAACTCCAATATTAGCGGGGCTAGCTAAAGAACAAATTGCTCCACAACTCTTATGGAGCCGACGCTTACCTGACGGAAATGTGATGAGCGCACAAGAATGGTTAAATGGAGAAATTTTAACTCCAAATGGGATGGGGAAAAAGCAAGTGGTTCATATCCTGACTCGTTTGCACCGTTCACGCCCCTTGATGACACAATTGAGAAAATTGGGCTACACGGCTGAATCTCCGCTGGATTTATTGAATTCTCTGAGCAGTCAGTTGCCAATTGCTTTGCGTCAAAACAATTATTTGCAATCTGTGTTAAAGAGTTTACGACAGACTGTTCCAGCTTTTCGAGAAGATTATGCGACCATTGTTCATGGAGATGTACGCCACAGTAACTGGATTGAAACGGACAGTGGATTCATCTACTTGGTTGATTGGGATTCTGTCCGCTTGACAGATCGGATGATGGATGTGGCCCATGTTTTAAGTCACTACATTCCAGACTCTCAGTGGCAGGATTGGCTGGTCTATTACGGCTATAAGTACAACGAAACTGTATTTGGTAAATTGTACTGGTTTGGTCAATACTCTTTCCTTTGTCAGATTGTAAAATACTATGAAAATAATGATTTAGAGAATGTTAACCGGGAAATTTATGCCTTGCGTAATTTCCGGTCAAAATATGGGAAAGAAGCATGAGAGTTAGAAACCGCAAAGGTGCAACCGAATTATTAGAAGCCAATCCGCAATATGTCATTTTGAAACCAGAAGAAGCCAAAGGGAAGTGGCATGAGATTTTTGGAAATGACCATCCGATTCATATTGAAGTGGGAAGCGGTAAAGGAGCCTTTATCACTGGAATGGCCAAACAAAATCCAACTATCAACTATATTGGGATTGATATTCAAAAATCGGTATTAAGCTACGCTTTGGACAAGGTGTTAGAAGCCGACGTTCCGAATATCAAGTTGCTTTGGGTAGATGGGGATAGCCTCACCAATTACTTTGAAGATGGCGAGATTGATCAATTGTATCTCAACTTCTCAGATCCTTGGCCGAAGAAACGTCATGAAAAACGTCGCTTAACTTATAAGAGTTTCTTAGATACCTTCAAACAGATTTTGCCAGAGTATGGGGAGATTCATTTTAAGACGGACAATCGAGGACTCTTTGAATATAGTTTGGTGAGTTTTTCTCAATACGGAATGACTTTAAAGGGTGTCTGGTTAGATCTTCATGCGAGTGATTTTGAGGGCAATGTCATGACCGAATATGAAAAGAAATTCTCAAGTAAGGGTCAGGTTATTTATCGAGTTGAAGCACAATTTTAAAGTCTAGATAAGGATTAAGGAGGCTGGGACAAAAGTCCTAGCCTCTCAATTGTCTTTGGATTGTCGAGCAAGACGCAGTGGTTGAGTGGGCTCTACTAGGCTGATTTCAGCAGCTTTTATAGCCCTACTCAACTGTGCGGAGGTGCGACGACGAAATCGAATTCTAACGAATGACCGATTTCTATCCCACTCTCGTTTTTCTTTTTGATGATAGCTGTAAGAATGAGGAAGGCGAAATTCTTGCATTTCGACGGAACTTGTGCTAAAATGTTTAAAATGAATAGAAAAGGAGAGGCGAAGACATATCTTCGCCTCTTATCTGTGAGGAGGTGTTGTCCTATCGCAACAATTGTTGAATTAGTAACAGAAATTATTGAACCGGTCATCCAAGCTCCCTTTGAATTAGTGGATGTTGAATATGAAAAGGTTGTAGGAGATTATGTTCTAAGTATCTTTGTTGATAAGCCAGGTGGTATTACCCTGAACGATACAGCAGATTTAACAGAAGTGATTAGTCCTCTGTTGGATCAGATTCAACCAGATCCATTCCCGGAACAGTACTTCCTAGAAGTGACGAGTCCTGGTTTGGAGCGTCCCTTAAAAACCAAAGATGCAGTGGAAAAAGCTCTGGGTCAATATATCCATGTCAGCTTGTACAAGGCAGTTGACAAACAAAAGGTTATTGAAGGAACACTCGTTAAGTTCGAAGATGACCAATTGACCATGGAATACATGGACAAAACCAGAAAGAAAACCATTGAAATCCCCTATAGTCTTGTATCGAAAGCAAGATTAGCTGTCAAATTATAGCAGAAAAGAAAGGAAGGCTCTTAGTAGCTTAAGAGCAAGAAAAGAATGAGTAAAGAAATGCTAGATGCTTTTCGCATCTTAGAAGAAGACAAAGGAATCAAAAAAGAAGATATCATTGAAGCTGTCACAGAATCATTGCGTTCAGCTTACCGGAGACGGTATGGCCAAGCCGAGAGTGCTGCTATCGAGTTTAATGAAAAGACTGGTGACTTCCGTGTTTATACCGTTCGTGAAGTAGTAGACGAAGTTTTTGATAGCCGGTTAGAAATTAGTTTGAAAGATGCTCTTGCAATTAGCTCTGCCTATGAATTGGGAGACAAAATCAAATTTGAAGAGGCTCCTGCTGAGTTTGGCCGTGTCGCAGCACAATCTGCCAAACAAACCATCATGGAAAAAATGCGCAAGCAAACTCGTGCGATTACCTATAACACTTATAAAGAACATGAAAATGAAATTATGAGTGGAACTGTGGAGCGTTTTGATAATCGCTTTATCTATGTGAATTTAGGATCTATCGAAGCTCAATTGTCTAAACAAGATCAAATTCCAGGAGAAGTTTTCCAATCTCATGATCGCATCGAAGTATTTGTCTACAAAGTAGAAGACAATCCTCGTGGGGTGAACGTATTCGTAAGCCGTAGCCATCCAGAAATGATCAAACGTTTAATGGAGCAAGAAATTCCGGAAGTTTACGATGGAACGGTTGAAATCATGAGCGTAGCGCGTGAAGCTGGCGACCGGACCAAAGTTGCTGTTCGTAGCCATAATCCAAACGTGGATGCGATTGGAACCATCGTTGGTCGTGGTGGATCGAATATTAAAAAGATCACCAGCAAGTTCCACCCAGCTCGCTATGATCAGAAATTGGATCGTATGGTTCCAACAGAAGAAAATATTGATGTCATTGAGTGGGTCCCAGATCCAGCAGAATTTATCTACAATGCCATTGCTCCTGCTGAGGTCGATCAAGTTATCTTTGACGAAGAAGACAGCAAACATGCCCTTGTGGTAGTGCCAGATAGCAAACTATCTCTTGCGATCGGTCGTCGGGGTCAAAACGTACGCTTGGCGGCTCACTTAACTGGCTACCGGATTGATATCAAATCAGCTAGTGAGTACGAAGAAATGGAAGCAAGTCAAGAACCTGCTTTTGAAGAAGTAGAAAGTGATTTGGATTCTGTAGACGAATAGGGAGGGAATCATGGTAAAGACAAGAAAAATCCCTTTACGCAAGTCTGTTGTTTCAAACGAGGTCATCGATAAACGAGATCTCTTGCGAATCGTAAAAAATAAAGAAGGTCAAGTTTTTATCGATCCGACTGGGAAAGCAAATGGTCGTGGTGCTTATATCAAACTGGATAATGAGGAAGCACTTCAAGCTAAAAAGAAGAAAGTCTTCAATCGCAGCTTTAGCATGGAAGTGGATGAAGCTTTTTACGACGAATTGATTGCTTATGTGGATCATAAGGTGAAGAGAAGAGAGTTAGGCCTTGAATAAGCAAAAAGTCAGTAATTTATTGGGATTGGCTCAGCGAGCAGGGAAAATTATCTCTGGGGAAGAATTGGTTATCAAGTCTGTTCAAGAAGGAAAGACTTGCTTAGTTTTTCTAGCAGATGATGCCGCTCCCAATCTTACAAAAAAAATCACAGATAAATGCCACTATTATGGCGTTCCGGTATTAACCGTGTTTTCAACACTAGAATTAAGCACTGCCATTGGTCGCTCACGAAAGGTTGTGGCCGTGACAGATGCTGGATTTTCAAAGAAAATGAGGTCTCTTATGGAATAGAAGAGGAGGACAGCAATTGTCTAAGAAAAGATTGTATGAGATTGCCAAAGAACTAGGCAAGGAAAGTAAAGAAGTCGTCACACGTGCGAAAGAATTAGGGTTGGAGGTAAAGAGTCACGCTTCTAGTATTGAAGGTGAAGCTGTTGAGCGTTTGGTGAATAGTTTTGCATCAAAGGCTCCTCAAACTCCTAAAGTGACGGAAGAAAAACAAGTAAAAGTTGTGCCGGTTGCAAAAGAACCCGTTGCAAACAATACAGAAAAAACAACTGAAACAGCTGTAGCACCTGTTGTGAAGCCAAAGAGTCGTAATTTCAAGGCGGAACGTGAAGCCCGTGCGAAAGAGCAAGCTGAACGTCGTCAACAACAAGGAAATCGACCTAAAAAACAACAAAACGACCGTCGGGACGGAGATCGTTTCCAAAATCGCAATGAGCGAAAGAATCAAGGGAATGACCGTCGAAATCAAGGGAATGATCGTCGTCGCGATCAAGCTGGAAATGGTCAAGGACGTCCAAATCCAGTAAACGGTGCACCCAAGATTGATTTCAAAGCCCGTGCTGCAGCATTAAAGGCAGAGCAAAATGCGGAATATGCACGTGGTAGTGAAGAACGCTACAAGCAAAACCAGGCAGCCAAGGTTGAGCAAGAACGACAACAACGTCGTAAGCGCGAAGAAGTGGTTGCCACTGAAGTTGTCGCTTCACAACCAAAGGCGGAGCCAGTGAAAGCAACTCCAGTAGCGAGTCCAAGTCCTGCAGCAGTTGATACACGTCGGAAAAAGCAAGCTAGACCAGACAAAAAACGTGAAGATTTTGATCGTGAAGAAGATGGTCCAAGAAAACAACAAAAGAATCGAAGTAGTCAAAACCAAGTGAGAAATCAAAGAAATAGTAACTGGAATAACAACAAAAAGAATAAAAAAGGAAAGAATAACCGCAATGAAGCTCCAAAACCAGTAACAGAGCGTAAATTCCATGAGTTGCCAAGTGAATTGGAGTACACAGATGGAATGACGGTTGCGGAAATCGCAAAACGGATTAAGCGTGAGCCGGCAGAAATCGTTAAGAAGCTCTTCATGATGGGCGTGATGGCGACACAAAACCAATCTTTGGATGGCGATACCATTGAACTTCTGTTAGTGGATTATGGAATTGAAGCTAAGAAAAAGGTTGAAGTGGATAATGCGGATATCGAGCGCTTCTTCGTCGAAGATGGTTATTTGAATCCAGATAAATTGGTGGAGCGTCCACCAGTTGTTACCATTATGGGACACGTTGACCATGGTAAAACAACCCTTTTGGATACCCTTCGTAACTCACGGGTTGCGACAGGAGAAGCCGGTGGGATCACCCAGCATATCGGAGCCTACCAAATCATGGAAAACGGCAAGAAGATTACCTTCTTGGATACACCTGGACACGCAGCCTTCACCTCTATGCGGGCACGTGGTGCATCTGTTACCGATATTACCATCTTGGTCGTAGCAGCGGATGACGGGGTTATGCCTCAGACGATTGAAGCCATTAACCACTCAAAAGCGGCTAACGTTCCAATTATCGTTGCCATTAACAAGATTGATAAACCAGGTGCCAATCCAGAACGTGTTATTGGAGAATTGGCAGAACACGGCGTTATGTCAACTGCTTGGGGTGGAGATTCTGAATTTGTAGAAATCTCAGCCAAGTTCAACCAAAACATCGATGAGTTGTTGGAAACGGTCCTTCTTGTAGCTGAAATCCAAGAACTCAAGGCAGACCCAACAGTCCGTGCTATTGGTACCGTTATCGAAGCGCGTTTGGATAAAGGAAAAGGTGCGGTTGCAACTCTTCTTGTGCAACAAGGTACTTTGAATGTCCAAGATCCAATCGTTGTCGGGAATACTTTCGGGCGTGTCCGTGCCATGACCAATGACCTTGGACGTCGGGTTAAGGTTGCAGGTCCTTCCACACCAGTTTCGATTACTGGTCTAAACGAAGCGCCGATGGCGGGTGACCATTTTGCGGTTTATGAAGATGAAAAATCAGCGCGTGCAGCGGGTGAAGAACGTGCCAAACGTGCCCTCTTGAAACAACGGCAAGCAACTAATCGTGTCAGCCTTGAAAACCTCTTTGATACTTTGAAGGCTGGTGAAGTGAAATCTGTTAATGTCATTATCAAGGCTGATGTACAAGGTTCGGTTGAAGCCCTTGCTGCTTCCCTTCAAAAGATTGAAGTAGAAGGTGTCAAGGTTACCATCGTTCACTCAGCGGTTGGTGCTATCAACGAATCAGACGTTACCCTCGCAGAAGCTTCAAATGCCTTCATCATTGGATTTAACGTCCGCCCTACTCCTCAAGCGCGTCAGCAAGCTGAAGCTGATGAGGTAGAAATCCGTCTTCACTCAATCATCTACAAAGTGATTGAAGAAATGGAAGATGCCATGAAGGGAATGTTGGATCCTGAGTTTGAAGAGAAAGTCATCGGGGAAGCGGTTATTCGTGAAACCTTCAAAGTCTCTAAAGTGGGTACCATTGGTGGATTTATGGTCCTCAGTGGTAAGGTCACTCGTGATTCCAAAGTTCGTGTCATTCGTGACGGTGTCGTGATTTATGATGGCGCTCTTGCTAGCTTGAAACATTATAAAGATGATGTCAAAGAAGTAACCAACGGTCGCGAAGGTGGATTGATGATCGAAGGCTACAATGATATCAAGACGGATGATACCATCGAAGCTTACATCATGGAAGAAATTAAAAAATAAACTGTTAACTAGGAAAGAAGAGAAGAAATCTCCCATTTCCTAGTTTTAAAGACAGATCAGAAAGGAGTTCCTATGGCAAGTCATTTTCGGACAGACCGAGTAGGGATGGAAATCAAGCGTGAAGTCAACGAAATTTTGCAAAAAAAAGTTCGTGACCCACGTGTTCAAGGTGTCACCATTACGGATGTTCAGATGCTAGGCGATTTGTCTATGGCTAAGGTCTACTATTCGATTATGAGTGACCTGGCTTCAGATAATCAGAAGGCTCAGACAGGGCTTGAAAAAGCAACAGGAACCATCAAGCGCGAATTAGGTCGGAATTTAAAATTATATAAGATTCCGGATTTAACCTTTATCAAAGATGAATCCATTGAATATGGAAACAAAATTGATCAAATGTTACGAGAGCTTGATAAAAAATAATGAACAAAACGATAGATTTTGTAGAGTCTATCGTTTTTTTAGGACAAAATTCAGAAGAAATTTCAAAAAAAAACTTGTGTCCAAGTGGTGGATGTTTTAAAATAGAGTGAGTAAACTTTTATCGAATGATGATGGAGGAAAGAAATGTCCATTGATTGGCAGAACATTTTATTTAACTTCTTAGGTGGCTTGGGTCTCTTTCTCTATAGTATTAAAACCATGGGAGAAGACTTGCAACAGGCTGCAGGGGATCGCCTTCGATACTATATTGATAAATATACGAGTAATCCCTTTCTAGGGGTTCTAGTAGGGATTGGGATGACTGCTTTGATTCAGTCTAGTTCAGGGGTTACAGTGATTACGGTCGGTCTGGTGAGTGCTGGACTTCTAACCCTCCGTCAAGCTATTGGTATTGTTATGGGGGCCAATATTGGAACTACTGTTACCTCCTTTATCATTGGTTTTAAATTAGGAGACTACGCCTTGCCTATGCTTTTTATCGGAGCGATTTGTCTCTTCTTTACCAAAAATCGTTTGGTTAATAATGTTGGACGAATCGTTTTTGGTGTCGGTGGTATCTTCTTTGCCCTCAACTTGATGAGTGGGGCTATGGAACCTCTTAAAGATTTGCAAGTTTTTCGTGACTACATGGTGGAGTTGAGTAAAAGTCCTATCTTGGGTGTCTTTGTCGGATCAGGATTAACTCTTTTGATTCAGGCTTCCTCTGCAACCATTGGTATCTTACAAAATCTCTATGCTAGTCATTTGATTGACCTTAAAGGGGCTCTCCCAGTTCTCTTTGGTGATAATATCGGAACGACCATTACAGCCATCATTGCTTCCTTGGGAGCAAATATTGCGGCCAAACGTGTGGCGGGTGCCCATGTAGCCTTTAATGTTATCGGAACCATTATCTGTCTTGTCTTCCTTGTTCCGTTTACATCTTTGATTCAATGGTTTGAAACGACTCTTCATTTGTCTCCCGAGATGACCATAGCCTTTGCTCACGGGACCTTTAATATTACCAATACCATCATCCAGTTCCCCTTCATTGGAGCTTTGGCTTACTTTGTGACGAAATTGATTCCTGGTGAGGATGAAGTGGTCAAATACGAACCACTTTACTTGGATGAAAATCTGATTACCCAAGCTCCTTCGATTGCTTTAGGAAATGCCAAAAAAGAACTATTGCATTTAGGAACCTATGCTGAAAAGAGTTTCGACTTGGCCTATCGCTACATTGTAAATCAAGAAGAAAAGCTAGCTGAAAAAGGCCATAAAACAGAAGAAGCCATTAATACCATCGATGATCAGTTGACCAAATACTTGATCCGCTTGTCTAGTGAAGCTCTGAGTCCAAAAGAAAGTGAATCCTTGACTAATATTTTGGATTCTTCTCGAGATTTAGAGCGGATTGGAGACCACGCGGAATCCTTAATCAACCTGACGGACTACCTCATTCGGAAGAAAGTTGTGTTTTCTGATAATGCCTTGGCTGAATTAGAAGATATCTACCAACAAACTGCTACTTTTGTTAAAGATGCACTTAGAAGTGTAGAAGAGGATAACCAAGAGTTGGCAGCAGAGTTGGAACAGCGCCATCAGGCAATTGAAAAGCTCGAAAAGAAATTGCGGAAGACCCATATTTCTCGTCTAAACAAGGGCGAGTGTACACCTCAAGCAGGTGTCAACTTTATTGATATGATCTCTCACTATACACGTGTTGCAGACCATGCCATGAATTTAGCAGAGAAGGTACAATTAGAGCAGATCTAAAAAAGCAAAAAGAGGCTGGGACAAAAGTCCTAGCCTCTCAATTGTCTTTGGATTGTCGAGCAAGACGCAGTGGTTGAGTAGGGATCTACTAGGCTGATTTCATCAGCTTTTACAGTCCTACTCAACTGTGCGGAGGTGGGACGACGAAATCGAATCTAACGAGTGACCGATTTTTGTCCCACTCTCTTTAGATTGGTATAACATTTTTTTTAAAACTTTCCTTAGGTGAGTACGGACGTCAGCGAACTTCTTCGAAGTTCCATGACTAATTATTGAGCCTAAGGTCTCAATAATTCCGTGTACCTAGACCTTAATTGATCTAGGCACTTTTCTCACAGCGGAAAGTTTTAGATCTGCCTAATTTCTCAAAAAAGATAATTTTTTAAAAAAATCATCTATCTATTTTATGGAAAAAGTTTGTCAATATTCTGAAATCCAGTTCTTTAGAACTGGATTTCTTATTGTATTTATAAAGAATATTAATATATTTAAATAAAATAGGTCTAGACCATTTACAAATGTAGCACAAAGGATTATAATGTGTATGAATATATCGGTAGAAAAAGAAAGGAAATCACCATGACAACCTATATACAAGCAGATCAATTCTTTTATCCCCATGGAATTCGTAAGGGAGGATATCTAGAAATTGTCGATGGCAAATTCGGAAAACATGTGGATCAGCTACCAGAGGGAGCTACCGTTTTGGACTATACCGGCTATAGTATTGCTCCTGGTTTGGTTGATACGCACATCCATGGATTTGGTGGAGTTGACGTTATGGACAACAACATTGAAGGAACCCTTCATACTATGAGTGAGGGGCTCTTGAGCACAGGGGTTACTAGCTTTTTGCCAACAACTTTGACCTCTTCTTATGAGCAATTATTAGCAGTAACTGAAAACATTGGAGCACGATACCAAGAAGCTTCTGGTGCAAAGATCCGTGGGATTTACTTTGAAGGTCCTTACTTTACAGAGAAGTACAAAGGAGCTCAAAATCCAGCCTATATGAAAGATCCTCGGATGGATGAATTCCGTGCATGGCAAAAAGCAGCCAATGGCTTACTCAATAAAATTGCCCTTGCTCCTGAGCGGGAAGGTGTAGAAGACTTTGTCCGTACAGTAACAGGAGAAGGGGTGACAGTTGCGCTGGGGCACTCCAATGCAACCTTTGACGAAGCCAAAAAAGCAGTGGATGCTGGGGCTAGTGTCTGGGTGCATGCCTATAACGGAATGCGCGGCTTGACGCACCGTGAACTTGGAATGGTTGGGGCTATGTACCAACTTCCACATACTTATGCAGAGTTAATCTGTGATGGCCATCACGTTGATCCAAAAGCCTGCGATATTCTCCTCAAACAAAAAGGAGTGGAAAATATTGCCTTGATCACCGACTGTATGACAGCTGGTGGCTTGGAAGATGGCGACTACATGTTGGGTGAATTCCCTGTTGTCGTAGAAAATGGAACGGCCCGTTTGAAATCGACAGGAAACTTGGCTGGTTCGATCTTGAAGCTTAAAGATGGCTTGAAGAATGTTGTTGAGTGGGGCATTGCTAATCCTCATGAAGCGGTCATGATGGCCAGTCTCAATCCTGCTAAATCTGTCCATATTGATGATGTCTGTGGCCAAATTCGTGAGGGACATGATGCTGACTTTATTGTACTTGATAAAGATTTAGAGTTGGTTGCAACCTTCTTGGATGGCCAAAAACGATTTGAAGCTTAATGGTGAAAAAGAGGTTCGAATACGAATCAATTGCTTTCGCTTCCTTTCACTAGTTTTAAAATTGAATTTCTTCCATGAGGCTGGGACAAGAGTCCTAGCCTCTCAATTGTCTTTAGATTGTCTAGCAAGACGCAGTGGTTGAGTGGGCTCTACCACGCTGATTTCATCAGCTTTTACAGCCCTACTCAACTGTGCGGAGGTGGGACGACGAAATTGAATTCTAACGAATGACCGATTTCTGTCCCACTCTCATTTAAATAAGATTCCTTGGCCTAGCCATTTGTCTCATTGCTCTGATACATGGTATAATGAAATTAATTGAATCGCGAGGTAGTTTTATGAATAAGATAAATGTACGTTTTTTGTTGATGGGATTATTTTTCTTTCTCTACGGTATGTTACGCCGTAGTCCCGTCATTCTAGTGGCAGGTAGTGCCTTTTTACTCTATGCCTTTTTTAGTAAATCAATGGTGCAACCTAAGGAAAATATCTTTAAGCCAAAGTTGCGCTTGAATGCAAAGACTTCTAAGTCTGATGAAAAAACAAAGAAAAGTGACGGGAAATAAGATGGAGAGCTACAAACTAAATGACGGACGCCAAATTCCTGTACTAGGTTTTGGTACTTGGAAGGCGAAAGATGGCGAGGAAGCTTATCAAGCAGTAAAAACAGCCTTAGAAGCGGGCTATCGCCATATTGATACGGCAGCCATCTATCAAAATGAAGAAAGCGTCGGAAAGGCTATCCGGGATAGTGGTATTCCAAGAGAAGAGCTTTTTGTAACGACCAAGTTGTGGAATAATCGTCACACCTATGAGGATGCTGTCAATGGCCTAGAGGAATCTTTGCACAAATTGGGTCTAGAATATATCGATTTGTATTTAATCCACTGGCCAAATCCTGTGACTCACCGAGAAAATGAGGCCTGGAAAGAACGGAATCGTGAGGTTTGGAGAGCCATGGAAGATATGCAGGCAGTGGGTAAAATTCGCTCTATTGGCGTGAGTAACTTTTTGCCTCATCACCTGGATGCTTTGTTGGAGAGTGCCAAAGTTCTTCCAGCAGTCAATCAGATCCGCTTGGCTCCTGGAGTCTATCAAGAGGAAGTAGTCCGTTATTGCCGTGATAAAGGAATTTTATTGGAGGCTTGGGGTCCATTTGGTCAAGGAGAGCTTTTTCAAAATGAGACAGTTCTTGCATTGGCTAAAAAATATAGTGTAACTCCAGCCCAGCTTCTTTTAGCTTGGAGTTTAGCAGAAGAATTTTTACCTTTGCCTAAATCAGTGACTCCTGAACGCATTGCAAGTAATCTTCAATGCACTACAATCGAATTGGCTCCAGAAGACTGTGAGCTCCTTCGGAAGATCCCAGTAGAAGCGGGAGCGCCAGATCCAGATACCAAAGACTTTTAAGACAGTAAGTTAGTTGATTTATAAAAGACAGTGAGAGTTTGCTCTCGCTGTTTTTTTGTGCAATGAGATAAAAAAACGGATGATTGGTTTTAGTTTTCTAATTATTTGAATTATAAAATCACTAAAAACAAACAAAAAACACCTAATTAAAGATATCATGCGGAAATATTACAATTTGATAACAAAGTTAATGTTGAGTGAATTTTCTGAAAAATTAGGAGTATAATAAGAATAATTTAGTATATAGGGGGAATCTTATGAGTAAACAGCGTTTCTCATTGAGAAAATATAAATTTGGTGTTGCATCGGTGCTGTTAGGGTCGGTCCTTGTCTTTGGAGCAGGAAATGTAAGTGCGGATGAAACAAAACAACCAGAGACGGCAGTAATTGCATCTGCAGAAGCAAATCCAGCGTTGCCAAGCGAGTCTGCTTCTCCTGTAAGTGATCAAGCAAATGAGCAGACTAGAGACTCAGTAGTTGAAAATGGTAAAGTTGTTGACGAGCCAGCCTCTTCAGAAAAAGGGGCAACAAGTCCATCTGTCGAATCAGGTAGCCAAGTAGTTGCCCAGGAAGCAAAAACAGAGGATAAAGCTACTGAAAAGCAAGTAGAAGCTGTAACTAAAATTGAGGCTAAACCTGCAGAAAAAGCAAGTGAGGGACAGGAAAAAACAGAAGTTAAACCCTCTTCAACAGAGGAGAAGGCTGAGGCTAACCCTGCAACAGAAGCAAGAGCTGAAAAGAAAGCTGAAGACAAACCATTCAGTATCAGCAGCAATACGATTATTAATGTGCCTCAAACTTGGGAAAAAGGCTACAAGGGTGAAGGGACTGTTGTTGCAGTCATTGACTCTGGTTTAGATGTCTACCATGAAGTATTGCGGATTTCAGACCCGACAAAAGGGAAGTTCAAAAATCAAACAGAATTAGAAGCTGCAAAAAAAGCAGCGGGAATTGACTACGGAAAATGGTACAACGATAAGGTCGTCTTTGCTTATGATTATATGGATGGAGATGACAATATCAAAGAAAAAGACCATGATTCACATGGTATGCACGTAACAGGGATTGCGACTGGGAACCCTGACAAAAAAGCTGGGGATGGCAACTATGTATACGGAGTTGCTCCAGAAGCCCAAGTGATGTTTATGCGTGTTTTCTCTGATCGTAGTGGATCAACCAGTGATGTTGTCTATGTGAAAGCGATTGATGACGCAGTTGCATTGGGAGCGGACGTCATCAACATGAGTTTGGGATCTGTGACAGGTTCTACTGTGAATGCTAGTCCCGCTGTCCGGGAAGCTATCCAACGAGCACGCGCAAAAGGGGTTAGCGTCATTATCGCGGCAGGAAATAGCAATACCTATGGATACGGTTATGACAATCCAAGTGCTGAAAACCCTGATTACGGTGTCGTGGGGAGTCCTTCAACCGTAGAAGAGTCTATTTCAGTTGCATCCGTAAATGATTCGGTTGTAACAGAAGAAGTCTTTACAGTTCGAGGCTTGGAAGACAATGCCGACTTGGATAAAGGAAAATTCACCTATACAGCAGCTGAAACAGATGCCAATTTCGAAAATGGGAAAGAATATGATTATGTAGATGCTGGTTTGGGGCGTGAGAGTGATTTAGACAGTCTCGATTTGACTGGTAAAGTTGCCCTTATCAAACGTGGCGAAATCACCTTCTCAGATAAGGTCGCTAATGTCTATAAAAAAGGAGCAATTGGAGCCCTTATTTACAACAGTGTCGAAGGCGCGAATGTCAAAATGGGCCTCGAAGGGGATGCGAGAAAGATCCCTGCTGTTTTCATTTCTAAGCGCTATGGAGAAGCGATTAAAGGTAAAGACTACAAGCTTGTCTTTGATGGTAGCTTAGACAATCGTCCAAACCCTGATGCAGATAAGATGTCAGATTTCTCCAGTTGGGGAGTCTCAACAGATGGCCAATTAAAACCGGATGTCACAGCACCTGGTGGGTCGATCTTTTCATCTCTAAATGACAATAGCTATGGTAGTATGAGCGGAACCAGTATGGCCTCCCCTCATGTAGCTGGGGTATCGGCTTTGGTGAAGGAATACCTCCAAGCTCATCATCCAGAACTTTCGCCAGAGGAGCTATCTGCAACAGTCAAAGCCTTAATCATGTCAACCGCAAAACCGCACCTCAACAAAGAAACGGGTGCTTACACTTCGGTACGTCAACAAGGGGCGGGGATTGTGGATACTGCTGCAGCGGTTTCAACAGACCTATATGTAACGAATGAAGATGCTTACCCAAGCGTAACTCTTGGCAATGTCGAGGATCGGTTTAGTTTTGATGTGACCGTTCATAATATTTCTGATACTGACAGAGAGTTGAAGATGATTGTGAATACCACTACCGACGATGTAAAAGATGATCGCTTTACCTTGAAGCCTCGGAAATTAACAGAGACGGTATGGCCAAATGTAACTGTAAAAGCCCATAGTAGTCAGACAGTGACAGTGACTGTCGATGCGTCTAAGTTTGCAGAGGAATTGACTAAATTGATGCCGAACGGTTACTTCCTAGAAGGATTTGTTCGCTTTGTGGATCCAGCAGATGACGGCGATGTGGTTAGCATTCCATTTATGGGCTTCCGTGGTTCTTTCCAAAATATCCCTGCGGTTGAAAAACCAATCTACAATTTGGTAAGAGAAGGGAAATCAGGATTCTACTATGATGTTCCAGAAACCAAACATGTGCCATCAAAGACGAATGTAACATCCTTAGTCTCTAACGCTAACGACGTGCTCTATTCGACTGCTAAGAAGGAAACAGCAGAACGAAGCCCAATCGTTCTTGGGACAGTAGAAACTCCAGAAGGTTTGAATGTCCTCCATTTAGATGCGGATGGCAATGTACGTCTGGCTATTTCTCCAGATGGAGATGGAAACAAAGATTACGTGCAGTACCGGGCTGTAGTCTTGCGAAACCTAAAAAATATGAAAGCAGCTGTCTACAAGGCAGATGATCAAGCATTTGCTCAGCCAGTTTGGACAAGTACAGGAGCTTTCTCTGCTCGTAAGAATTATTTTGACGGACGTGGGAAACGATCTTATCTAGTCGACAACACGGCTTGGGAAGGAACTAATGCCAAGGGTGAAAAGGTGGCGGATGGTCACTATATCTATGAGGTTCGTTATACGCCAGCAGTTCCAGGAGCAGAGGAGCAAGTTGTTCGCTTTAACCTCCAAATTGATACCCAAAAACCAGTCTTGACTTCAGGTTACACGACCAAGAAGGATGGGGTAGAAACCTTCTATGCTCGTAAAACAAAAGATGTTGGCAATGGTGGAATCTTACGAGAGCAAGTCTTCTATGTCAAGACCTTTGATGAAGAGGGGACCCTAGTTAAGGAGGGGAAAGACGCCCTAGGGAAGACTAGCCGTTTTGAAAACCGTGTCTATTTAACGGCAAATGAAGATGGAGGCTATACTCTTCCAGAAGGAATCAGTAAAGACTTACTTTACTATGTGGTTGAAGATTACGCTGGAAACCGCGACTTTGCCTCTCTTGCTGATTTTGCTGCTACTGAGGATAGTGGCCGAATTAAGGTATCAGTCCTAGATGCCGATACACATCAAGAATTAGATACTGATTTTGTCTACCGTATCAAAGATGAACAAGGGCAGTATGTCAACTTAGATAAAGGGAAAGAAATCAATTTCCTTAAGTTTGGTAGCTATGTTGCAGAACTCTTTGCCTATGACAAATCAGATCTGAAACTCGTCAGCGAACGAACTCAGAAATTTGAAATCACTGCAGAGGATAGCTTTAAGACCATCGAATTCTTGGCCAAAGAGATTGTCACTGCTCCTTTGAGCCTGGTCTTTGATCAAGCAGTACCTAGAACAACACCAGTTGTCTTGAAGAATCAAGCTGGTGAAACCTTTGTTCTTCCAGTTCAACGCTATGGCAAGAATGCTTTTGGGAAAGATGTCCCAGTTGGAACTTATACGATTTCAGTCAGTCTACCAACAGGCTATGAGTTGTTTGAGGATGCACCGACTGTGACCGTTCTGGCGGATCAAAACAACCTCGCAAAACTTTCTGTTGTCATTAAGACCCAATTGTTGCAATTGCTGGCTCAACAAGCTAACTTGACCAGCACTCCTCAGTACTTTAATGCAACAAGTGAAAAACGTTTAGCTTATGATGCAGCATACCAAGAAGCTCAGAAAGCTCTTGCGACTAAGTTATCACAAGCAGAAGTTGACCAAATCTTTTCAAATCTTGGATTGGTAACCAGTCAATTAGATGGGAAAGAGTCTGATTTCACAGCGCTAAAATCAGCTATTGCTGCCTATGATGCGACTTCAAAAACAGGCCGTTATGCGAACGCTAAGGATTCTGCTCGACGTGCCTTTGATCAAAGCTTTAAGGAGTTGGCTCTCTTGCTCGTCCGCGAAGGTGTGACACAAGAGCAAATCAACCAAGCGCTTGCGAACTACCAGGCGGCTGATCAACAATTAACTGGCAAAACAACCGATTTCTCAAGTCTTAAGAAATTGATTGCAGCAGAACTCCAGTTCCAAGCTAAGAACGCTAAGTTTATCTATGCAGCAGATAAGGTGAAGGTGAATTACCTTCAAGCCTTTATCCGCGCTCAAGCAGTACTGGCTAATCCTGGTGCTAGTCAACAGGAAGTCAAGGCGGCCTTAGCAGAGGTTAAAGCTGCTAAGAAAAAATTAAATGGGAAAAAACCAAAGGTTGCAAAACGCCCATAACCTTACCCTTTCTTTGAAAGGAATTTCTACAAGTCTGAAACAACAGTTTCGGACTTGTTTTTTGTTTACACTCGAATAGAAATCTGCTATAATACTAGTCAAGAAAGAAAGGCTTATGGCGTTTTTTTAGCGAGCTTGGGACAGTGAAAGCCAAGTGGAACAAGATAGGCAAGTGGCGCTTTCTCTCAGTAGATAGCTGAGTACAGTAGAATAAAATGAAGTAATAAATTAGGGTGGAACCGCGTTTCTGACGCCCCTAGGTCACTTGACTTAGGGGGAAAGACACGGTTCTTTTTGTATTCTAGGTCGCAATAAATTATAGAAAATGGAGTAAATAATGTCTAAAAAACTAACCTTTCACTGCGTCAGTGGCAGAGACCTCCTTTCAGTCGGGCTGTCCCACGCTCAGCACTAGGGTGCCTGAGCTAGACGCAGTACTAACTCGTCTTGCCTCGTATGATCGACGAGGCAGACTCGTGTCGCAAGAAATTATAGAAAATGGAGTAAAACATGTCTAAAAAATTGACTTTTCAAGAGATTATTTTGACTTTGCAACAATACTGGAATGACCAGGGTTGTATGCTCATGCAGGCTTATGATAATGAAAAGGGTGCGGGTACGATGAGTCCTTACACCTTCCTTCGCGCCATTGGTCCGGAACCATGGAATGCGGCTTATGTAGAGCCATCTCGTCGTCCAGCAGACGGTCGTTACGGGGAAAATCCAAACCGTCTTTACCAACACCACCAATTCCAAGTGGTCATGAAACCATCACCATCAAACATTCAAGAACTTTACCTTGAGTCATTGGAAAAATTGGGTATCAATCCTTTAGAGCATGATATTCGCTTCGTAGAAGATAACTGGGAAAATCCATCAACTGGTTCAGCTGGTCTTGGTTGGGAAGTTTGGCTGGATGGTATGGAAATCACTCAGTTCACTTACTTCCAACAGGTCGGTGGCTTGGCAACAGGTCCTGTTACCGCTGAGGTCACTTATGGTTTGGAACGTTTGGCTTCTTACATCCAGGAAGTAGACTCAGTTTATGATATCGAGTGGGCTCCGGGTGTAAAATATGGAGAAATCTTCCTTCAACCAGAATATGAGCACTCAAAATACAGCTTTGAAGTTTCTGACCAAGATATGCTTCTTGAAAACTTCGAAAAATTTGAAAAAGAGGCCGGACGTGCTTTGGAATTGGGTCTCGTTCACCCAGCCTATGACTACGTTTTGAAATGTTCACATACCTTTAACTTACTTGATGCTCGTGGAGCGGTATCTGTTACAGAACGTGCCGGCTACATTGCCCGCATCCGTAACTTGGCCCGTGTCGTAGCTAAGACCTTCGTCGCAGAACGCAAGAAACTCGGTTACCCACTTCTCGACGAAGCCACACGCGCAAAACTCCTAGCAGAAGAGGAAGAATAAAGAGAGTGTATTAATAGAATTGGATTATAGAATAATCCTACAGAACCAGTTGCCGCAGTGATTGAGGTATCATTAGAGAAACTAATGATACCAGGCAAAATTGGAGACCTTAGGCTCCAATTTTAGCAATGAAACGACCTAGTCGGTTGCTTGCGTGCCAATCACATAAGGCAAACTGGAAAAAAGATATTTTCTGGAGAAAAAACATGACAAAAAACTTATTAGTAGAACTAGGACTTGAAGAGTTACCAGCCTACGTTGTCACACCAAGTGAAAAACAATTGGGTGAGAAAATGGCAGCCTTCTTGGATGATAACCGCCTTTCATATGAAAGCATTCAAACCTTCTCAACTCCACGTCGTTTGGCTGTTCGTGTACTTGGTTTGGCTGATCAACAAACCGATTTGACAGAAGATTTTAAAGGACCTTCTAAGAAAATTGCCTTGGATGCTGATGGAAACTTCTCAAAAGCAGCGCAAGGCTTTGTTCGTGGAAAAGGCTTGACTGTAGATGACATCGAATTCCGTGAAGTTAAGGGAGAAGAATACGTTTACGTGACGAAACATGAAGCTGGAAAACCTGCCAAAGAAGTCTTGGCCGGCGTTCCAGAAGTACTTGCTTCATTGACTTTCCCTGTCAGCATGCACTGGGCTAACAACACCTTTGAATACATTCGTCCAGTTCATACCTTGATTGTCCTTTTGGGTGATGAAGCGCTTGATCTCGACTTCTTGGATATCCATTCAGGTCGTGTGAGTCGCGGACACCGTTTCCTTGGACATGAAGTGGAAATTACCAATGCGGATTCGTACGAAGAAGACCTTCGTACCGTTTACGTCATTGCAGACAGCAAAGAACGTGAAAACATGATTCGTGAGCAAATCAAAGCTATTGAAGCAGAACAAGGTGTTCAAGTCCAAATCGAAGAAGGACTTTTGAATGAAGTCTTGAACTTGGTCGAATACCCAACTGCCTTTATGGGAAGTTTCGATACTAAGTATTTGGACGTTCCAGAAGAAGTCTTGGTGACCTCAATGGAAACGCACCAACGTTACTTTGTTGTACGTGACCTTGACGGTAAGCTTAAACCAAACTTCATCTCAGTCCGTAATGGGAATGCTGAGCACTTGGAAAATGTTATCCGAGGAAATGAAAAAGTCTTGGTGGCGCGTCTCGAAGATGGTGAATTCTTCTGGCGTGAAGACCAAAAACTCAAGATTGAAGACCTGGTTGCTAAATTGGCACACGTGACTTTCCATGAAAAAATCGGTTCTCTTTCAGAACACATGGCCCGTGCTGGTGTCATTGCGGCTTCCTTGGCTGAGCAAGCTGGCTTGACTGCTGAAGAAAAAGCAGCTGTAGCTCGTGCAGCAGAAATCTACAAATTTGACCTCTTGACTGGTATGGTTGGAGAGTTTGATGAATTGCAAGGAATCATGGGTGAAAAATACGCCCTCCTTGCTGGTGAAGATGCTGCAGTAGCGACAGCTATCCGTGAGCACTATCTTCCTGATTCAGCAGATGGAGCCCTTCCTGAAACCAAGGTTGGTGCCATCCTTGCTCTTGCGGATAAATTGGATACCCTTCTTTCCTTCTTCTCAGTCGGTTTGATTCCGTCTGGTTCCAATGACCCTTATGCGCTTCGCCGTGCAACACAAGGGATTGTTCGTATCTTGGATGCCTTTGGTTGGAACATCCCGATGGATGAGTTAATCGATAGTCTTTACGGACTTTCATTCGATAGTCTTTCGTATGCCAATCAAGCAGAAGTGCTCAACTTCATCAAGGCGCGTGTAGACAAGATGATGGGACGCACATCTAAAGACATCAAAGAAGCTGTACTTGCTGGTTCAAACTTCGTGGTAGCGGATATGCTTGAAGCGGCTGAAGCTCTTTCAGAAGCTGCTAAGACTGATGGTTATAAGGCAGCTGTTGAGTCACTCTCACGTGCTTTCAACTTGGCAGAAAAAGCAGATGCTTCAGTAGAGGTCGATGCTAGTCTCTTTGAAAATGATCAAGAAAAAGCTCTTGCTAAGGCGATTGAAGAATTAGAATTGACAGGTTCAGCTAGCGACAAATTGGCTCAACTCTTTGCTCTTAGCCCAGTCATCGATGCTTTCTTTGACAATACCATGGTTATGGCAGAAGATGAGGCTGTTAAAAAGAATCGTTTGGCCCTTCTTGCTAGTCTAGTAGCAAAAGCCAATAAAGTCGCAGCCTTTAACCAATTAAATACAAAATAATGACCTGATGACAGGTAGAAAGTAGGTTTTATTATGACACCTGAAAAAATTGCTCGAATCAATGAGCTTGCCAAAAAGAAAAAAGCAGAAGGCTTGACACCAGAAGAAGAGGTAGAACAAGCTAAACTTCGTGAAGAGTATATTGAAGGTTACAGACGCTCCGTCCGTCATCACATTGAAGGTATCAAAGTTGTTGACGAAGAAGGAAATGATGTGACACCAGAAAAACTACGTCAAGTCCAACGGGAAAAAGGCTTGCATGGCCGTAGCCTTGATGATCCCAATTCATAAATAGACAATAGAAAACTCGATCAGATATTGAACTGATCGAGTTTTCTAATTCTATATGGGCTACTCTGACTCCTCATCTCTATTTTTGTAGTTTTTCCATTGATTTTTAAATATCCAAATGGAGACGGCAAGAACAAAGGTAGCTGTCCAAAAAATCCAAGGGACAGGAGTTCGTAGGAAAAAGTAAACTGCAATAAGATCGGCCACTAGCAGGCCAAGGAGAAGGTATTTCTTATCTTTCATAGGGTTATTGTATCACAATTTGTTTCTCTAGGTCTATTGGTTGATAGAATGAGGTTTTTAAAGAATAGGAACTTTTTATCCCGAAACAGTGTGTGGATAGAGGAAAGAATCTCAAGTGCATCCTGGTCAGATTTGTGGTAAAATAGATAGGATATGAGTAAAGAATTTCATCATGTAACGGTCTTGCTCCATGAAACGATTGATATGCTGGATATAAAGCCAGATGGAATCTATGTGGATGCCACATTAGGTGGAGCCGGCCATAGCGAATATTTATTAAGTCAATTAAGTGAAAAAGGACATTTATATGCCTTTGACCAGGATCAGCATGCGATTGATAATGCGGAGAAACGATTGGCTCCTTACGTTGAAAAAGGCATGGTAACCTTCATCAAAGACAATTTCCGGAATCTTCAAGCGCGTCTCCAAGAATTGGGAGTCAGTGAAATTGATGGCATTTGTTATGACTTGGGAGTCTCTAGTCCTCAGTTAGATGAGCGGTCTCGTGGTTTTTCTTATAAAAAAGACGCTCCCTTGGACATGCGGATGAATCAAGACGCTTCTTTGACAGCTTATGAAGTAGTCAATACCTATGATTACCATGATTTGGTTCGCATCTTTTTCAAGTATGGGGAAGATAAATTCTCCAAACAAATTGCTAGAAAGATCGAACAAGCGCGTGCGATAAAACCGATTGAAACGACGACAGAATTAGCAGAGATTATTAAGTCGGCAAAACCAGCCAAGGAACTCAAGAAAAAGGGGCATCCAGCCAAACAAATTTTTCAGGCTATTCGGATCGAAGTCAATGATGAATTGGGAGCGGCTGATGAATCAATCCAGCAGGCTATGGATTTGTTGGCAGTTGGTGGTCGTATTTCAGTCATTACCTTTCATTCCTTGGAAGATCGTTTGACCAAGCAATTGTTTAAAGAAGCTTCTACAGTAGATGTACCGAAGGGCTTGCCCTTCATCCCAGAGGACTTAAAACCAAAAATGGAATTAGTTTCTCGAAAACCGATTCTTCCAAGCCAAGAAGAGTTAGAAAATAACAACCGAGCTCATTCTGCAAAATTGCGGGTTGCTCAAAAAATTCATAAGTAAGAGGAAATGAACATGGCAGATCAACCATTACGATCTCGTGGCAGTCAATTGCAAGATCGTATTCGTCGCTTTACCAGAGTAGAGAAAGCCTTTTATGGCTCGATTGTCCTAACAGGGATTATCCTTGCTGTCAGTATTATTTTTATGCAGACGCGGATTCTACAAGTGCAAAGTGATTTGACAAACCTCAATACGGAACTAAAAACAAAAGAGACTGAACTAGAAGATATCCGGCAAGAAGTCAATGAGTTGACTCGATATGAACGCTTGTCTAAGTTAGCTAGTTCTCAGGGGATGACCCTCCAAAAAGAAAATCGAAAAGTGGTGAGTTCAAGTAGCGATGAGTAAATTAAAAAAGAAAATCATTCGTTATTCCCTTAAAAAAAGGAAACTTCCAGACCAAAATCGTCGGCAAGTAGCTAAGAATTTAAGTTTGCTTTCCATTCTTGTTTTCTTCATTTTTCTTATTAATTTTGCAGTCATTATAGGCACAGATAGCAAATTTGGAAAAAATTTATCTGAGTTATCGCATCAGGTCCATCAGAAAACTGAGATTGTTCCAGCCAAACGAGGAACAATTTATGATCGAAATGGAGCTGTCATTGCTGAAGATGCGACGACTTATAATGTTTATGCTATCATCGACAAAACTTATAAATCAGCAAAAGGTGAAGTTTTATACGTTGAAGAAAGCCAATACAACCAAGTAGCGGACGTTTTTAATCGTTATTTGGGGATGGAAAAAGATTATGTCGTCCAACAACTGTCTCAAAAGAAGCTCAACCAAGTTTCTTTTGGTGCGGCGGGGAACGATATCAGCTATAGCAATATGGATGCTATCCGGAGTGAACTAGAAGCTGCCAACATTAAAGGTGTTGATTTTACGACGAGTCCAAATCGGAGTTATAAAAATGGGACCTTTGCCTCTCAATTTATCGGTCAAGCTCAATTGGTAGAAGATAAAGAAGGCAATAAAACCCTACAGGGAATAACGGGAATAGAAAAATCCTTGGATCGTATCTTGGGTGGTCAGGATGGAGTTGTGACCTATGAAAAGGATCGTAACGGAAATATTGTGCCGGGATCAGACAAGGTTGCCGTGAAGACAGAAGATGGAAAGGATGTTTATACAACCCTTTCTGCAGAACTGCAAACCTATCTCGAAACCAGAATGGATGTATTCCAAGAAAAGGTAAAAGGCAAATTTGTCAGTGCGACCCTAGTGAGTGCCAAAACAGGCGAAATCCTTGCAACGACGCAACGGCCAACCTTTAATGCAGATACCAAAGAAGGTCTGGATATCAAGAATTTGAGAACTTGGAATACGATTCTTTACCAGGACCAGTACGAACCAGGTTCGACTATGAAGGTCATGACCTTGGCTGCAGCGATTGATCATGGGACTTTCCCAGCCTATAATGAGGTATATTACAATAACGAGCTACAAGTAAAAGACGCGATCATCAAAGACTGGGAAATCAATATGGGCTTGTCAGAAGGTCGCTATATGAATATTGCCCAAGGTTTCGCCTATTCAAGTAACATTGGGATGACCAAGCTTGAACAGAAGATGGGCAATAATGTCTGGATGAATTACCTCAAACTCTTTAAGTTCGGACTTCCTACACGTTTTGGAATGGGAGACGAAGGTTTTGGAGGCCTACCAGGAGATAACTATGTCACTCAAGCCATGTCTTCTTTCGGTCAAGGGATTTCGGTGACCCAAACGCAGATGTTGCGTGCATTTTCTGCCATTGCAAATGATGGGGAAATGTTGGAGCCTAAATTTATCAGTGCGATTTACGACGGCAAGCATGAAACTGCTCGTAAATCACAAAGAGAGATTGTCGGCAATCCAGTACCCGCTTCGGTTGCCCAACAGACCCGTAATTACATGATTACGGTAGGGACTGATCCTCAATTTGGTACCCTCTATTCATCGGATGGTCCCATTATCCAAGTAGCTGGACAAAATGTCGCTGTCAAATCAGGGACGGCCCAAATTGCAACGGCTAATGGATATTTGGAAGGCGAAAATGACAATATCAACTCGATTGTTGTCATGACACCGGCTGAAGATCCAGATTTCATTATGTATGTGACGGTTCAACAGCCTGAAGTCAGCTTTAGTCCGACCAGTTGGCAAGAACTAGTCAATCCAGTCTTGGAAGATGCGGTTGCTTTGAAGGATGAGTTGAATCTAGTAACGGAAACCAAGGCCTTGGATGGGGTCACGAAAGAGGACACCTATAAGATGCCGTCGGCAGAATCCTTGTCGAAAGAATTGAACTTGAAGCAGACCATCAGCCCAGGTGGCTTCGCAGATGAACTGCGTCGCAATCTGATCCAGCCTGTTGTCCTAGGAACTGGAAAGAATATTAAAAAGATGTCTGTATCAGCAGGAACGAAATTAAAAGCAAATGAGCAAGTGTTATTATTAACAGATGACTTGGATTCAGTTCCGGATATGTATGGATGGACCAAGGAAAATGTTGATAAATTTGCGGAATGGACGGGCATTGAGATCACCTATAAAGGGGAAGGTTCTCGTGTGAGCAAACAAAACGTCAAAGTAGAAACTGCTTTAAAGAAGACGAAGAAAATAACAATTACATTAGGAGATTGATATGTTACTTGCTACCCTAGTAGTATCATTTATTCTAACGGTTATTGGCATTCCTGCCTTTATCCGTTTCTATCAACGGGCCCATATTTCGGGCCAACAAATGCACGAAGATGTGAAGCAACACAAAGCCAAAGCAGGCACTCCAACTATGGGGGGAGTGGTCTTCTTGATCACTTCAGTTTTTGTCACCCTTGTCTTTAGCTTCCTAACTGGGAACTTTACGCGTCCTGTTCAATTGATCCTCTTTATTTTGGTCTTGTATGGAATCGTCGGTTTCTTGGATGACTTCTTAAAGGTCTTTCGTAAGATCAATGAAGGGTTAAATCCCAAGCAAAAATTAGCCCTGCAATTGTTGGGAGGGATCATTTTCTATCTCTTCTCTGAACGTCATGGAGCTGGTAGTCTTCTCAATGTCTTTGGTTGGGATGTCTATTTGGGACATTTCTATATTATCTTTGCCTTGTTCTGGTTGGTTGGTTTTTCAAACGCAGTCAATTTAACGGACGGGATTGATGGCTTGGCAAGCATTTCGGTAACCATCAGCTTGATCGCTTATTCCATCATCGCTGTTTGGCAAAGACGAATCGATATCCTTTTTGTGACCATCAGTATGATTGGAGCTCTATTAGGTTTCTTCGTCTACAACCACAAGCCGGCCAAGATTTTCATGGGAGATGTTGGAAGCCTAGCACTAGGTGGGATGCTTGCGACTCTATCCATGGCTCTCCACGTAGAGTGGACCTTGCTCTTGATTGGGATTGTCTACGTCTTTGAGACTAGCTCTGTCATGCTCCAAGTGTCCTATTTCAAATGGACCAAGAAAAGGACAGGGGAAGGACGCCGAATCTTCCGCATGACGCCTTTCCATCACCATTTAGAATTAGGTGGTCTGTCAGGTAATGGTCCTAAATGGTCTGAGTGGAAGGTCGATGCCTTTCTCTGGAGTGTCGGTGCAGGAATGAGCGCCTTGACCCTCTTGATCTACTATTTGACCAATTCATAAGTCGTGAATCATAAAAGGTTGGGATGCTATCTCAACCTTTTTCGCTTGCTAGGAATTGCTGTCCAAAAGAAGAGCGGGAAGAAGACTTTTCTGATATAATAGTAGAGATGATGAAAGGATAAGAGAATGAAATTTACAGATTTTAAGTTTAAGGACTATATCCAAGAGGCCTTAAAAGAGATTAATTTTATCGAAGCAACAGAAGTTCAAGAAAAACTCATCCCGATTGTTTTAGCAGGTCGAGATTTGGTTGGTGAATCTAAAACAGGATCTGGAAAGACCCATACCTTCCTCTTGCCTATTTTTCAAACCTTGAACGAAGATAGTAGCCATGTTGAAGTGGTCATCACAGCACCGAGTCGGGAATTGGCAACTCAAATCTACCAAGCGGCTCGTCAGATTGCTAGCCACTGTGAAAAGGAAATTCGGATTGCTAACTATGTCGGCGGAACTGATAAGGCTCGTCAGATTGATAAGCTCCAAGTAGCCCAACCGCATATCGTGATCGGGACACCAGGCCGCATCTATGATTTGGTCGCTTCTGGAGATCTGGCCATTCATAAGGCGCATACCTTTGTGGTCGATGAGGCCGATATGACTCTCGATATGGGCTTTTTGACGACAGTAGATAAGATTGCATCTAGTCTTCCTAAGAAGCTTCAGTTTTTAGTCTTCTCAGCGACGATTCCGCAAAAGTTACAACCCTTTTTGAAAAAATACCTGTCTAACCCTGTCATGGAGCAGATTAAAACCAAAACAGTGATCTCGGATACCATTGATAACTGGTTGGTATCGACAAAAGGGCGTGATAAGAACGAGCAAGTCTATCAACTGACGCAGGCTCTTCAACCTTATCTAGCTATGATTTTTGTGAACACCAAGGATAGAGCGGACGATTTGCATGCTTTTCTGGTAGAGAAGGGGCTTAAGGTCGCTAAAATCCATGGAGGGGTTCCTCCACGGGAGCGCAAACGAATCATGAACCAAGTCAAAAACCTGGATTTTGAATATATCGTGGCGACAGACTTGGCAGCGCGTGGAATTGATATTGAAGGGGTTAGCCATGTCATCAATGATGCTATTCCACAAGACTTATCCTTCTTTGTCCACCGCGTTGGCCGGACTGGTCGGAATGGTCTTCCTGGTACAGCTATCACCCTCTATCAACCGAGTGATGACTCAGACATTCGGGAGCTTGAAAAATTGGGCATCCAGTTTGTCCCTAAGGTCTTGAAGGCTGGAGCTATCGAAGATACCTACGACCGGGATCGCCGGGCTAATCGTGAAAAACGCCAAGAAAAACTCGACATTGAGATGATCGGCTTGGTCAAGAAGAAAAAGAAAAAAATCAAACCAGGCTACAAGAAAAAAATCAAATGGGCCGTGGACGAGAAACGTCGGAAAGCCAAGCGAGCTGAGAATCGTGCTCGCGGTCGAGCAGAAAGAAAGGCGAAACGCCAAACCTTTTAGTGATAAAGAAATTTAAAGATTTCCATAAAAATTAACTATTTGGTCGCTGATTTATTTTGTGATAGACTATCTATAGATAGTCTATTTTTTTGCTCTTAAGGGAGACGCTTGCTTGTTATCCCATCAGACCTGAAGCATGATTTACGAACGATCAGTAGCAAAACTCAGCATTTTAACTGTAAATATGATAGAATGATTCATTATTGAGGGAGGAAGTAACGAAGATGTTTACAACTACTTATTTGGCGTCTGGCTGGTACGAACAGTTTTTAAAATGGATACCAGAAGGAGAAATCTTTAACCTACGCGTCGTTTTTGAAGCTATTCCCGGAATTTTAAAAGAGCTTCCCAATACGATTTTGTTAACCTTAGCAGGAGCCTTTTTTGGTCTATTGCTAGCCCTATTGTTTGCCATTGTCAAAATCAATCGGGTAAAAATCCTTTACCCGATCCAAGCTTTGTTTGTGAGTTTTTTAAGAGGGACACCAATTTTGGTTCAGTTGATGCTGACCTATTATGGAATCCCGCTCCTATTGAAGGCCATTAACCAACAATATGGGACAGCCTTTAATATCAATGATGTACCAGCCCATTTATTTGTCATTGTGGCCTTTGCCTTCAATGAGGCAGCCTATGCCAGTGAGACCATTCGGGCAGCGATTTTATCTGTTGATGCGGGTGAAATCGAAGCAGCGAAGAGTCTCGGCATGACTAATGCCCAAGTTTATCGTCGGATTATTATTCCAAATGCAGCCGTGGTTGCGACTCCGACCTTGATCAACTCTTTGATTGGTTTGACCAAGGGGACTTCTCTGGCCTTTTATGCAGGTGTTTTGGAAATCTTTGCCCAAGCCAAGATTATGTCGGGGAATGACAGTCGTTACTTCGAGCGCTTTATCTCTGTTTCATTGATCTACTGGGCCATTAATATTTTGATTGAACAATTGGGACGTTGGATCGAACAGGTACTCGCTATCAAAGATCCAAAAGTTGTTTCCCAAACCTTGCAAGAGGAGGAACGAGCAGCATGATTCGGATTTCACAATTATCAAAATCTTTTTCCGGTCAAGTAGTCCTAGACCATCTCGATTTGGAAGTCCAAAAAGGGGAAGTTGTTGCCTTGATCGGTTCTTCTGGAGCTGGGAAATCAACCTTCTTGAGAAGCTTGAACTATTTGGAAGCCCCAGATAGTGGCAGCATTGAGATCAATGGGGAGAAGGTGGACTTTGAAACCATCAGCAAGGACGAGATCCTGACCCTTCGAAGAAAACTAGCTATGGTCTTTCAACAGTTTAATCTTTTCAGTCGCAAGACTGCTTTGGATAATGTCAAGGAAGGACTGATCGTCGTCAAAGGCTTACCCGACCAGGAAGCGACCAAGATTGCCAAAGAAGAACTCGCAAAAGTCGGTCTGTCGGACCGCGAAACCCATTACCCTCGTCATTTGTCAGGAGGGCAGAAACAGCGGGTGGCCTTGGCACGTGCCCTAGCCATGAAGCCAGAAGTCCTCTTATTGGATGAGCCAACTTCAGCCCTCGATCCGGAATTGGTCGGAGAGGTAGAAAAAGCCATCGCAGCAGCAGCTCAGGCAGGTCAAACCATGATTCTGGTTAGCCATGATATGAGCTTTGTTTCCCAAGTGGCAGACAAGGTCTTGTTCCTAGACAAGGGGAAAATTATTGAATCTGGGACTCCAGAAGAGATCATGAAAGCTCCTAAAGAAGAGCGGACAAAAGAATTCTTTGCTAGTTACAAACGAACATTTGTTTGATATAATATATAAGAGCTCGAGTCTGGAACGCGATGTTTCAGACTCGGATTTTTCTTTGAGTAGGTGCCTCAGGAAAAGATGAATAGTAGTAGTTCATTTTTCCGCGAAGATAGAAGTTTCAACTTGATCCAATAGTGAACGAAACGAATCGGCACCTCGTCCCCTCATTCCAATCTTGGATACTAAGGAGATCTTATGTTAAACCAATTGCTATCTCTCTATATCGAGAGCCTAATCATCACTTCAATTGGGGTGTTGGTTGCTTCAGCTATTTGGATAGGCTTGCGAGCGGCTCGTAAGACGGATAAAACAGCTAAGGAACGCCAGTTACACCTCTATGATATTTTATTAATTGATATTATGACAATTCCAGTCCTCACCTTTGCAGTTATCGGAGTTCTGTTTATTCTTCGAGCAAGATAATTGCAAAATGGTTCAATTGGAGTTAGAATCAAGATAGTTACAACAAAAGGAGAAGCTTATGTATGATACACTGATTATCGGCGCAGGACCTGCGGGAATGACTGCAGCCTTGTATGCAGCCCGCAGCAATCTAAAGGTTGCCTTGTTAGAAGCTGGAATTCCTGGCGGACAGATGAACAATACATCCGATATCGAGAATTACCCAGGCTATGCCAATATCAGTGGGCCTGAATTGGCTGAAAAGATGTTTGAACCTCTAGAAGCCCTAGGTGTGGAACACTTGTTTGGCAGAGCCGAAAACATTGTTGATCAAGGAAGCTACAAGGAAATTACGACAGATGATGGCCTCTTGCAAGCCAAGACCGTTATTATTGCGACAGGTTCCAACCATCGCTTGTTGGGAGTTCCAGGTGAAGAAGAATTGAATAGTCGTGGGGTTTCTTATTGCGCTGTCTGTGATGGTGCCTTCTTCCGGGATGAAGATCTCATGGTTGTTGGTGGGGGAGACTCTGCGGTTGAAGAGGCAATCTTCCTGACTCAGTTTGCTAAGTCTGTTACCATTGTTCATCGCCGCGATGCCCTACGTGCCCAAAAGGTTCTTCAAGACCGAGCTTTTGCCAATGAAAAGATTCACTTTGCTTGGAATACAGTGGTCGAAGAGATCAAAGGGGACAACCGTGTGACCAGTCTGGTCTTAAAAGATGTTCAAACAGGTGAGGTTCGCGAGCAAGCAGCTGGGGGTGTCTTTATCTATGTGGGCTTGGATCCTGTTAGTGACTTTGCCAAAGACCTCGGTATTCTAGACGACCAAGGTTGGGTGATCACGGATGATCACATGAAGACCTCCGTGCCGGGTGTCTTTGCGGTTGGAGATGTCCGCCAAAAAGATCTTCGTCAGGTCACCACAGCTGTTGGGGATGGCGCTGTCGCCGGTCAAGAAGCTTATAAATATATTACTGAACACGAAGAATAAGAAAGAAGAAAGGGATGTTCGTCTGATGGAAAGAGGCGAAGATCCCTTCTTTTTTACGATAAAAAATGAGGCTTAGACCGGATTAAACTCATGTGGTCCTGCTTAAAATGTGCTATAATGTGTTTAAAATTATTTTGGACTGTGCCAGTTGACAGAGCGTGACTGGTGCCATGACGTAAAAAAGAAGAGGGATCAAATATGTACCCAGATGATAGTTTAACTCTCCATACTGATTTGTATCAAATCAATATGATGCAGGTTTACTTTGAGCAAGGCATACACAATAAAAAGGCGGTCTTCGAAGCCTATTTCCGCCAGCAACCCTTTAAAAATGGCTATGCCGTCTTTGCAGGTCTTGAGCGCATTGTCAACTATTTGAAGAATCTACGTTTTTCAGAGTCGGATATTGCCTACTTAGAATCCTTAGGCTACGAAGGAGCCTTCCTGGATTACTTGAAAAATTTCAAAATGGAATTGACCGTTCGTTCTGCCAAAGAAGGGGACCTGGTCTTTGCCAATGAGCCGATTGTCCAAGTAGAAGGACCGCTTGCCCAGTGTCAGTTGGTTGAAACGGCCCTCCTCAATATTGTCAATTTCCAAACCTTGATTGCCACAAAAGCCGCTCGGATCAAGTCTGTGATTGAAGACGAACCTTTGATGGAGTTCGGGACTCGTAGAGCACAAGAAATGGATGCGGCTATTTGGGGAACCCGTGCAGCTGTTATTGGGGGCGCTAGCGGGACCAGTAACGTACGTGCAGGAAAACTCTTTGACATCCCTGTCCTTGGGACCCATGCCCATGCCTTGGTGCAGGTCTATGGCGATGATTATCAAGCCTTTAAGGCCTATGCTGAGACCCATCGCAACTGTGTCTTCCTAGTGGATACCTATGATACCTTGCGTATCGGAGTTCCAGCTGCGATTCAGGTAGCGCGTGAGATGGGCGATCGCATCAACTTCCTAGGCGTACGGATTGACTCTGGAGATATTGCCTACATCTCGAAAAAGGTTCGCCAACAGTTGGATGAAGCTGGTTTCACAGAAGCGAAGATCTATGCTTCAAATGATTTGGATGAGAACACCATCCTCAACTTGAAGATGCAAAAGGCTAAGATTGATGTCTGGGGTGTCGGAACCAAGTTGATCACAGCTTATGACCAACCAGCCCTCGGAGCAGTCTATAAGATTGTTGCTATCGAAGACGACAATGGTCAAATGCGAAATACCATCAAGCTGTCTAACAATGCTGAAAAAGTTTCAACCCCAGGGAAGAAGCAAGTTTGGCGTATTACCAGTCGGGAAAAAGGCAAATCTGAAGGGGATTACATCACTTACGATGGAGTAGATGTCAATGAACTGACAGAAATCAAAATGTTCCATCCGACCTACACCTATATCAAGAAGACGGTTCGTGATTTTGATGCCATCCCGCTCTTGGTCGATATTTTCAAGGATGGAAAACAGGTCTACGAATTGCCAACCTTGATGGATATCCAAGCCTATGCTCGGAAGGAATTTGACAAGCTCTGGGATGAGTACAAACGTGTCCTCAATCCACAACATTATCCCGTGGACTTGGCCAAGGATGTTTGGCAAGATAAGATGGACCTCATTGATCAGATGCGTCAGAAAGCCTTGGGAGGTGAAGAAGAATGAGCCTACAAGAAGACATTATTGCCCAATTAGGGGTCAAACCAGTCATTGATCCTCAAGAAGAGATTCGCCGGTCGATTGATTTTTTGAAGGATTACTTGCAAAAACATCCTTTTCTAAAGACCTTTGTCTTAGGAATTTCAGGAGGTCAGGACTCGACCCTAGCGGGTCGCCTGGCTCAATTAGCCATGGAGGAAATGCGGGCAGAGACTGGAGATGCCAGTTATCAGTTTGTTGCAGTTCGCTTGCCCTACGGTGTCCAAGCGGATGAAGCAGATGCCCAAAAGGCCTTGGCCTTCATCCAGCCAGACGTCAGCCTGGTCGTGAACATCAAGGAATCGGTCGATGCCATGGAGCGTGCTGTCGAAGCGACAGGAACGGATGTCTCAGACTTTAACAAGGGCAATATCAAGGCCCGGAGTCGGATGATTGCTCAGTATGCTTTAGCGGGTGCCTATAGCGGAGCCGTCATTGGGACAGACCATGCAGCCGAAAACATCACTGGATTCTTTACCAAGTTTGGAGACGGTGGAGCCGATATTCTGCCTCTCTACCGCCTTAACAAGCGCCAAGGCAAGCAGTTGCTTCAGGCGCTGGGAGCTGATCCTGCCTTGTATGAAAAGGTACCGATTGCGGATTTGGAAGAGGAGAAGCCAGGTATCGCTGACGAAGTAGCTCTTGGGGTGACCTATGCAGAAATTGATGACTACCTAGAAGGGAAATCCGTTAGCCCAGAAGCTCAAGCAACCATTGAAAGCTGGTGGCACAAAGGCCAACACAAACGCCATTTACCAATTACAGTATTTGATACCTTCTGGCGTTGATAAGAAAGAAAAAGTCGGTTGAGCCGACTTTTTTTAAACAGATAGGAGGAAAGAGGATGAGAAAATTGGGTTCTATTGAACTGGAGACCAATCGTTTATTATTAAGACGCTTTGGTTTAGAGGATGCAAAGGCAATGTTTGAAAATTGGGCGTCTGACACAGATAATCTTAAATATGTGACTTGGGATCCTCATCCAAATCCTAAAGTGACTCGGGCTTCGATCGAAAGGTGGCTCCGTCAGTACCAAGAGGAAAATAGCTACAAGTGGGCAATTTGCAAAAAAGATAATCCCGCACAAGTGATAGGAGATATCAGTGTCGTTTCCCAGGATTCACAAAAAGAAATATGTGAAGTTGGCTATATTCTAGGAAAAAAATTCTGGGGTCAAGGTCTGATGACAGAAGCCCTCCAAGCGGTTTTACACTTTTTGTTGGTAGAGGTGGGATTCAAGGAAATTCAGGCCAAGTATGTCAGTTTGAACCCTGCTTCAGGAAGGGTCATGGCAAAAGCTGGAATGCATTATCTTGAAACTCTCCCAAATGCTGTCGCTAGAAAAGACTATGTCGGAGATCAAATCATCTACACGATCCATTCTTCTGACCTTTAAAACAATTTTTACTTGAAGATTTTGGTCAATGGTCTATAATGGTAAGTAGCTTTACAAAGGAGAATCTTATGTCAGAATTAACACAAGAATTTACAGATCAACTTTATGCAAATTACCAAGCAAATGTGAAATTTGCGGCTCTCGAAAATGCCATCACCCACAATGGGATTCATGCAGCTTTGGAGACACGCAAAAGTGCAGTAGAAAACACGCCCGTCTTTTCTCTTGATTTAACCAAGGACAAAGTAACAGACCAGAAAGCTTCTGGTCGTTGCTGGATGTTTGCGGCCTTAAATACCTTCCGCCACAAGATGATCTCAAACTTCCAATTAGAGGATTTTGAGTTGTCTCAAGCTCATACCTTCTTCTGGGATAAGTACGAAAAATCCAACTGGTTCTTGGAGCAAATCATTGCGACAGCGGATCAGGAATTGACTAGCCGTAAGGTTGCCTTCCTCCTTCAAACCCCTCAACAAGATGGTGGCCAATGGGATATGGTTGTTTCCCTCTTTGAAAAGTATGGGGTCGTACCTAAGTCTGTTTATCCAGAATCCATCTCTTCTAGCAATAGCCGAGAGCTCAATACCTACTTAAACAAATTGTTGCGCCAAGATGCTCAAATCCTTCGCGATTTGCTTGCAAGTGGTGCAGATCAAGCGACGGTTCAGAGCAAGAAAGAAGAGCTTCTACAAGAAATCTTTAATTTCTTGGCTATGTCTCTGGGCTTGCCTCCTCGTACATTTAGTTTCTCTTACCGCGATAAGGACAACAACTACCATACAGAAGCTGGATTGACGCCTCAAAGCTTTTACAAAAAATATGTGGATCTTCAGTTGGAGGACTACGTTTCTGTTATCAATGCGCCTACGGCAGATAAGCCTTATGGTCAGTCCTATACGGTTGAAATGCTTGGGAATGTGGTCGGTAGCCGTGAAGTCCGCTACCTCAATGTTCCGATGGAGCGTTTGAAAGAATTGGCTATTGCCCAAATGAAAGCTGGGGAAACTGTTTGGTTTGGATCGGATGTCGGCCAAGTCAGCAACCGCAAAGCTGGAATCCTTGCAACAGATGTCTACGACTTTGAAGCGGGAATGGATATCCAGCTGACTCAAGATAAGGCAGGGCGTTTGGATTATGCAGAAAGTCTCATGACCCATGCTATGGTCTTGACTGGTGTGGACCTGGACGAAGCTGGACGCCCTCTCAAATGGAAGGTTGAGAATTCTTGGGGAGAAAAAGTGGGAACAGATGGTTACTTTGTAGCTTCCGATGCCTGGATGGATGAATACACCTACCAAATCGTCGTCCGCAAGGCACTGTTGACAGCCGAAGAATTGGCTGCTTATGAGGCAGAACCGATTGTTTTGGCTCCATGGGATCCGATGGGTGCCTTGGCTTCTAAGTAAGTTGAATTGAAAAGAGAGTGGGACAGAAATCGGTAATTGGTTAGAATTCGATTTCGTCGTCCCACCTCCGCACAGTTGAGTAGGGCTGTAAAAGCTGATGAAATCAGCGTAGTAGAGCCCACTCAACCACTGCGTCTTGCTCGACAATCCAAAGAAAATTGAGAGGCTAGGACTTTTGTCCTAGCCTCTTTATTTATATCGTGTAGTCTAATTAATGATTTTGCTCATTCTCTTTAGAAGATGATTCTGTATGTTCAGAATTTTCCTCTGAGCTAGATGAACTAGAGCTTTCCTCTGTTGATTCACTCGTTTCTTCAGCTGTATAGCTTGGCTCATAATAGTAGTAGTTGTTCTTACCGTTGTTAAGGTAGAGATAAGAACCACTACGGTAAACACCACTTGGTTGAATCCAATCTGTTCCACCAGAATCGTATTGTTCATATAAGTATAGCATCATTTGTTTATAAACATCTGTTGCAACTTTGATTCCATCGTCCAGAACTGGGGTCAAGCGGTTGGTATATCCTGTCCAAACAGCCATAGCATACTGAGTTGTATATCCTACAAATGATTCGTCTGGTGTCACAATGCTTGAATATCTGTACTCTTTTGTGAGTTTCTTCAATTCATTGTCTGCATAGTTAGAAGTACCAGTTTTACCAGCATGATAAAGGCCAGGGATATTCGCATTGTATCCTGTACCAGCTGTGATAACCGATTTCAACATATCTGTCATCATGTAAGCCGTGGTTTCTTTCATCACTCTTGTTCCAGAGGTTTCAAAGTTCTTCGTTGTACCATCGCTAAAGACAACCCGATTCACATATTGAGGTTTGTAATAGGTCCCTCCATTGGCGAAGGTTGCATAAGCAGCAGCCATTTTCTCGCTGCTAGCCCCGTATTTGTTGCTAGAGTCACTCGTGTTACTTGAGATGGCATTTGCATACACCATTTCTGGATAATTGATTCCCATGTTGCTTAAGAATTTCTGAGCTTTCTTCAAACCAACCTTTTCAAGAGCCCGGACTGCAGTGACGTTACGAGATTGTTGGAGAGCATAAACCATGCTGATATTGCCATAGTACTGTCTATCCCAGTTATAAATTTGTGTATTTGTACCTGGGAAGTTGTACGGTGTATCAGGAATGGTTACTCCAGTGGAGCTATATTCTTCATGTTCAATCGCGGGAGCATAGTCTGAGATAGGTTTCATTGTAGAACCCCAATCTCGGTTCGTTTCGACTGCTTGGTTGGTACCGAAGGATACATTAGATGACTGATGACGAGATCCCAACTGAGCAATGACTTTTCCGTTTGTCACATCGATGATAGTAGAAGCAACTTGCAACTCATTATCTGGATAATTGACATATTCGTCAGAGTTGTAAATATCCCACAGACGTTTTTGAGCTGCGGTATCGACGTTGGTGTAGACATCCATACCAGTTGTCAAGACATTGTAGCCTGTCTCTTCTTCGACTTGTTGGATGACTTCTTTAAGGTAGTTATCCATATAAGCAGGATAGTTGCTTGAGCCTGTCAGACTTTGTAAGCCATCTGTAACAGGTGTATTGACGGCACTTTCGTACTGTTCGTTTGTAATGGACTTCATGTCCAACATTTCTTTAAGAACCAGATTACGGCGTTGGAGTGCAGCTTCCGGATTGGTATAAGGGTCGTATTGGTTGGGTGCCTGAGGCATTCCAGCCAATAGGGCCACTTGTGGCAGAGAAAGGTCCTTCAAGTCTTTTGCATAGTAGCTACGAGCAGCTGTTTGCATTCCGTAGTTTCCGTTAGACATGTAGACTTTGTTGATGTAGTAGGTTAAAATCTCTTGTTTGGTTGCTTTTTGTTCTAATTGAGTAGCAAGCCAAGCTTCTTGGATTTTCCGAGATAGGGTTTGGTCGGACGAAGAAGTAGAGAAGTAAGTGAGCTTGATCAATTGCTGTGTAAGAGTAGATCCCCCTTGGCGACCTCCTCGGAGGTTACTGAAGAAGGCTCCTCCAATACGAATAAAGTCGACCCCTCTGTGGTTGAAAAAGCGGTGGTCTTCAATCGCCACAATCGCATTGACCAAGTCGGTTGGGATTTCATTTGTTTTTACGTTGATTCGTTTTTCAGCACCCAAGTCGGCAATCAGATTGTTTTGATTGTCATAGATTTTACTGGATGTCGTTGCGACCAGGTCTTTCTCAGAAAGAGTCGGTGCTTTTGAGGCATAGTATCCAAATACCAACCCACCCAGGATAAGTAAAAGGAAAAATAAGGAAATAGCCGCAATCGCTGCATATTTTAACCACTGGATAACTGTTTGTTTGTTCATTTAATTACCGCCTAGTAGATTCTGTTCGATAATATCGAGATAAGGGACGCTTGGAAGGCGATCTGTCTCGATACGATAACCGTTTTCCTGTATAAAGGTCAAGGGCATAGATTTACTGCCGTGATCAATGTTGTAAAAGTCGATTAAGGAAGGAGCGGGCAGTAGATAGGTCTCATTGAGCTTTGCAAAATGCAAGAGCACAAAACAAATTCCTCCCTGTTGAAGGACTGCAGCCATGTGATCAATCTGGTGCTGATGAAAGTTTTTCATCGGCATGGATTGTTTCTGCTGAGTCTCTTTTGCTTCAAAATCAATATAGTGTCCCTTGTAAACACCAGAATAGTCTGTAGTAGACGCCTGGCGAAAATAAGCTTCTACAATCTTTGCCCGACTGCGATGAGGATAGTCTACCTTTACAATCTGGATGGGGGTCGGCTTTTTATGAATAACCGCTAGCCCTCTGGAAAGGTAGTAGTGATTGCTCTCATTAATCATTTTTTCAAATGTCATCCCCCGATTGGCAAAGTTTACACTTTGCTTCCTCTGGATGGGCGAAGAAGATTTCTTGCTAAGTTTGTGAGGATAGTTGACCATAATTCTCCTTATTGGTACAATTACATCACTCTATTATATCACAAAAAGAAGAAGGGAGGGGAAATAATGAATAGTTTACTGATTACAGGTTATAAGGCATTTGAATTGGGAATTCTGACAGCTAAGGATCCTAGACTACCAATCATTAAAGAGGCGATTCGCAGGGATTTAGTCCGTTTTTTGGAAGAGGGAGTCAAGTGGTTAATTTTCACGGGGAATCTAGGTTTTGAAGCTTGGGCCTTAGAGGTTGCTCAGGAATTAAGAAAAGATTACGAGATACAGTTGGCCACGATTTTTATGTTTGAAAACCAAGGAGAGAACTGGAATGAGGCCAATCAAGAAGTCCTTAGTCGCTTTAAACAGGTTGATTTTGTCAAGTATGCCTATCCCTATTATAGCCAGCCAGGTCAGTTCAAAGAATACAATACATTTTTGTTAGAAAATACAGATGCCGCTTATTTATTTTATGATCCAGATCATGAAACAAATCTCAAATATCTTTACAAAATGATGCTAGAAATGGATCAGTATCATGTCAAAAGATTAAACTTTGATGACTTGAATGAAGTAGCAGAAAAAATTTACGAAAAATAAGTGGTTTACCTTGATTTTTTCCTCTCATTTTTTATATAATGATTATGATTAACTAGAACGGAGAGAATGATGGCAAGTATTATTTTTACTGCGAAAGATATTTTTGATCAAGATTTCAAAAAAGAAGTTCGTGGATTTAGTAAAGTTGAGGTAAATGAGTTCTTGGATGATGTCATCAAAGACTATGAAACCTATGCTGCCTTAGTCAAGGAATTGAAAGAAGAAAATGCTCGGCTCCGTGAAGAATTAGCTAATAAAACGAGCCAAGTAACTCCGAGTCCATCAGTTCCTGAGTCTACTCCAAAGCATGAGTTTCCTCAGGTCACTACTACGACAAACTTCGATATTTTGAAACGCTTAAATCGTCTAGAAAAAGAAGTCTTCGGAAAACAAGTCGTTGATCGTGATTTTTAAGATATAACATATGAATCGTGCAATTTTTGGATAATCGCGTGAGAGCTTTCTCTCATGAGGAAAGTCCATGCTAGCACAGGCTGTGATGCCTGTAGTGTTTGTGCTAGGTGAATCCATAAGCCTAGGGACTTGATGTTCAAGTTACGGCGAGCGAACGGGCTAAGTCTTAGGATAAGTTCTACTAGCTCTGAAAGTGCCACAGTGACGTAGTTTTTAGGGAAACCTAAAAAGTGGAACGCGGTAAACCCCTCAAGCTAGCAACCCAAACTTTGGTCGGGGCATAGGATGCATGGAAACGAACATAGCATTCTGACTGGAAACAGTAGACAGATGATTATCGAAGGAAATGGTACCTAGTCATTTCTGGAACAAAACATGGCTTATAGAAAATTGCATATAGGTGGCGAGGGGGAGAGAAATCTCAACCTCCTTTTTTAAACAATGGGGAATAAATGAAAAAACAATTTGAATTAATCGCGACAGCTGCTGCTGGATTAGAAGCAGTAGTTGGGCGTGAATTGCGTGAGCTAGGCTACGATTGCCAAGTGGAAAATGGACGGGTTCGTTTCAAAGGCGATGTTCGTGCGATTATCGAAACCAATCTTTGGTTGCGTGCCGCTGACCGAATCAAGATCGTCGTAGGATCTTTTCCTGCCCGCACCTTTGAAGAACTCTTTCAAGGAGTTTTTGCCTTGGATTGGGATCAATATCTCCCTTTAGGAGCGCGTTTCCCTATCTCAAAAGCAAAATGCGTCAAATCCAAACTGCATAACGAACCGAGTGTACAAGCTATTTCGAAAAAGGCAGTTGTTAAAAAGTTGCAAAAACACTATGCTCGTCCGGAAGGCGTTCCATTGATCGAAAATGGAGCAGAATTTAAAATTGAAGTTTCTATCTTGAAGGACCAAGCGACTATTTTAATTGATACCACTGGCAGTAGCCTGTTTAAACGAGGTTATCGGACTGAAAAGGGTGGGGCACCCATCAAGGAAAATATGGCGGCAGCCATTCTTCAACTTTCTAATTGGTATCCAGATAAGCCCTTGGTTGATCCGACTTGTGGATCAGGGACCTTCTGTATCGAAGCGGCTATGATGGCTCGCCAGATAGCGCCAGGCTTGAGACGGACCTTCTCTTTTGAAGAATGGAATTGGGTAGATGATCGCCTGATTCAAGAAGTGCGTACAGAAGCTACTAAAAAGATAAATCGTGATCTCGTTCTAGACATCATGGGGACGGATATCGATGCGCGGATGGTCGAGATTGCTAAAGAAAATGCTCAAAAAGCAGGAGTTGCGAGCGATATCACCTTTAAGCAAATGCGGGTCCAAGATTTGCGTTCGGATAAGATCAATGGGGTCATCGTCTCCAATCCACCTTATGGTGAACGCTTATCCGATGATGCAGGGGTGACAAAATTGTATGCTGAAATGGGAGAGGTCCTTGAGCCATTGAAGACTTGGAGCAAATTTATCCTGACCAGCGATGAAAATTTTGAAAAGAAATTTGGGCGACAAGCGGATAAAAAACGAAAATTATATAACGGAACCTTAAAGGTTGATTTGTATCAGTTCTTTGGGGAGCGAGTGCGTCGACAAGCGACTAGTGAGAAAGGAAACATATGACAAAAGAAGATAAACAGCAGTTGGGTCAAGAGGCAGAGTCAGTTCTTGATTTTAAGGATGCAAAAGAGATGACGATTGGTCAAGCGAACCGTAAAGCTGAAGAAATCGAAGCAGGAGTCAAGGAAACAGACAACGTCCTCGATAAATACATCAAACAGCACCGTGACGAAATCGAAGCTCATAAGTTTGATACGATCGTCATGAAGAAGGAAATGCTGGCAGATGCAGAGGCGACAGCCACTGTAGAAGCAACGGAGGCAATTCCAAACGAAGATCCTGTGGAAGAAGTAGCACCGTCTGAAGCAACTCAAAAAGAAGTTGCGTCTACTCGCATTCCAGATCCAATTCCTGGGGAACTCCCTGCAAAAATTAAGTTTGGTCCAGAGCCAACAGAACCATATGTAGATGATGATATTGAGATTCCTGAAGAACCGAAAAAAAGCCGGGTAAAACCAATCTTACTTTCAGTTTTAGCTCTGACAGCAGTTGCTACAGCCAGTTGGTTGTCTTATCAATGGATCCGTAACCAGTCTAAAGGGGAAACAACAGTCGTCTCTTCTTCTAGCTCGTCAAAGAAAAAGTCATCCAGCTCTTCTTCCTCAACGAGTGCTAATACAGAGGCTTTGCTGAAGGACTTTAATGATCAGTATGCAGCCTTCTTTACAGATGACACGCAGACGAAGTTGAAAAATGATTCTTTTGGTAATTTGGAAAAACTGAAAGCCAGTTTAGAAAAATTGAAAGATACCAAGGAATACGATGCAGCGAAGAGTAAATACGATGAATTGGTGAAGCAAGTTTCTGCTATTCAAACAGTCAACTCTCAATTTACTAGTCCAGTTATTAAGGATGGGGCTATCGATAGCAAGGCGCAGGTAAAGAGTGATGCAGTATTTTCAGATGTGTCGACGTCTAATACACAACTGAACCAATTGTTGAAGGATGCTGCTTCTCAAGGTCGCTCACAACAAGTTGCCACTCCAGCTCCAGTTCCAGCCACTGAAGGGAATACGACAGGTGGAGTGAATCCAGGTTATTCTGGCTTCGGTCTTCAAAGCACTGGTGTACCCCTTCAACGAAACTTGAGCCGGGTGCCATACAATCAGGCGGCACTTGACGATATAAACAATCCTGCATGGACCTTTAATCCTGGTATCTTGGAGAAGATTCTGAAAATTGCTCGGGAACGTGGCCATATTGTTGGGGATCAATACATTTTGGAACGCGTGAATATTATCAATGGCAATGGTTATTACAACCTCTTTAAGCCAGATGGTACTTACTTATTTAGTATCAATGCTAAAACTGGCTACTTTGTCGGAAACGGAAAAGGCCATTCCGATGCATTGGATTATTAAGAACTAAAAAAGGAGAGTGGGACAGAAATCGGTAATTCGTTAGAATTCGATTTCGTCGTCCCACCTCCGCACAGTTGAGTAGGGCTGTAAAAGCTGATGAAGTCAGCGTAGTAGAGCCCACTCAACCACTGCGTCTTGCTCGACAATCCTAAGACAATTGAGAGGCTAGGACTTTTGTCCCAGCCTCTTTACTTTTTTATACGATATGGCGTGTGAATGGATCGTCAGAAATGCCTTGTTCAAGAATCAATTTGCACCACTCTTTAGCAGAAAAGAGGCTGTGATCTTTGTAGTTTCCACAAGACTCAATCGTCGTTCCTGGAACGTCTTCCCAGCTAGTTGCTTCAGCAATTTCCTCTAAGGAAGATTTAATCACTTGTGCAATGGTTTTTGGATCGTGCTGTCCCCACATAATCATATGGAATCCGGTACGACATCCAAAAGGTGAACAATCAATCATCCCATCAATGCGTTTGCGAATCAACATAGCCAAGAGGTGCTCAATTGTATGTAAACCAGCAGTCGGGATAGAGTCTTCATTTGGTTGAACCAAGCGAATATCATAGTTTGAGATGACATCTCCTTTTGGCCCTGTTTCCTCTCCGATTAGGCGGACGTAAGGGGCTTTTACAGCAGTGTGGTCAAGTTCGAAACTTTCCACAATAACTTCTTTAGTCATGTATCTTCCTCAATTCTTTTTTCTTGATTATAGCACAATTGGCGGTGGAAGAAAATACAAGAAAGGAGGGAGGGAAGTGGCCCTTAAAATAAGGTCCAGAAACTTATTTTTTAGGGAGTTTCTCATTAGAATCAAAGGAAAGAAGCATTTGAATAATAGCAAAAATAGATTGGTTTTCGCTAGAAAATTTGTTTGTTAATTTTGTAAAAATATGATAAAATAATAAAGAATTTTTTAATTCAACTATTCATTAGATTAGGGGTAAAAACATGGAATTTGGAATTGCAATTGTTTTTGCCGCAATCATTGGTTTAGTCATTGGATATGTAGGGATCTCAGTCAAGATGAAAGCATCTAAAGAAGCTGCAGAACTTACTCTTTTAAATGCTGAACAAGAAGCAACGAATTTACGTGGACAGGCAGAGCGTGAAGCTGATTTGATTTTGAAAGAAGCTAAGCATGAGTCTAGTTCACTTAAAAAAGAAGCACTTTTGGAGGCAAAGGAAGAAGCCAGAAAATATCGAGAAGAAGTCGATGCTGAGTTTAAATCAGAGCGTCAAGAATTAAAACAATTAGAGACCCGCTTAGCGGAACGTTCAAATAATCTTGATCGCAAAGATGATATTCTTACGAGCAAAGAACAAACTCTTGAACAAAAAGAGCAAAGTCTTTCAGATAGAACTAAACACATTGATGCGCGTGAAGAACAATTACATGAGCTAGAAAAGAAAAAAGAAGAAGAATTAGAAAAAATTGCTTCTCTTACTCAATCGGAAGCACGTGATATTATCTTAACGCAAACAGAAGAACATCTTTCAAAAGAAATTGCAACTCGTATCCGAGATGCAGAATTGGAAATAAAAGAACGTTCAGACAAAGTTGCGAAAGATATCTTGGTTCAAGCCATGCAACGGATGGCAGGTGATTTTGTTGCAGAACAGACTAACTCAACGGTTCATTTGCCAGATGATGCGATGAAGGGTCGAATCATTGGTCGCGAAGGTCGAAATATTCGAACCTTTGAAAGCTTAACAGGTGTGGATGTTATTATTGACGATACACCAGAAGTGGTCACCTTGTCTGGATTTGATCCGATTCGTCGGGAAATTGCACGGATGACGATGGAAAGTCTATTGAAAGATGGTCGAATCCATCCAGCCCGTATTGAGGAGTTGGTAGAGAAGAACCGTCAGGAAATTGACCAACGAATTCGGGAATATGGGGAAGCGGCGGCTTATGAAATTGGAGCGCCAAACCTACATCCTGACTTGATGAAGATTATGGGAGGCTTGCAATTTAGAACCTCTTATGGTCAAAATGTTCTGCGTCACTCAATTGAGGTTGCTAAGTTATCTGGTATTATTGCTAGTGAACTTGGCGAAAATGCTACCTTGGCTCGTCGAGCTGGTTTCCTACATGATATTGGAAAAGCCATCGACCGTGAGGTAGAAGGTAGCCACGTAGAAATTGGAACAGAGTTGGCTCGTAAATACAAAGAGCATCCTGTTGTTGTTAATACCATTGCTAGCCACCATGGAGACGTTGAACCAGAAAGTGTCATTGCTGTTATTGTAGCAGCAGCGGATGCTTTAAGTGCGGCTCGTCCAGGTGCTCGTAGTGAGTCTCTCGAAAGCTATATCAAACGTCTTCAAGATCTTGAAGAAATTGCAAATAGCTTTAAGGGAGTCAAGACTAGCTTTGCCTTGCAAGCAGGTCGTGAAATCCGAATTATGGTAAGCCCTGAAGAAGTGAAGGATGATAAGTTGACCATCTTAGCTCATGACATTCGTGAGAAGATCGAGTCTAACTTGGAATATCCTGGTAATATCAAGGTGAACGTTATTCGTGAATTGCGTGCCGTTGATTATGCAAAATAAAGCTTGCTAAAATATGAAAAGATAGTCAGCAAAGACGACAAGGTCTTGGTTGACTATTTTTTATTATGTTCCATGATGAAAAAAGAAAATCATAATTTCGCCTAGAAGGGGTTAGGAGCCTTGTCTCTAGGAAAAATCTGTTGAAAAATCTTTCTATTTTTGTTACACTAGATAGAAAGATAGCGAAGGAGACAAAATGGCGGATCGAGGATTATTAATCGTTTTCTCAGGGCCCTCAGGTGTTGGGAAGGGGACGGTTAGACGCGAGATTTTTGAAAGCTCAGACAATCAATTTCAATACTCAGTATCGATGACAACACGTGCACAACGCCCTGGTGAAGTGGACGGAGTAGACTATTTCTTCCGTACACGTGAAGAATTTGAGGAGTTGATTCGTCAAGGTCAAATGCTCGAATATGCTGAATATGTAGGTAATTATTATGGGACTCCCTTGACCTATGTGAACGAGACCCTCGATAAGGGGATCGATGTCTTCCTTGAAATCGAAGTGCAGGGTGCTTTGCAGGTGAAGAAAAAGGTACCAGATGCCGTCTTCATTTTCTTGACTCCTCCCGATTTGGATGAGTTGCAAGATCGTTTGGTTGGACGTGGCACGGATAGTGCGGAAGTGATTGCCCAACGGATCGAAAAGGCCAAAGAAGAAATTGCCTTGATGCGTGAGTATGACTATGCCATTGTTAATGACCAAGTGCCTCTGGCTGCGGAACGTGTCAAACGTGTGATTGAGGCGGAACATTTTCGTGTTGATCGGGTGATTGGTCACTACCAAGAAATGCTTCCCAAAGCCACTCAAGTGGTACGATAATTTAGAATAGGAATTAGGTAAAAAGATTATGATGTTAAAACCATCCATTGATACATTGTTGGATAAAGTACCGTCAAAATACTCATTGGTTATTCTTGAAGCCAAACGAGCTCATGAGTTAGAGAGTGGTGCAAGTCCCACTCAAGAATTTCAATCCGTAAAATCTACCTTGCGTGCCTTGGAAGAGATTGAATCAGGAAATGTGGTGATTCACCCAGATCCAGAAGCCAAGCGCGAAGCGGTTCGTCGTCGAATCGAAGCAGAACGCTTGCGTAAAGAAGAAGAAGAGCGTAAAATTAAAGAACAAATCGCAAAAGAAAAAGAAGATGGGGAAAAAATTTAAGGTTGGGTTCGCTCAATCTTATTTTTTGCTATTTAGCACTAGGGCAGGAAGGAGGTGGAGACATGCTTGCACAAGTCATCGTTGATGTTCCCTTGATGCAAACGGATAAACCCTATAGTTACCAAGTGCCGGAAGAGTTTTCTCCATTCTTGGAAAAAGGAATGCGGGTGCATGTTCCGTTTGGAAAGGGAAATCGGCTCATTCAAGGAATTGTGGTTGGCTTAGAGGAAACCACTCTAGCAGCTCAAGACCAAGAATTAAAAAGTATTGTGGAAGTCTTAGACTACCAACCGGTTCTAGGAGAGGAGCAATTTTGGCTAGCAGATCAGTTGCGAAAGACAGTTTTTGCCTACAAAATTACCCTCTTGAAAGCCATGCTACCGAGTGTTTTAAATTCTTCCTATGATAAAATTCTCCATCCGACAGAACGATTATCGCCAGAAGATCGAGAGGATATTTTTGGAACAGCGACTAGCTTGGCTTTTTCTTCTTTAGATATTGAAGCCCAAGCACGGATGATGCGACTGACTCGTAAGGGAGAGTTGGAAGTAGAATACCAAGCGGTGGATCGTAAACATATCAAAACAGAAAAATGGTATCGGGTAAATCATCTCTTACTTGAAAACTTGGACATCGCCAAAAATGCCAAAAAACGCTTGGCCTTGCGAGACTTTGTCCAAGGGCAGGAAGAGGAAGCGCCTTTAAGTAATTTGTTGGCAGAATTCTCTCGTCCAGTGGTGAATTATTTCATTGATCAAGGTGCCTTGCTTGTGTTTGAAAAGGAAGTCAATCGTGCGGCAGCCTACTTTAAGGACAAGGAGTCGACGGAGGCCTTGATTTTGAATGCTGAACAAGAAGGAGCAGTTCAAGCAGTAACGAGCAAAATTGGCCAACCTTCCAAACCTTTTTTGTTAGAAGGAGTGACAGGAAGTGGGAAGACAGAGGTGTACCTTCAAATCATTCAAGAGGTGCTAGAAAAGGGAAAAACAGCTATTATGCTGGTTCCTGAGATTTCCTTGACGCCTCAAGTGACGGATCGCTTCATTTCTCGCTTTGGAGATCGGGTAGCCATCCTCCATTCGGGTCTATCCAACGGTGAAAAATACGATGAGTGGAGACGAGTAGAGCGAGGTGAGGCCCAAGTAGTCGTTGGAGCTCGGTCTGCTATCTTTGCTCCTCTTAAGAATTTAGGAGCTATCATTATTGACGAAGAGCATGAGGCTACGTATAAACAAGATAGCAATCCTCGTTATCATGCGCGTGAGGTTGCCCTGCTTCGGTCTCAGTACCACCAGGCTGTTTTGGTCTTGGGATCGGCAACTCCCAGTCTAGAAACGCGGTCTCGTGCAGGAAAAGGGGTCTATGAATTTCTTCAATTGACCCAACGGGCTAACCCTCTTGCCCGCATTCCAGAGGTAGAAGTGATCGATTTTAGGGACTATATTGGCCAGCAAGAATCCGGAACCTATACACCTAAGTTGCTTGATGCGATTGCAGAACGATTGCAACGAAAAGAGCAAGTCGTCCTCATGCTCAATCGCCGGGGTTATTCCAGCTTTGTCATGTGTCGCGAGTGTGGTCAGGTAGATACCTGTCCGAATTGTGATATCTCCTTGACCCTCCATATGGACACCAAGACCATGGATTGCCACTATTGCAACTACCGTAAGCCAATCCCAACAGTCTGTCCTAATTGCCAAAGTCGATCCATTCGCTATTATGGGACGGGGACCCAGAAGGCCTACGATGAACTACAAGAAATTTTCCCTGAAGCCCGCATTTTGCGGATGGATGTCGATACCACTCGGAAAAAAGGTAGTCACGAGGCTTTGTTGGACCAGTTTGGTCAAGGACAAGCCGACATTTTACTGGGGACCCAGATGATCGCCAAAGGTTTGGATTTCCCCAATGTAACGCTAGTCGGTGTCCTCAATGCTGATACAGCCCTAAATTTGCCTGATTTTCGCTCGTCAGAGCGGACCTTCCAACTCTTAACCCAGGTGGCAGGACGGGCTGGTCGTGCGGATAAAGAAGGACAGGTTCTGATCCAGACCTATAATCCTCATCATTATGCCATTGAATATGCGAAACGCCAAGATTACGAAGGTTTTTATGCCTATGAAATGAAGGTCCGCCACCAATTGGGTTATCCACCTTATTACTACACTGTAGGTTTGACCCTTTCTCACAAACAAGAAGAGGTCGTGGTTAAAAAAGCTTATCAGGTGGTGGACCTGTTGAAAACAGGTCTATCAGACCAAGTCCAAATCTTGGGACCAACGCCAAAACCGATTGCTCGTACGCATAATTTATTCCATTATCAGATCCTGCTGAAGTACCGGTTTGAAGACCAGTTACCACAAGTCTTAAATCAGATTTTGGACTATACTCAAGAGCGGGAAAATCAAGATCTTCGGGTCAGCATTGACAATGAACCGCAAAGTTTTATGTAGAAGGAGAAAAAATGACAAAAATACTATTTATGGGAACGCCTGATTTCTCGGCTACAGTTTTAAAAGGCTTGATTTCTGACGAACGCTATGAGATTCTAGCCGTTGTGACTCAACCAGATCGGGCAGTTGGTCGGAAAAAAGAAATTCGGATGACGCCGGTAAAAGAAGTGGCTTTAGAAGCAGGCTTACCAGTCTACCAGCCGGAAAAACTATCTGGAAGCCAGGAGTTAGAAGATTTATTAGCTTTGGGGGCAGATGGGATCGTCACAGCAGCCTTTGGACAATTCTTGCCGAGTCGTTTGTTAGAGGCGATGAAGTTTGCTGTCAACGTGCATGCTTCCCTTCTTCCAAAATACCGCGGTGGAGCTCCTATCCATTATGCCATCATGAATGGGGATAAGGAAGCTGGTGTGACCATCATGGAAATGGTCAAAGAGATGGATGCCGGAGATATGATTTCCTCTCGCGCCATCCCTATTTTAGAAGAGGACAATGTGGGAACCCTATTTGAGAAGTTGGCTCTTGTCGGTCGGGATCTTCTCTTAGAAACCTTACCACCTTACCTTGCGGGAGAACTCAAACCACAAGCTCAGGATCCCAAACAAGTAACCTTCTCTCCCAATATCAAACCGGAAGAAGAACGCCTGGATTGGACGCGGACCAACCGTGAACTCTTTAACCAAGTTCGAGGCATGTATCCTTGGCCAGTTGCCCATACCTTATGGAAGGGGGAACGCTTCAAGGTTTACCAAGCAAAACCATGTGAAGGACAAGGAAAACCAGGAGAAATTTTGGCTCTCCATAAAAATGAAATCGTTGTTGCGACGGGGGAGGGAGCCTTGGCCTTGACCCTGGTTCAGCCAGCTGGCAAACCTAAAATGGCTGTTGGAGATTTCTTAAATGGCTTAGGGCGACAATTGCAAGTAGGTGATCAATTTGGTAAATAAGCTACAGACTGCACGTGGATTGGCCCTCTCTACCCTAGGAGAGATTTTCCAGGACGGTGCTTTTTCAAATATCGCCCTCAAAAAAGCTCTGGGAAAGTCAACTTTGTCAGAAGTGGATAAAAGTCTGGTGACTGAAATTGTCTATGGGACGGTTTCGCGTAAACTAACCTTGGAATGGTATCTATCGCACTTTGTCGCTGATCGAGACCAGGTAGACCCATGGATTTATCATCTTTTATTGATGAGCCTTTATCAGTTCGTCTATCTTGAGAAGATTCCTCCCCATGCTGTTGTCCATGAAGCAGTAGAGCTTGCCAAGCAACGGAAGAAGGGGAGCGAAAAATATGTCAATGCTCTCTTACGGAAAATGCTACGAGAGGGGCTTCCGTCGATTGACCAGATTAAACGAGTCAACAAACGACTTTCGATCCGTTATTCACTACCGGTTTGGTTGGTGAAAAAGTTGCTTGATGAGTATGGGAAAAAGCGGGCAATCGCTATTTTTGAAAGTCTCTATGTTCGCAACAAGGCCAGTGTTCGAGTTGTTGACCTTGACCAAAAAGAAGACATCAAGGAACAGTTGCAGGCTTCGGATTCCTTATTGGCCTCAACAGCTCTTGTAAAGGAAAACGGCTATTTTGCGGGCTCTGATTACTTCAAACAAGGAAAGATAACCATCCAAGATGAGACCAGTCAATTGGTGGCACCTGCTTTGGAAATTCAACCTACGGATCAGGTGCTGGATGCCTGTGCAGCTCCTGGTGGCAAGACCACTCATCTAGCTTCTTATCTAGTCGATGGGAAGATTACAGCTTTGGACTTGTACGATCATAAGCTCCAATTAATTCAGGAAAACGCGGAGCGTCTTGGAGTAGCAGATAAAATCCAGACAAAAAAACTGGATGCCAGCAAGGTATTTGAAGCTTTTGGGGCGGATGCCTTCGATAAAATCTTGGTAGATGCCCCTTGCTCTGGGATTGGTTTGATCCGCCGAAAGCCAGACATCAAGTATAATAAAGATAATGCTGACTTTGCGTCTCTGCAGGCGATTCAATTGGAAATATTGGATGGAGTTTGTCAAAGTGTACGGAAAGATGGTATAATAGTCTACAGTACATGCACAATTATAGGAGAAGAGAATTTTGATGTGGTTCACCAGTTTTTAGAAACCCATCCAAATTTTGAACTCGTGCCATTAGATCATGAACGAAAAGATATTCTGAAAGATGGTTGTATGTTAATTACACCAGAATTGTATGGAAGCGATGGTTTCTTTATTAGTCGTTTTCGAAGAATATCGTAATCTCAGGAGGATACGGACAGTATGGAAATTTCTATCTTAACCGATGTAGGTCAAAGACGGACAAATAACCAAGACTATGCAAATCAATATAAAAACAAAGCGGGAAAATCCATGATTTTTCTAGCTGATGGGATGGGGGGACATCGTGCTGGCAATATTGCTAGCGAGATGGCTGTTACAGATCTTGGCGCTGCTTGGGTAGCGACTGAAATCAGCACCATTAACGAAGTAAGAGAGTGGTTTGCAGAGAATTTGGAAAAAGAAAACCAGCAGATCCATCGCATTGGTCAAGATGAAGAACATAAAGGAATGGGAACAACGCTGGAAGCTCTTGCCATTATCGATGACCAAGTCTTATTTGCGCATGTAGGAGATTCCCGAATTGGACTCGTGCGTAATGGGGAATACCATCAATTGACCAATGACCATTCTTTAGTAAATGCCTTGCTCAAAGCTGGACAAATTACGGAAGAAGAGGCAGCTCATCATCCACAACGCAATATCATCACCCAATCTATTGGACAAAAGGATGAATTACAACCGGACTTTGGTATGCTTACGGTTGAAGCGGGAGATTTCATTGTTATCAATAGTGATGGATTAACCAATATGATCTCTGGTGATGAAATCCGTGATATCCTTGTCAGCGATTTATCGGTTGAAGAAAAGGCAAAAACCTTGGTTCGCTTTGCGAATAATGCTGGTGGTTTGGACAATATTACAGTTGTACTGATTCACTTTGCTGAGGAGGATATGGCATGATTCAAATCGGCAAAATTTTTGCCGGACGATATAAGATAATCCGCCAAATCGGGCGTGGAGGGATGGCAGATGTCTATCTCGCTCGGGATTTAATCTTAGATGGTGAAGAAGTTGCAGTTAAAGTACTGAGGACCAATTACCAAACAGATCCAATTGCAGTTGCTCGCTTCCAACGAGAGGCTAAAGCGATGGCAGATTTGGATCATCCAAATATCGTTCGGATCACGGATATCGGTGAAGAGGAAGGCCAACAATACTTGGCGATGGAATATGTCGCTGGCTTAGACTTGAAACGTTATATCAAGGAAAATGCTCCTCTTTCAAATGAAGAAGCCGTTCGCTTGATGGGGCAAATCCTTCTTGCTATGCGCTTGGCGCACACGCAAGGGATTATTCACCGTGACTTAAAGCCTCAAAACGTTCTTTTAACACCAGATGGAAATGCCAAGGTCTCTGACTTTGGGATTGCGGTAGCCTTTGCAGAAACGAGTCTCACTCAGACAAACTCTATGTTGGGATCGGTTCATTATTTGTCTCCTGAACAAGCTAGAGGATCGAAAGCTTCTGTTCAAAGCGATATTTATGCAATGGGGATTATATTCTACGAAATGCTGACGGGACATATCCCTTATGATGGGGATAGTGCAGTGACGATCGCGCTACAACATTTCCAAAAACCACTTCCGTCCATCATCGAAGAGAATAAAAATGTTCCACAGGCCTTGGAAAATGTGGTTATTAAAGCAACAGCAAAGAAACTATCCGATCGCTATAAGTCGGTAGCTGAAATGTATGTTGACCTCTCTAGTTGCTTATCTTATGAGCGTCGTAACGAGAAAAAATTGGTCTTTGATGATGCTTCAAAAGCAGATACCAAAACCCTACCAAAGGTAAACGTGGTTCCAAAACCAACGCCACTTCCAACATCAGATGTTCGTCCGGTTGTTCATGAGGACCTACCAGGGGCTTCAGAGGATAGAACGGTTCCAGTTTCTCCAAAAAATAAGCCACGTCGTCGTTTGAGGACACGCTACAAAGTCTTGTTTGTTGCTTTAGCTTTGGTACTAGCTGCCTTTGCCTTTCTTCTTTATATGAGTCCAGCCAACAAAACAGTTCCGGATGTATCTGGAAAAACTGTTGCAGAAGCTCGTGCTATCATTGAAGATCAGAATCTTCAAGTTGGAGACGAAAAAGAAGAATACAGTGATTCTGTACTTGAAGGCTATGTGATTCGTACCAATCCAAATGCAGGAGCTCAGAAAAAAGAAAAAAGCAAGGTTGATTTGGTTGTCTCGAAAGGACCAAGCACCTTTGATATGCCAGACTATACTGGTATGTCTAGAGAAAATGCAGAAAATGATCTGAAAACCAACTATAAGCTTTCTAGCAAACTCATTTCGATTGAAGAAGTCGAGACCAATGAAGTAGAACCAGGAATCGTTATTGAGCAATCTCCTGCTGCTGGTCAAAAATATGATTTGACTTCTAATACGAAGGTTGTTCTGAAAGTATCTAAGGAAAGTAATTCTATCGATTTACCAAGTTATGTCGGTTCTGATTATGAATTTGCTGTCTCTAATCTCGTTGAAATCTACGGGGTGAAGGAAGCAAATATTGAACGGAAGACCACATCGCATCTTCCAGCTGGAGTAGAAGTCTTACCAGGTCAAATTGTGAGTCAGACTCCGGAAGCTCAATCAAGCATCGATATTAAGAAGACTCGCATTGTCTTGACCGTGTACGAACCGAAGACGGAACCATCAAGTAGTACGAAAGCTTCAAGCAGTTCATCAGAAGGTTCAACCTCTACAACAGTGGAATCACATTCCAATACGGAGCCTTCAGCTACCACTGAACCAGAATCTTAACGTGATGATCTTATAAAACCAGACCAAACCGGTCTGGTTTTTTTAGTAAAGAGAGAGTTGGAATGAATCCTTCTAGAGGCGGAAGCGAATCCCTTGGAATTTTGATAAAATAGAATGGAGAGGTTCAATTATGTGGAAGATTCAATTGTTTGTGTTTGTTGAGGCATTGTTACTCACCATGGCTGCAATCACTATTTTAGCGGGAAATATATCTCGTATCGTCCTAATCGTGGTTCTTTGCTTACTTCTATTGTATTATTACATCGGAAAACAGCGGAGTAATTTTCTTTTAGTGGCATCCAGCATCCTGCTGTTTTTTATTGTCATGCTAAATCCCTATGTCATCGCTGCGCTTTTGTTTGCCGTAGTCTATGCCATGCTAGTGGCTTATCCTTATTTTTACCGTGAAAACAAAGAAGTGAAGATAGATTATGAGGAAGATGTAGAAATCCGACAAGAGAAAACGCCTTGGATTGGAGATCTGCATCATTTTTCAAAGGTAAACTGCCATTTTCGTGATTTAACGATTATACGTTTAGTCGGGAAGGATACGATTCACTTAGACGAAGTGATTGTAGTAAATCATGACAATGTCATAATCATGAGAAAGATGTTTGGCAATACTAAAATTATTTTGCCAGTGGACGTGGAACTTAGCTTGCAGGTGAATACCTTATATGGAGAATTACGCCTCTTCTCTCAAAAACCTAGGAAATTGAGAAATGAGACAGTTAGCATGGAGACGCCAAATTATCGAAGTTCCCATCGGACAGTGAAGCTTGTTGTAGCAGGAATCGTTGGAGATGTGGAGGTGGTTAGAGGATGAAACGAACAGACTATCTTTTAATCTTCCTTTATACGGTCTTGATTCTAGCTGTTATTATCCATTCTATCTTTGGTCTCTTCGACTTTCAGTGGACTTATCTATTGGAAGATTTATCAAAGCTTCGTGCATTTCTGTTTATTGGCTTTGGATTGACGGTTGCTCTCACTATTTTGATGATTTTATTGATTAAATTGATTCAATTTACAATTATGAACACCGTCCAAAAAAACTTAAGAAGCTTACTCGAAGGTAAGAAGCTAAAACTTGGAGAAAACAAAGAGATTAATGAAGAATTTCAGCGCTTGGATAGGAAGCTTAAACGCCTGACAGAAAATTTGCAACGAACAGAAAATCGGGTCATGCAAAATGAAGAAGAGATTGTGGAAAGAGAACGCAGGCGAATTGCGCGAGATCTCCATGATACGGTGAGCCAAGAATTATTTGCAGCCAACATGATCTTGTCCGGTGTAGCCAGCCAGGATCAAGTTCTTCAACTTCCTAAGGTAGGACAACAGTTGAAGGGGGTTACAGAGATTCTAAATACTGCTCAAAATGATTTGCGAATTTTGCTACTACATTTGCGGCCGACAGAATTGGAAGGTCGGAACCTAGTAGAAGGAATGCAGGTAATTTTTAGGGAACTGCAAGAAAAGAGTAACTTAGAAGTTCATTTTGAACACGATGTTCAAAAATTACCTAAAGCAATTGAAGAGCATATTTTCCGGATTGTGCAAGAAGTGGTTAGCAATACATTGAAACATGCTCATGCCAAGCGATTAGATGTTTATCTATTGCAAGCAGAACAATCCCTCCATCTCAAGATAGCAGATGACGGGGTGGGCTTTGATCCAGAATCGCTGGGTGAACTAAGTTACGGTATGAAAAATATCCAAGATCGAGTGGATGATATGGCAGGAAGAATTAAAATTTTGACCAGTCCCAAAAAGGGAGTGGCCATTGATATCAAAGTGCCATTAGTAGAAGGAGAAAATGATGAAATTATTACTAGTAGATGATCATGAGATGGTCCGATTAGGATTGAAAAGTTATTTAAGTATGCAAGATGGGGTTGACCAAGTCCTAGAAGCCAGCGATGGTCAAGAGGGTGTTGAGTTGGCCTTGCAAGAGCGACCGGACGTTATTATTATGGATATTGTCATGCCCCATATGACCGGGATTGAAGCGACACTTGCTATCTTAAAAGAGTGGCCAGATGCAAAAATATTAATCCTAACGTCCTATCTAGACAATGAAAAAATCTACCCTGTCTTGGATGCGGGAGCCAAAGGTTATATGCTCAAAACTTCCAGTGCAGAGGAAATTCTTCGTGCAATCTACAAGGTGGAGCAGGGAGAGTTGGCGATTGAGACAGAAGTCAGCCAAAAAGTAGAGTATCGAAAAAATCACGTGGAACTCCATGATGACCTGACCGCGCGTGAACGAGATATCTTGGCTTTACTAACCAAGGGGTACGAAAATCAACGGATAGCTGATGAATTATTCATTTCATTAAAAACAGTCAAGACCCATGTGTCGAATATATTGTCAAAATTAGAAGTGAGCGATCGTACCCAAGCAGTAGTTTATGCCTTCCAACATCACTTGGTCTCTCAGGAAGATTTTTAGTCAAAAACATGCTATAATAGACAGCATACTAAATGGAGACCAACATGGATGCAAAAACACGCTACAAAGCGAAAAAGATTAAAATAGTATTTTTTGATATTGACGATACCTTACGAAATGTTGAGACAGGCTATGTTCCAGCTTCGATCACCAGAGTATTCTCTCAATTACGAGAAAACGGAATTTACACAGCTATTGCTAGTGGACGAGGGATTTTTGGAGTGCCAGAAGAAATCAAGGCTCTCCAACCGGACTTCTATGTCACTCTGAATGGCTCCTACGTGATTGATCGTAAGGAAAATGTCATTTATGAAGAAAGGGTGCCAAATCCACTGGTTCAAGATTTTATTGCTTGGACCAAGCAAGTTGGAATTCATTATGGTTTGGTTGGGAGTCATCAAGCAGCCCTGTCTATTCGGACGGAAGAGATGAGCCAGGCTATTGATCCTATCTATCCAAATTTACCAGTGGATCCTGATTTTGCTACTAAGCATTCTATCTATCAAATGTGGACCTTCGAGACTGGTGAAGCATTCGATGCTCTCCCAGAGGATTTGGCACAAGAATTGCGTTTGGTTCGCTGGCATCCAATTTCATCTGATGTTGTCTTAAATCAGCAATCCAAAGCCCATGGTGTCTCAAAGGTAGTAGAAAAACTGGGGCTCAAACCAGAAAATGTCTTAACATTTGGGGATGGATTGAACGACATAGAATTATTTGACTATGCTGGTTTAGCGATTGCCATGGGAAATGCCCAGGAAGCATTAAAAGCTAAAGCAGATTATGTCACAAAAAATTTAGAAGAAGATGGCATTTTACATGCCTTAGAGGAGTTAAAAATGGTTGAAAAAGAATTGCATTTACCACAAACAAAAATGGATCAGGAAACAGGACCAATTGCGACGATTCATACCAACTATGGAGATCTGAAGATTCGTCTCTTCCCTGATCAAGCACCAAAAACCGTTGCAAACTTTATTGCGCTTGCGAAAGATGGCTATTACAACGGAGTGATTTTCCACCGCATCATTAAAGATTTTATGATCCAAGGTGGCGACCCAACTGGAACAGGAATGGGCGGAGAATCCATCTACGGAGAGTCTTTTGAAGATGAATTCTCTGAAGAATTGTACAATATCCGTGGTGCGCTATCTATGGCCAATGCTGGACCAAATACCAATGGCAGTCAATTCTTCATTGTTCAAAACCAACACCTTCCATATTCTAAAAAGGAAATCGCCCGTGGTGGGTGGCCTGAAGCTATTGCAGAAATTTATGCAGAAGAAGGAGGAACTCCTCATTTGGACCGTCGTCACACAGTATTCGGTCAGTTGATGGACGAAGCTTCTTATCAAGTATTGGATGCAATTGCTGCAGTCGAGACAGGTGCCATGGACAAACCCAAAGAAGATGTGGTGATGGAATCGATTGATATTGAGGGAGACGCATGAGAATCGGGGATAAACTGAAGGGTGTTGTGACAGGGTTGCAACCTTATGGAGCCTTTGTTGAACTAGAGACAGGGGTAACCGGTTTAATCCATATTTCTGAAATCCGCAGTGGCTATATTGACAACATTCATGATATTTTAAAAATTGGAGATGAAGTTACTACTCAGGTCATCGATATTGATGAATATTCAGGGAAGGCTAGTTTGTCCCTTCGAACCTTAGAAGCTGGGAATAGAAAGCACTTTCGTCATCATCGTTTTTCGAATGATCGCCATAAGATCGGTTTTACTCCTTTAGCTAAGCAATTACCTATTTGGATTAAAGAAAGTAAAGAATTTTTGAGTGATACCGGTCAGGGAAAATAAGAATTTGTTTCCGCAGATAGAAGAAAAAGAGGCTACATTGTAGCCTCTTTCAGATTAAAGACAAAGTAATTTTAGAAACTTTCCTTAGGTGAGTACGGACGTCAGCGAACCTCGTAGAAGTTCCATGACTAATTATTGAGCCTAAGGCCTCAATAATTCCGAGTACCTGAAACAACTGTGTTTCAGGCACTTTTCTCACAGCGGAAAGTTTTTCATCTTCTTAAATGACTAAAAAATAAAAGTCATTTTTTGAAAATCATCCAGCTGTTTTATGTAAAACAATAGTTTATCTACATTCAAAAAGAGGCTACATTGTAGCCTCTTTCTTATTCTTGTTCAAAATCGTAAAGAGTAGTCGAAAGGTAACGTTCCCCATTATCTGGTGCCAAGGCCAAGACTTTTTTACCAGCTCCAAGCTCTTTTGCGACTTCAATCGCTGCATAGATAGCAGCGGCAGATGAAATTCCAACTAAGAATCCTTCTTTTCCACCAATGTAGCGACCTAATTCTAAAGCTTGTTCAGAAGTGACACGGATTACGCCATCATAAGAATTGGTATCCAGAGTTTCTGGAATGAAACCTGCTGAAAGTCCTTGGATTTTGTGAGGTCCTGGTTTTTCGCCAGAAAGAATCGCTGATTCATCTGCTTCAACGGCATAGACTTGAACGGCTGGGTTGACTTTTTTCAAGGCATGAGAAACACCTGAAATAGTTCCACCTGTTCCAACACCACTGACATAGGCATCCAATCCATTTGGCCCAAAAGCTTCTAAAATTTCTTGTCCTGTTGTTGCTTCATGGACTTCTGGGTTGGCGCTGTTGTTAAATTGGAGGGGAAGGAAACCGTTTCGTTCTGCAGCGATTTCTTCTGCTTTAGCGATAGCTCCTTTCATTCCTTCACTACCTGGAGTTAAGACCAGTTCAGCTCCATAAGCTTGAATGATTTTCCGACGTTCAACACTCATGGTTTCAGGCATGACGATGACGACTTTATACCCTTTGGCAGCCCCAACCCATGATAAACCAATTCCTGTATTTCCGCTGGTTGCTTCAACGATAGTAGAACCAGGTTGAAGCAGACCATCTCGTTCTGCTTTTTCAATCATACTAAGAGCAATCCGGTCTTTGACAGATGAACCTGGGTTGAAGGCTTCTAGTTTAACATAGACATCAGCAGCCCCTTCAGGTACCAAGTGGTTCAATTTTACAATAGGTGTTTTTCCGATTAATTCTGTAATATTTTCATAGATTGGCATACGATATACACTCCTTTGTTAGTGTATCCAGTATACCGCCAGTAATCCGGTTTGTAAAATATAAAAAAGCTATCGATGTGATAGCCTTTTTTTATAACTGGATAGGAACTTCCACTTCCTTTAGCCCCTGATCACTAATCTCAACTTTTCCATGGTAAAAATCAATCAGGTCTGCAATCACATCTTCTTTTTGCTCTTTATCTACATAAATCAGACTAAAGACAGCATCGGTGAAGTCTGTCTGAAATTCTGCTAATTGGTGAGCGGATAGAAAGTTCACAAACTCTTGGTATTGGGGATAAGTCAAGGTAATCCCTAACCCAACTTGCTCCTTGATTTCAACGAGACCGATTTCTTTCACAGCCTGAGCGACGCTACCGGCATAAGCACGGATCAGACCGCCTGCGCCTAGCTTGATCCCACCAAAATAACGAGTGACAACGCAGCAGACATTGGTCAACTCATGATTTTCTAGCACACCTAGCATGGGAACGCCGGCAGTACCACTCGGTTCTCCGTCGTCGCTGGTCCGTTTGATCTCAAACTGTTGGCCTATTACAAATGCGGAGCAATTGTGAGTTGCCTTGTAATGTTCTTTCTTGACAGCAGCTATAAAGTCGCGAGCTTCCTCTTCAGTATAGACCCGTTTAACATGGCAAAGAAAGCGAGATTTTTTAATTTCTTCTTGGACGAGGCCGTCCTCTTTAAATGTCTTGTATTCCATACACTTATTTTACAAAAAAACTCACAAAACTGCGAGTTTTTACGAATATATAAGTATGAAAGTTGAAGATTGTTATGGAAGGTTGTTCACCCAAGAACAACTAGAGGTGGAACTGCTTGGACAAGCCCAGCGTCTGCCAGCTATGGTAGAGGAAAAGACGGGCTTGCTTTGTAATCGTTGCGGAAGCCAGATTGATAAGACTAGATGGAAACTACAGATAGGAAGCTACTATTGTAGAGCCTGCATTCAATTAGGAAGAGTTAGGAGCGACCAAGTACTCTATTACTTTCCCCAGAAAGCCTTTCCGCAGGAAGAAGTCCTAAGATGGCAGGGGAGCCTGACGCCATTTCAAAGTCGGGTTTCTCAAGAGTTGGTTCAATCCTTAACAGATAGAAAGCCTATGATGGTACACGCAGTTACAGGAGCAGGTAAAACGGAAATGATGTACCAAGTGGTGGCGGAAGTGATAAAAAAGGGGAGATGTGTTTGCATTGCTACACCAAGGATTGACGTGTGTATTGAATTATATAAGCGAATGACAAAGGACTTTTCCTGCCCCATCTCGTTGTTGCACGGTGATTCAGAAGCTTATTTCCGAACGCCTCTCGTCATATCCACCACACATCAACTACTAAAATTTTATCAAGCTTTTGACCTCCTCATAATCGATGAAGTCGATGCCTTTCCTTTTGTTGATAACCCTGTTCTCTACCATGCCGTTTCAAATGCCGTAACCAAGAATGGAAAGCTCATCTATTTGACAGCTACCTCAACAAAAGAGTTAGATAAAAAGGTCAAAAAACAGGAAATAAACCGCGTTAGCCTACCCAGACGCTTTCACGGAAACCCTCTAGTAATTCCTAGAAAAGTATGGCTAAAAGATCTACGAAAGAAAGTAGAAAAGAAGCAAGTACCAGTGAAGTTACTCAGACTAATAAAGGAGCAACGAAAAACAAGTTTTCCACTGATCTTATTTGTATCAGAGATTGAATTAGGAGAAAAGCTCCTTAACCTCTTAAGACAGAACTTCAAGGATGAAATCATCGAACTGGTGACCTCTAAAACAGAAAATAGGTTAGAACTGGTAGAAAAATTTCGCAACCAAGAAATTACCATCCTTGTTTCAACGACAATCCTGGAAAGGGGAGTTACCTTCCCTAAAGTGGATGTGTTTGTGATTGAGGCCAATCATCGGCTGTTCACTAAGAGCACCCTGGTTCAAATCGCTGGTCGTGTTGGAAGAAGTATGGAAAGACCCACAGGCGAGTTGCTTTTCCTAGCAGAAGGAACCAGCCAAGAAATGACACAAGCCATTAAAGAAATAAAAGAAATGAATCAGGAGGCAGGGTTTTGAGTAACTGTCTGTTATGTGATCAAGAGCTATCCAATCAAGAATCCTTAAGGGATCTCATCCTAATGAAAAAAGAGAATCTCACAATGTGTGACAACTGTAAAAATAAGTTCGAACAAGTTAGTGAAGCTAGTTGCAAGACTTGTTGTAAAAAAAGTTCAGAGATTTCTTGTGAAGATTGCCAAGAGTGGGAACGAAAAGGGAAAAGTGTAAACCATAAAGCACTCTACTACTATAATGAAGAAATGAAGGAATACTTTCAGAAATACAAATTCCAGGGGGATCAACTGTTAGCTGGTCTCTTTGCTGAAGAAGTAAAGGCAGCACTAAAAAAGTATAAAGGGTATACCATTGTTCCAATACCTTTAAGCGATAAGAGAAATGAGAAGAGAGGATTTAATCAGGTAACAGCTATATTAGAATCTGCAGGAATCCCTTATCAAGACCTATTAATAAAAAAGGATACAAAAGCCCAATCACAGAAAAATAAAAAAGAAAGATTAAAAGCAGAACAAGCCTTTGAACGAAAAGAGCTTGAAAACAAAAGCTGGCCGGAGAAAATAATGATAATGGATGATATCTACACAACAGGAGCAACAATCGAAAGAGCTAAAGAAATGTTACATGTAAACGAGGTGAAAGAAATAAGATCTTTTTCATTGGCAAGATAGAATAATCAAAAATATATTTGCAAAAATAAAATGAAAGCGTTATAATATAGATATAAAAAGAAAAACGTTTAGAAAGAAGGTACTTATATGATTAAATATAGTATCCGTGGTGAAAACCTAGAAGTAACAGAAGCCATTCACGACTATGTCGTTTCTAAACTCGAAAAAATTGAAAAATATTTTCAAGCAGAGCAAGAATTGGATGCACGTGTAAACCTAAAAGTTTATCGTGAAAAAACTGCAAAAGTTGAAGTCACGATTCCGCTTGGTTCTATTACACTTCGTGCAGAAGATGTTTCTCAAGATATGTATGGATCTATTGACTTGGTAGTTGACAAGATTGAACGTCAAATTCGTAAGAATAAAACAAAGATTGAAAAGAAAAATCGTAGTAAATCTGCAACTAGCAAAATCTTTACAGAAGCTTTAGTAGAAGAAAGTGTTGCATTGGAAAAAGTTGTCCGTACAAAAACGATTGACATTGAACCAATGGAATTAGATGAAGCGATTCTTCAAATGGAACTATTGGGACATGACTTCTTCATCTACAAGGATGTGGAAGACAATACAACTAACGTTATTTACCGTCGCGAAGATGGAGATATTGGACTTCTTGAAGTTAAAGACAAATAAGTTAACACAGTCAGAAAGCTCCTGTAGAATATACAGGAGCTTTCTATATATAGGAAATAAATAGTCGCAAATCAAAAAAATAACAAAAAAAATAAAAAAATAGAAAAAAGATATTGACAAGATTTATTGGTCGTGATATACTAATATAGTTGTCGCGCGAGAGCGACAAAGACCTTTGAAAACTGAACAAGACGAACCAATGTGCAGGGCGCTATAACGAAAGTTATAGTAACTGAACAATAAAAAAACAATAAATCTGTCAGTGACAGAATGAGTTTAAGACAAACAATTATTTTAATGAGAGTTTGATCCTGGCTCAGGATGAACGCTGGCGGCGTGCCTAATACATGCAAGTAGAACGCTGAAGCTTGGTGCTTGCACCGAGCGGATGAGTTGCGAACGGGTGAGTAACGCGTAGGTAACCTGCCTGGTAGCGGGGGATAACTATTGGAAACGATAGCTAATACCGCATAACAGTAGATATTGCATGATATCTGCTTGAAAGATGCAATTGCATCACTACCAGATGGACCTGCGTTGTATTAGCTAGTTGGTGAGGTAACGGCTCACCAAGGCGACGATACATAGCCGACCTGAGAGGGTGATCGGCCACACTGGGACTGAGACACGGCCCAGACTCCTACGGGAGGCAGCAGTAGGGAATCTTCGGCAATGGGGGGAACCCTGACCGAGCAACGCCGCGTGAGTGAAGAAGGTTTTCGGATCGTAAAGCTCTGTTGTAAGAGAAGAACGAGTGTGAGAGTGGAAAGTTCACACTGTGACGGTATCTTACCAGAAAGGGACGGCTAACTACGTGCCAGCAGCCGCGGTAATACGTAGGTCCCGAGCGTTATCCGGATTTATTGGGCGTAAAGCGAGCGCAGGCGGTTAGATAAGTCTGAAGTTAAAGGCTGTGGCTTAACCATAGTACGCTTTGGAAACTGTTTAACTTGAGTGCAGAAGGGGAGAGTGGAATTCCATGTGTAGCGGTGAAATGCGTAGATATATGGAGGAACACCGGTGGCGAAAGCGGCTCTCTGGTCTGTAACTGACGCTGAGGCTCGAAAGCGTGGGGAGCAAACAGGATTAGATACCCTGGTAGTCCACGCCGTAAACGATGAGTGCTAGGTGTTGGGTCCTTTCCGGGACTCAGTGCCGCAGCTAACGCATTAAGCACTCCGCCTGGGGAGTACGACCGCAAGGTTGAAACTCAAAGGAATTGACGGGGGCCCGCACAAGCGGTGGAGCATGTGGTTTAATTCGAAGCAACGCGAAGAACCTTACCAGGTCTTGACATCCCTCTGACCGCTCTAGAGATAGAGTTTTCCTTCGGGACAGAGGTGACAGGTGGTGCATGGTTGTCGTCAGCTCGTGTCGTGAGATGTTGGGTTAAGTCCCGCAACGAGCGCAACCCCTATTGTTAGTTGCCATCATTTAGTTGGGCACTCTAGCGAGACTGCCGGTAATAAACCGGAGGAAGGTGGGGATGACGTCAAATCATCATGCCCCTTATGACCTGGGCTACACACGTGCTACAATGGCTGGTACAACGAGTCGCAAGTCGGTGACGGCAAGCTAATCTCTTAAAGCCAGTCTCAGTTCGGATTGTAGGCTGCAACTCGCCTACATGAAGTCGGAATCGCTAGTAATCGCGGATCAGCACGCCGCGGTGAATACGTTCCCGGGCCTTGTACACACCGCCCGTCACACCACGAGAGTTTGTAACACCCGAAGTCGGTGAGGTAACCTTTTAGGAGCCAGCCGCCTAAGGTGGGATAGATGATTGGGGTGAAGTCGTAACAAGGTAGCCGTATCGGAAGGTGCGGCTGGATCACCTCCTTTCTAAGGATAAGGAAACCTGCACGTTCGTCTTGTTTAGTTTTGAGAGGTCTTGTGGGGCCTTAGCTCAGCTGGGAGAGCGCCTGCTTTGCACGCAGGAGGTCAGCGGTTCGATCCCGCTAGGCTCCATTGGTGAGAGATCACCAAGGATGAACATTGAAAATTGAATATCTATATCAAATAGTAACAAGAAAATAAACCGAAAACGCTGTGAATATTTAATGAGTTTTCTAATTTTTTAAGAAATTAGGTTAATAAGGTTAAGTTAATAAGGGCGCACGGTGGATGCCTTGGCACTAGGAGCCGAAGAAGGACGTGACAAACGACGAAATGCCTCGGGGAGCTGTAAGTAAGCGCTGATCCGGGGATGTCCGAATGGGGGAACCCAGCAGGTGATACCTGTTACCCATATCTGTTAAGGATATGAGGAGGAAGACGCAGTGAACTGAAACATCTAAGTAGCTGCAGGAAGAGAAAGCAAAAGCGATTGCCTTAGTAGCGGCGAGCGAAACGGCAGGAGGGCAAACCGAAGAGTTTACTCTTCGGGGTTGTAGGACTGCAATGTGGACATAAAGATTATAGAAGAACTACCTGGGAAGGTAGGCCAAAGAGAGTAACAGCCTCGTATTTAAAATAGTCTTTATACCTAGCAGTATCCTGAGTACGGCGAGACACGTGGAATCTCGTCGGAATCTGGGAGGACCATCTCCCAACCCTAAATACTCCCTAGTGACCGATAGTGAACCAGTACCGTGAGGGAAAGGTGAAAAGCACCCCGGGAGGGGAGTGAAATAGAACCTGAAACCGTGTGCCTACAACAAGTTCGAGCCCGTTAATGGGTGAGAGCGTGCCTTTTGTAGAATGAACCGGCGAGTTACGATATGATGCGAGGTTAAGTTGAAGAGACGGAGCCGTAGGGAAACCGAGTCTGAATAGGGCGCTTTAGTATTATGTCGTAGACCCGAAACCATGTGACCTACCCATGAGCAGGTTGAAGGTGCGGTAAAACGCACTGGAGGACCGAACCAGGGCACGTTGAAAAGTGCTTGGATGACTTGTGGGTAGCGGAGAAATTCCAAACGAACTTGGAGATAGCTGGTTCTCTCCGAAATAGCTTTAGGGCTAGCGTCGACATAAAGATTCTTGGAGGTAGAGCACTGTTTGGGTGAGGGGTCCATCCCGGATTACCAATCTCAGATAAACTCCGAATGCCAATGAATTATGGTCGGCAGTCAGACTGCGAGTGCTAAGATCCGTAGTCGAAAGGGAAACAGCCCAGACCACCAGCTAAGGTCCCAAAATAATTGTTAAGTGGAAAAGGATGTGGGGTTGCACAGACAACTAGGATGTTAGCTTAGAAGCAGCTATTCATTCAAAGAGTGCGTAATAGCTCACTAGTCGAGTGACCCTGCGCCGAAAATGTACCGGGGCTAAAACAATTTACCGAAGCTGTGGATACCTTTAATGGTATGGTAGGAGAGCGTTCTATGTGTGAAGAAGGTATACCGTGAGGAGTGCTGGAACGCATAGAAGTGAGAATGCCGGTATGAGTAGCGAAAGACAGGTGAGAATCCTGTCCACCGTAAGACTAAGGTTTCCAGGGGAAGGCTCGTCCGCCCTGGGTTAGTCGGGACCTAAGGAGAGACCGAAAGGTGTATCCGATGGACAACAGGTTGATATTCCTGTACTAGAGTATGTAGTGATGGAGGGACGCAGTAGGCTAACTAAAGCGTGCGATTGGAAGTGCACGTCTAAGCAGTGAGGTGTGAATTGAGTTAAATGCTTAGTTCTATAACATTGAGCTGTGATGGGGAGCGAAGTTTAGTAGCGAAGTTAGTGATGTCACACTGCCAAGAAAAGCTTCTAGCGTTTAAACATACTCTACCCGTACCGCAAACCGACACAGGTAGTCGAGGCGAGTAGCCTCAGGTGAGCGAGAGAACTCTCGTTAAGGAACTCGGCAAAATGACCCCGTAACTTCGGGAGAAGGGGTGCTGACTTTATGTCAGCCGCAGTGAATAGGCCCAAGCAACTGTTTATCAAAAACACAGCTCTCTGCTAAATCGTAAGATGATGTATAGGGGGTGACGCCTGCCCGGTGCTGGAAGGTTAAGAGGAGTGCTTAGCGGTAACGCGAAGGTATGAATTGAAGCCCCAGTAAACGGCGGCCGTAACTATAACGGTCCTAAGGTAGCGAAATTCCTTGTCGGGTAAGTTCCGACCCGCACGAAAGGCGTAATGATTTGGGCACTGTCTCAACGAGAGACTCGGTGAAATTTTAGTACCTGTGAAGATGCAGGTTACCCGCGACAGGACGGAAAGACCCCATGGAGCTTTACTGCAGTTTGATATTGAGTGTCTGTGCCACATGTACAGGATAGGTAGGAGCCATTGAAGTCGGGACGCCAGTTTCGATGGAGGCGTTGTTGGGATACTACCCTTGTGTTATGGCCACTCTAACCCGGATAGGTGATCCCTATCGGAGACAGTGTCTGACGGGCAGTTTGACTGGGGCGGTCGCCTCCTAAAAGGTAACGGAGGCGCCCAAAGGTTCCCTCAGAATGGTTGGAAATCATTCGCAGAGTGTAAAGGTATAAGGGAGCTTGACTGCGAGAGCTACAACTCGAGCAGGGACGAAAGTCGGGCTTAGTGATCCGGTGGTTCCGCATGGAAGGGCCATCGCTCAACGGATAAAAGCTACCCTGGGGATAACAGGCTTATCTCCCCCAAGAGTTCACATCGACGGGGAGGTTTGGCACCTCGATGTCGGCTCGTCGCATCCTGGGGCTGTAGTCGGTCCCAAGGGTTGGGCTGTTCGCCCATTAAAGCGGCACGCGAGCTGGGTTCAGAACGTCGTGAGACAGTTCGGTCCCTATCCGTCGCGGGCGTAGGAAATTTGAGAGGATCTGCTCCTAGTACGAGAGGACCAGAGTGGACTTACCGCTGGTGTACCAGTTGTCTCGCCAGAGGCATCGCTGGGTAGCTATGTAGGGAAGGGATAAACGCTGAAAGCATCTAAGTGTGAAACCCACCTCAAGATGAGATTTCCCATAACTATATGTTAGTAAGAGCCCTGAGAGAAGATCAGGTAGATAGGTTAGGAGTGGAAGTTGTGTGAGCAATGGAGCGGACTAATACTAATAGCTCGAGGACTTATCCAAAAAGTAACTGAGGATATTTACAGCCGTTTAGATTTTTGTTAGAATATAGGTATTCAATTTTGAATGTTCATCATTCAGAGTTAAGTGACGATAGCCTAGGAGATACACCTGTACCCATGCCGAACACAGAAGTTAAGCCCTAGAACGCCGGAAGTAGTTGGGGGTTGCCCCC